>NZ_CP060296.1:3654007-4000514 GCF_014303735.1 Variovorax sp. PAMC28562 | reverse complement strand
CGATGCCGAGCAGGGCGTCGATCGCGAGGTCATGTCGTGCGGGTGGCTCGTGGACGATGACGACGCCTGCGTCGCGGGCCCGCCGCAGAGATGCCATTGCGTCCGCGGGCAAACGCGCTGCATCGCCACAAAAAGTGACTACGGGCGCGAAGCCGCGACGCTGCAACTCGCACGCAGCTTCGAAGCCGTCACCACCGTTGTTTCCCGGACCGCAGGCGATCCAGATGGTGCGGGCGTGCGGCGTGATCGCCATCGCAAGCCGCGCGGTCGCCATGCCGGCGCGCTGCATGAGCGTGTGCGCAGGAAGGCCGGCGGCATGTGCAATTTCGATGCGGCGCGTGGCCGCGATGTCGAATAGATCGCAAATCGTTTCGGATGTGATGCGTTGCATGACGCTCGATATTTTCAGGCCAACATCAATCGTTCGACGCCCAGACCTTCGAGATCGATCTCGGGTCGTCGCCCTCCGACCAAGTCGGCCAATACGCGCGCGCTTCCGCAAGACAACGCCCAGCCGCTCGAGCCGTGCCCGAGGTTGAGCCAGATACCTGTCACTCCGCTGGCGCCGAGCACCGGCGGACCGTCGGGCAGCATCGGCCGCGCACCCTTCCATTGCTGCACGCCCGACTGAAGCGTGGCTGCGCCCGGAAACCAGTCTTGCAACACCTTGTAAAGCGTCTGAAGTGCAGCGGGGTTCATGGTGTCGAGTGATCCACCGAGTTCTGCGCTGCCGGCTACGCGAACGCGTTGGCCAAGGCGAGAGATGGCGACTTTGTAGCGCTCGTCCATTACCGCGCTGTGCGGCGCGTTCAGCGGCTCGCGGATGTTTGCGCTGATCGAGTGGCCGTACACCGGCGCCAGCGGAATCCGCAGGCCCAGCGGCCGCAGAAGACGCGCAGAAGCCAAGCCGGCACACACAACGACCGCATCGAAGGGAAGGGCGGGCGAACCGGCAGCCAACGACAGGGAAGTAGGTGCCGATCGATTCAGGGGCGCGATATCGCAATTGAAATGAAATTGAGCCCCAAGTGCCTCGGCCTCCCACTTCAGGAGCAACGCGAATTGGCGGCAATTGGCGACCTCGTCGTCCGGCAAATGAATGGCGCCCGCCAGGTCTGTGTCGGTGCTCAGTGCCGGCTCGATGCGCCGGGCTTCGTTGGCATCGACTTCCCGGAAATTCGTACCCGCTTCGCGCAATACGTCGAGGCCAGGCTGCACCAGTTTCTGCTCGCGTTTCGAGCGCAGCAAAACCAGGTAGCCATCGCTTCGCTCGTAGCTCAGCTCGCGGGCCTCGGTGATCTCGTGGAGGCGCGTGCGACTGTAGAACGCCAGGCGCTGCATGCGGCTTCGGTTGGCCAGGTACGTTTCCAGTTTGCAGGCCTTTTGCCAGCGTGACATCCACCCGACATCGCGCGCACTGATCGGCCAGCGAAGCTTGATGGCGCCGTGCGTAGAAAGCAGCGACCGAAGCACCTTGCCGCGCATACCTGGCGCTGCCCAAGGCGTGACGTAGCCGGGTGCGACCACGCCAGCGTTGGCAAAGCTGGCCTCTTCAGCGGCTGCGCCGCGGCGTTCGAAGACAGTCACCTCATGGCCGTCGGCCGCCAACTCCCAAGCGGTTGTGACGCCGATGATGCCGGCGCCAACGATCGCGATTTTCATTCGAACTCTTTAATCAATGAGGGGTCCGCTGCTTGCCTGTGCAAGACAGCGTTTGAAAGCCGCGAGAAGCAAATGTCCTGGCAAGCTACCGTTCTTGTAGTGTCCGCTCGATTTGCAAAGCGATGGCAAGCACCGCGTCATCGTGCAGGGCGCCGTGCCAGATCATGAGGCCAACGGGTAGCTCGCCCTTTGCGTGGCAAGGGAGTGAAATGGCGCAACCATCGAGCATGTTGACGATCGACGGGTTGCGCAAGAGCAGGCTGTTTATGCGGAAGAACATGTCGTCGCGTTCTTCGCCCGGCGCCACACTCTCGATCGTGGGCGCCGTGATCGGCACCGTCGGTGACAGCACAGCATCGAAGGGCGCGAGGCTGCGCTCGACGCGAGTAATCCAGTCCCGGCGCGCGGCAACCAGATCGATGTACTGGTAAGCCGTCATGGCAGCACCCTTCAGGATGCGCTGTGCAACACGAGAGTCGTAGCCGGCACCGCTGCGCTCCAGCAACAACCGGTGCCACGCATAAGCCTCGGGGGCCGAAAAACCCCCGGTCGCGTTGAGGTTGGCGAGTTCGGCCAGCTCGGGCAGTTCAATCTCCTGGATATACGCACCGGCAGCTCGCAGAGACTTGAGACCTCGGTCGAAAGCGATGGCCACGGTCGGCTCTAGGCCGTCGAGAAAAACGTTCTTCACGACGGCGAGTCGGTAAGCCGAAAGCGATGCCGTGCCAGCGACGACGCGTCGTGCTGCCAGAATTTCGTGCGCAGTGACCGCGTCGCGCACCGATCGCGTCATCGCGCAGACCGTATCGAGCGTGGTGGAGAGCGGCACTGCGCCATCGGTCGGCACCAGCCGTGCCGAGCTCTTGAAGCCGACGATGCCATTCAGAGCGGCCGGAATTCGGATCGAGCCGCCCGTGTCGGAGCCCAGTCCGATGAAGACCGCGCCGGTCGCGACGGACACCGCGGCGCCGGACGACGAGCCACCCGGAATGCGCGGCGTGGCCGTGTCGCATGCGTTGGCCGGCGTGCCGTAGTGCGGATTGACGCCGACGCCCGAGAAAGCGAACTCCGTCATGTTGGTCCGACCGATATTGATGCCGCCGGCCTGACGCAGGCGGGTAACGGCGGTCGCGTCGGCCCTGGCCGCCGTTGAATGTGCGAGCACGACCGATCCGGCGGGGGTCGGCTGGCCGGCAATGTCGAACAGGTCTTTGGCTGAAAACGCGAACCCGCTCAAAGGACTTTGCGAGGGCGCAAGGGCAGCCGCGGATCGCGCTTCATCAAACATGGTGCGGGTGAAGGCATGGGCGCATGCCGCAGACGCGGCGATGAGGATCGCTTCCTCCATGGCTGTGGCCGCATCGGTCTGGCCCGCGAGCAGTGCAAAGCGTGTGGCTTGGAGGTCGTTCATGGGGATTAAAAGCGTAAGCGCGGAAGGGGTGGGCAGGAGCGCGAAGCGGGACGCGACAAGGAGGAGTGACGGAGGTAAAACGAGAGCGGGCAGTGCTATACTCGTAGGGTTTCGCTGGTCATGCGGTGACGATGTTTGGTGAACTTGCTTTCTGGCAAATTCCTCCCAAGTTACTTGTTACTGTGCCTGTTGAAACGCATCCGCAAACCAGCCCAATCAAGGTGTTGTGTCCTGTTCCGAAGATGTTCGAAACAGACTCAAAACGGGCTGGATTTTAGACCCAACCTTTGGAGTTATTTCTATGTCGACCACCATGCGCGAAATGCTGGAAGCCGGTGTCCATTTCGGTCACCAAACCCGCTTCTGGAACCCCAAGATGGCCCCGTTCATCTTCGGCCATCGCAACAAGATTCACATCATCAACCTGGAAAAGTCGCTCCCGATGTTCCAGGACGCGATGAAGTACGCCAAGCAACTCACCGCCAACCGCGGCACGATTTTGATGGTCGGCACCAAGCGCCAGGCCCGTGAAATTGTGGCTTCGGAAGCTCGCCGCGCCGGCGTTCCTTTTGTGGACACGCGCTGGCTCGGCGGTATGCTGACCAACTTCAAGACCGTCAAGACGTCGATCAAGCGCTTGAAGGATATGAAGGCGCAGCAAGAAGTTGGCCTTGAAAGCCTGAGCAAGAAAGAGCAGCTGACCTTTTCACGTGAAATCGCCAAGCTCGAGAAGGATATCGGTGGCATCCAGGACATGGCCGCTCTGCCCGATGCCATCTTCGTGATCGACGTGGGTTTCCACAAGATTGCAGTGCTTGAGGCCAAGAAGCTCGGCATTCCGATGATCGGTGTGGTCGACTCCAACCATTCGCCTGAAGGCATCGACTACGTGATTCCTGGTAACGACGACTCTTCGAAGGCCGTCTTGTTGTACGCCCGTGGCATCGCCGACGCGATCATCGAAGGCCGCAACAACGCCGCCGGTGACGTCGTCAAGGCCATCGCCGAAGGCGGCGGCAGCGACGAATTCGTCGAAGTCGAAGAAGGTGCTTCGGCCTGATCCACGCTCTCGCGAGCCTGAAGAAGGGGCTTCGTTGCCCCTTTTTTTTATACTGATTTTTGAAGTTACGGAGATAGAAAAATGGCTGCAATCACCGCAAGCATGGTCGGCGAACTGCGCGCAAAGACCGACGCGCCGATGATGGAATGCAAAAAGGCCCTGACGGAGGCCGAGGGCAACATGGAAAAGGCCGAAGAGTTGCTGCGCATCAAGCTCGGCAACAAGGCCGGCAAGGCGTCGGGCCGTATCACCGCCGAAGGCGTGGTCACGGCGTTTGTCGATGGCGATGCGGGCGGCATGATCGAAATAAATTGCGAAACCGACTTCGTTACCAAGAACGACAGCTTCCTGGCTTTTGCCAACGCCGCCGCGATGCTCGTGGCGAAACACAGCCCGGCCGATATTGCTGGACTTGGCGCGCTTTCGTATGAGCAAGATGGCTTTGGCCCGACGCTCGAAGACGTGCGCCGGGGCCTGATCGGGAAGATCGGCGAGAACATGAGTTTTCGCCGCTTCAAGCATTTTGCTGGCAACGGCAAGCTGGCGTCGTACCTGCACGGCACGCGCATTGGCGTAATGGTCGAGTTCGAAGGTGACGACACTGCAGCCAAAGACGTGGCAATGCATATTGCAGCGATGAAACCCGTGTCTATTTCGAGCACCGATGTGCCTGCGGAACTCATCGAAAAAGAGCGCGCTGTGGCTGCCGGCAAAGCTGAGGAAGACCGCAAGACCGCTGAAGCCGAGGGCAAGAAAACCCAGCCGGCGGACATTGTCGCCAAGCGCATCGAAGGCGGCGTGCAGAAATACCTGAAAGAGGTTTCGCTGCACAACCAGGCCTTCGTGAAGAACGACAAGCAGACTGTCGAAGCCATGCTCAAGGCCGCTAGTACGAGCGTCAAGGGCTTCACCCTTTACGTGGTCGGCGAGGGTATCGAGAAAAAGGTCGATGACTTTGCCGCAGAAGTTGCTGCCCAAGTGGCCGCAGCCAAGGCGGCGGCGTAATTCCCGCTCTACACTCGCCCCGCAAACACCGAAGGAAAATGCCCATGTCCGAACCCCGCCCAGCCCACAAGCGAATCTTGTTGAAGCTGTCCGGGGAGGCGCTTATGGGCGACGACGCTTTCGGCATCAATCGCGCGACCATCGTCCGCATGGTCGAAGAGGTGGCTGAGGTGGTCAACATGGGCGTCGAACTGGCGGTCGTGATCGGGGGCGGCAACATTTTTCGCGGCGTGGCCGGCGGTTCGGTCGGAATGGACCGGGCCACTGCCGACTACATGGGCATGCTCGCCACTGTCATGAACGCACTGGCACTTGCCGACGCCATGAACAAGCAGGGGCTCGTGGCCCGCGTGATGTCGGCCATCGCCATTGAGCAGGTGGTCGAGCCTTACGTGCGGCCAAAGGCGCTTCAGTACCTCGAAGAGGGCAAGGTCGTCATCTTCGCTGCCGGTACCGGCAACCCATTTTTTACGACCGACACGGCTGCCGCGTTGCGCGGTGCCGAGATCGGCGCCGAATTGGTGCTGAAGGCGACAAAGGTGGACGGCGTGTACAGCGCTGACCCCAAGAAAGACCCGAACGCGACTCGCTACACGAGCCTGACCTTCGACGAGGCGATTTCGCGCAATCTCGGGATCATGGACGCCACGGCATTTGCGCTGTGCCGGGATCAAAAGCTGCCGATCAAGGTGTTTTCGATCTTCAAGAACGGTGCGCTCAAACGCGTCGTGCTGGGTGAAGACGAAGGCACTTTGGTGCACGCTTGAGGAGTACTTATAGATGACCATTGCAGACATTCGCAGTGCGACCGACGTCAAGATGAACCAGTCGCTCGCCGCATTCCAGAACAACCTCACCAAGATCCGCACCGGCCGCGCCAACTCGGCGTTGCTCGATTCGATCCACGTCGACTACTACGGATCGTCGGTGCCGCTGAGCCAGGTCGCCAATGTCTCGGTGCTCGACTCGCGCACGATCAGCGTCCAGCCTTGGGAAAAAGGCATGGGCGCCAAGATCGAAAAGGCGATTCGCGAAAGCGATCTGGGGCTCAACCCGGCGTCGATGGGCGACCTCATTCGTGTGCCGTTGCCAGCCATGAGCGAAGAGCGTCGGCGCGAGATGACCAAACTGGTCCGCAACGAGGGCGAGAGCGCCAAGATCGCTACGCGCAATCTCCGACGCGATGCCAACGAATCGGTAAAGAAACTCGTGAAAGACAAGCTGGCTTCGGAAGATGACCAAAAGCGTGCCGAGGCTGAAATCCAGAAAGTGACCGACCGTCATATCTCGGAAGTCGACCGCCTCGTCGCCGCCAAAGAGGCGGAGATCATGGCCGTCTAGCATGGGGCAAACACCTGCCGTGCCCAATCACATAGCCATTGTCATGGATGGCAATGGCCGCTGGGCCACGCGACGGTTTTTGCCGCGTGTTGCCGGTCATAAGCAGGGTGTCGAATCGCTCCGTCGCTGCGTCAAGGCCTGCGTTGATCGTGGTGTCGGCGTCCTGACTGTGTTCGCGTTTTCTTCCGAGAACTGGAATCGTCCAGTCGAGGAAGTCTCGGGCCTTATGGACCTGATGGTGGGTGCATTGACGCGTGAAGTGCCCCGACTGAGCAAAGACGGTGTGCGTTTGCATTTCGTCGGTGAGCGTGGCGGTCTGTCCGAAAAGATATCTGCTGGATTGGTGCAGGCCGAGGCAGCGACGGCGCACAACACGCACCTCATTTTCAACGTGTGCTTCAACTACGGTGGTCGATGGGACATCGCCCGTGCCGCAGCTGCATTGGCCGAGCGCGGCGATCCGATCACCGAAGTCAGCCTCGACCGCGAGATGGCGCTTTCCCATGTGTCGGACCCCGATCTTTTTATTCGCACCGGTGGAGAGCAGCGGTTGTCGAACTTCCTGCTTTGGCAGAGCGCTTATGCGGAGCTGTTCTTCAGCGACAAGCTCTGGCCGGAGTTCGACGAGGCCGCGCTGGATGAGGCGATCGGTGCCTTCCAGCGTCGCGAGCGTCGTTTCGGAAAGACCTCTGCGCAGCTTTCGTCGGGCGCCGAGCGCGCCAGACAGCCGGCCTGACGCAACTTAGGTCAAATGCTCAAGCAAAGAATCATCACGGCGATCGTCCTTCTGGCGATCTTGTTGCCGGCTCTCTTCTATCCTTCCAACGGCACCGTTCCCATTCCTTTCGCCTGTGTGATGCTGGCGTTGATTGCCGCGGCGGGTTGGGAGTGGGGCAAGCTAAATGGCTACGGGCAGGGCATCTCGCTGCTTTTCGGGGCCGAGATCCTTTGTCTTTGCCTTTTGTCCTGGGCGCTAGGTTTGCTAGATCAGTCGCTTTCCAATCAGTCGCTTTCCATCGTGTGGATCATCGCCAGTGCGGCCTGGGTGTTGGGCGGGGCCTTTTTGCTGCGTGCCGCAGTGCCCGGCTGGCCGCGCATTCCCAAACCGCTGCGCGTGGTGGGCGGCTTGCTGGCGTTGTGGGTGGCGTGGATGGCCGCAGTGCAGGCTCGCATGATCGGCATTAATTTTTTGCTGTCGATCTTGCTGCTTGTGTGGGTGGCCGACGTGTTCGCTTATTTCGCCGGACGCGCCTTTGGCCTCAAATTCACGCGCAACAAACTGGCACCGTCGATCAGTCCAGGCAAGAGTTGGGAAGGGGTTTGGGGCGGTATGGCCGGTGTTCTGGTGCTGGCGCTTGCGTGGGTTTGGGCCGACGCGTCGGCGCAGGCAACGGTTGCGAGCCTCTACACGCGGCTGGCGCAACGGGGCTGGTGGTTGCTGCTGATCGGCGTGGTGTTCATGGCGGCGATGAGCGTGGTCGGCGATCTTGTCGAGTCGCTCATCAAGCGCAGCGCTGGCGCCAAAGACAGCAGCAATCTGCTGCCCGGCCATGGAGGGGTGCTCGATCGGGTCGACGCACTGCTTCCGGCTTTGCCGATCGCGATGATGTTGTGGTCATTCTGTGAATACGCTTAAGCAGCGCATCACCGTGTTGGGCTCGACCGGTTCGGTCGGCGTCAACACGCTCGATGTGATTTCGCGCCATCTCGATCGCTTCGAGGTTTTCGCGTTGTCGGCCGCGACAAAGGTCGACGAACTGCTCGCCCAATGCATGCGTTTCAAGCCGCGCTTCGCTGTGATGGTCAGCGCGCCACACGCTGACCTGCTGGCCGACAAGCTGAAGCAAAACGGCAGTGCCACGCGCGTGCTGACGGCGCCGGACGCAATCGAAGCGATAGCCTCGCACGACGAAGTAGACGCAGTCATGGCCGCCATCGTGGGCGCGGCGGGGCTTGGCGCTTGCCTTGCTGCTGCGCGCGCCGGCAAGCGGCTATTGCTGGCCAACAAGGAAGCGCTCGTGGTCGGCGGCGAACTCTTCATGCACACCGTGCGCGAGGGAGGCGCGACATTGCTGCCGATCGACAGCGAGCATTCGGCCATTTTCCAATCACTGCCTGAAGACCCGGCGACCTGGGGTCGACGCATCGACAAGATCATCCTCACCGCTTCGGGTGGTCCGTTCCGCACACGCGCGGCCGGCAGCTTGAGCCAGGTCACGCCGGAGCAAGCCTGTGCCCATCCCAACTGGGTGATGGGCCGCAAGATCTCGGTCGACTCCGCGACGATGATGAACAAGGCGCTCGAGGTCATCGAAGCGCGTCATCTGTTCGGTGTTTTGCCCGAACAGATCGAGGTGGTTATCCACCCTCAGAGCGTGGTGCATTCGATGGTGCAGTTCACCGATGCATCGGTCGTCGCGCAATTGGGCACGCCCGACATGCGCGTGCCCATCGCCGTTGGCCTTGCATGGCCTGAGCGCATCGAGAGCGGTGCGGCGCGGCTCGACTTCCGGGCGATGGGTGCCTTGACGTTCGAGACGCCTGATGCGGCGCTTTTCCCAGGTCTCGATCTGGCATGGCAGGCATTGCGCGCTGCGCCGGGCACGACGGCCGTACTGAACGCGGCCAATGAAGTTGCCGTTCAAGCTTTCCTGGATCGACGTCTGCGCTTCGACCTCATACACGCAGTGAACGTGGAAACTTTGGAGGTGGTTGCTTCCTCCAAACCGTCGTCGCTCGCCGATCTGCTGGCGCTCGACGCGGTAGCGCGACGGGCTGCCAACGCCGCCGCGCTACGATTCGCCGCGGCCTGACGTTTCAAACAGAGAGAATTCCGATGCTCACAGTCGTTGCTTTTATCGTCGCGCTGGGTGTACTCATCGCTGTTCATGAGTACGGCCACTATCGCGTCGCGGTGGCCTGCGGCGTCAAGGTGTTGCGCTTCTCGGTCGGGTTTGGAAAGACGCTCTACCGGTGGCAGCCGAAGAGCCAGCGCCCGGGTCAGCAAACCGAGTTCGTCATCGGTATGTTTCCGCTCGGCGGCTACGTGAAGATGCTGGACGAGCGCGAAGGTGTGGTGGCGCCTGAAGAGCGGCATCGCGCTTTCAACGTCCAGCCGCTCCGTTCGCGCGCGGCCATCGTGGCGGCGGGTCCGATTGCAAATTTGCTTCTGGCGGTCGCGCTGTATACCGTCGTTAACTGGATCGGCGTGCAGGAGCCGGTGGCGACGCTGGCACGGCCGGTGCCAGCATCTTTAGCTGAACAGGCCGGCCTGCGCGGCGGCGAGCACATCACGCGTGCCGGCTTCGACGGCGAGCTCGACACGGTCGATTCGTTCGAAGACTTGCGCTGGCGCATGACACGGGCAGCGCTCGATCGTCGCGACTTGACGCTCGAAATCGCAGACGAGGGTGGTAAGCCTGCGCGCGAGCTGGTGCTGCCACTCAGCCGCGTCGAGGCCAAGGATGCCGACGCGCAGATGTTTCGCAAGATAGGCGTCATCGCACCGCTGACCCGCCCTGAGATCGGTGATGTCGTTGTGGGCAGCGCAGGCGACCGCGCCGGCTTGAAGAAAGGCGACCTCGTGCGATCTATCGGTGCGGCGGTCATCGTGGACGGGCAGCAACTGCGCGAGGTCATCCGCTCTTCGGTGGATGACGGCAAGCCGAAAATGCAGGTTTGGGCAATCGAGCGCGGCGGGCGCTCGATAAGCATCGATGTCGTTCCCGACGTTCGCGACGAAGGCACCGCCAAAGTAGGTCGCATCGGCGCCTACGTTGGCGCGCCGCCGGAGATGGTGACTGTGCGCCAAGGTCCGGTCACGGGCCTCTGGCGCGGCGTCGTTCGCACATGGGAAGTGTCTGCTCTGACGGTGCGCATGATGGGCAAGATGGTTATCGGTGAGGCGTCGCTCAAGAATCTCAGCGGACCTCTCACCATCGCTGACTACGCAGGCAAATCAGCGAGCATGGGGCTCACCCAATACCTCATATTTCTGGCGCTTATCAGCGTTAGTTTGGGGGTGCTGAATCTCATGCCTTTGCCTGTCCTCGACGGGGGGCACCTGATGTATTATCTTTGGGAGGGCCTGACAGGCAAAAGCGTATCCGACGCATGGATGGAACGCTTTCAGCGCGGCGGCGTCGCGTTGCTTCTCGTCATGATGTCGATCGCACTGTTCAACGACGTAAATCGGCTCCTTGGTTAACTTTCGGTCGTCTCTTTCCGAGCCGGCCCATTTCACAGATGAACAAACACTTCAGTCGCTTTCGCTTGCGTAGCGTGGCAGCGGTAGTCGCCGGTGCACTGGCTGCAACAGCCGCATGGGCTGTCGAGCCATTCACGGTTCGCGACATCCGGGTCGAAGGCCTGCAACGCGTGGAGCCTGGAACGATCTTCGCGTCGTTGCCGCTCCGTGTCGGCGACACCTACAGCGACGATCGTGGCTCTGCTGCGATTCGAGCACTGTTCGATCTGGGGCTGTTCAAGGACGTTCGAATCGACGTGAGCGGCAACGTGCTGGTAGTCATCGTCGAAGAGCGTCCGACGATTGCCGATGTCGATTTCGCCGGCACCAAGGAGTTCGACAAAGCCGTTCTGCAAAAGGCGCTGCGCGAAGTCGGGCTGGCCGAAGGGCGCCCCTACGACAAAGCACTGGCCGACAAGGCCGAGCAAGAACTCAAGCGCCAGTACATCAGCAAGAGCCTGTACAACGCCACCGTCGTGACCACCGTGACGCCGACGGAACGTAATCGCGTCAACCTGACCTTCACGGTGAACGAAGGCGATTCCGCCCGCATCCGCGAAATCCGGGTCGTCGGCAACAAGGCCTTTAGCGAGTCGACCTTGCTCGACTTGTTCGATCAGGACAGCGGCGGCTTCATGAGCTGGTACACCAAGTCCAACCAGTATTCGCGCGCCAAGCTCAATGCCGACCTCGAGACGCTGCGCTCGTACTATCTCACGCGCGGCTACCTCGAGTTCCGCATCGACTCGACCCAGGTCGCCATTTCGCCCGACCGGCAGGATCTGTCGGTCACCGTCAACGTGACAGAAGGCGAGAAGTTTGTCGTGGCTGGCGTCAAGCTCGCGGGTAACTATCTTGGCCGTGATGAAGAGTTCAAGTCGCTCGTCACCATCAAGCCGGGCGAGGCCTACAACGGCGAAGACGTCACGGCTACCACCAAGGCTTTCACAGACTATTTCGGTACCTTCGGCTATGCCTTTGCACGCGTGCAGGCACAGCCCGAAGTCGACCGCGTCAACAACCGCGTCAACCTGACGCTGCAGGCCGAACCTTCGCGTCGCGTGTATGTTCGCCGCGTGAACATCGGCGGCAACAATCGCACGCGTGACGAAGTCGTCCGTCGCGAGTTCCGTCAATACGAGGCGTCGTGGTACGACGGCGACAAGATCAAGCTGTCGCGCGATCGCGTGGACCGTCTCGGCTTTTTCACCGAGGTTAATGTCGACACGGTCGAAATCCCCGGCACACCCGATCAGGTCGACCTGACGGTGAGCGTTGTTGAAAAACCGACGGGTACGCTGCAACTGGGTGCCGGGTTCTCTAGCGCAGAGAAGGTGTCCCTCACGTTCGGCATCACGCAAGAAAATGTTTTCGGTTCGGGCAACTACTTAGGCTTGCAGGTCAACACCAGTAAGTACAACCGCACGGTATCCATCACGGCGACCGACCCGTACTTCACGGCAGACGGCATCTCTCGGACCTTCAGCCTGTATTCCGCCACGACGCGTCCCTACTATGCGGCGGACGGTGACTACAAACTCGTGCACGAAGGAGGCTCGATCAGTTTTGGCGTGCCGTTCAGTGAAGTCGACACGGTGTTCTTCGGCATCGGGCTCGAGCGCTATCGTTTCGATCCGGGCTCGAACGGCACCTACACCCTGGTCAACGGGCAGTATGTGTACAGCGCATCGCCGCAGGCGTACCGCGACTACTTCAAATGCGCCACGGGCGCTGCTGGCATCGTCACGAGTTGCACCAATTCATCCGTGTTCGGCATCCCTTTGACCATCGGCTGGTCGCGTGATGATCGCGACAGTGCTCTGGTTCCGACCCGTGGTCGCCTGCAACGCGCCAACCTGGAAGTCGGCGTTGGCGGCGACATGAAGTACCTCAAATCGAGCTACCAGTACCAGCAGTTTTTCCCGATCACCAAGCAGTACACCTTCTCGGTCAACGGAGAACTGGGCTACGCCCGGCCTTATGGCGACAAGGCGTACCCGATCTTCAAGAATTTCTATGCCGGTGGCCTGGGTTCGGTGCGAGGCTTCGAGCAAAACTCTTTGGGCCCGCGCGACTTCGTTACGGGCGCTTCGCTCGGCGGCACGAAAAAGGCAATCTTCAACGCCGAGTTGAGCACGCCGTTCCCCGGCGCAGGCAACGACCGGACGCTGCGTCTGTACTCGTTCTTCGACGCCGGCAATGTGTTCGCCAGTCGCGCTTCCGGCATTACCGATGCGCAATGGAAAGCCCAGCAAAAGATCCGCGCCTCGGTTGGTTTGGGCATCAGTTGGGTTTCGCCGCTCGGACCGCTGCGTCTTGCCTATGCGTTCCCGATTCGTCAGCAGAAGCAGGTCGTTGATCCGAATAATGCGCTGATCGAATTGGTGCCTGCCGATCGCGTTCAACGCCTGCAATTTCAGATTGGAACTTCGTTCTGATGAGCAATTTGGTTCGTGCGGCCGGTACGCTGCTGATCTCTTTACTGGCACTTGTTTGTGCGCCGTCGCAAGCGCAGGAAACGTTCCGCGTCGGCTTCGTCAACCCGGATCGTGTGCTGCGCGAGGCACAACCTGCCAAGGCAGCGCAGGCCAAACTCGAAGCAGAGTTCTCGAAGCGTGAAAAAGACCTGGCGGGGCAGGGCGATGCCTTGAAAAGCGCCTCTGAAAAGTTCGAGCGGGAAGCGCCGACATTGTCTGAAGCCCAGCGTGTGTCGCGACAGCGCACGCTGGTCGACCAGGACCGCGACTTTCAGCGCAAGCGACGCGAGTTTCAGGAAGACCTGAATGCCCGGAAGAACGAAGAGCTGCAACAGGTCTACGAGCGCGCCAACCGCGTCGTGAAGCAAGTTGCCGAGGCGGAGAAGTACGACGCGATCCTGCAGGAAGCGATCTACATCAACCCCAAGCACGACATCACCGACAAGGTGATCAAGGCGTTGAACGCTCCTTCGTCGGCGCTTTCGCCGGCCGCCAGCAAATAAGAGGACGAGCGCCGTGTCACTGTCGCTTGGCGCCATCGTCGACGCCCTGGGTGGCGAACTCCATGGCGACCGCGCGGTTTCGATCGAGCGGCTCGCGCCATTGAAAAGCGCGCAGGCAGACGCGCTCACTTTTCTCAGCAGCTCCAAATTCAACGACGACCTCGTCGTATCGAAGGCGGCTTGCGTGATCGTTGCTCCCGCCATGCGCGAACTCGCCGCAGCACGCGGCGCCTTTATCGTTGCAAGTGACCCGCACTATTACTTCGCACTGCTCACGCAGTTGTGGAAGGCACACCTTGCACGACCTGACACGCCGCGCATCCACCCCAGCGCCATCATCGATCCCGGTGCAGACATCGACTCGACGGCCCGTATCGGCGCGCTCTGCGTGATCGAGCGTGGCGTGCGGATCGGCGCAGACACTGTCCTCAAGTCGAACGTGACGGTGAGCGAAGACTGCATCATTGGTGCGCGTTGCAACCTCTATCCGGGCGTGGTGATCGGTGCCGATGGCTTCGGAAATGCACTGCACGAAGGGAAGTGGGTCAAGATCGAGCAGCTTGGCGCGGTACGCATTGGCGACGATGTCGACATCGGCGCCAATACGTGCATTGATCGTGGAGCGCTCGATGACACCGTGATCGAAGACGGCGTCAAGCTCGACAACCTTATCCAGATCGGTCACAACGTCCGAATCGGCAAGCATACGGCGATGGCCGGTTGCACCGGCGTCGCGGGCAGCACCAGCATCGGCGCGCATTGCACCATCGGCGGGCAGGGGATCATCATCGGACACGTGACCATCGCCGACGGGGTGCATATCTCGGCGGGCACAACGGTCATGGGGTCGATCCTCAAGCCGGGCCACTACACTGGTGTGTTCCCCATCGACGACAATGCTTCCTGGCAGAAAAACGCCGCGACGGTCAGGCAGCTACACACTCTGCGCGATCGACTCAGGGCGCTTGAAAAAGCGGCTACGCAAGACCATAAAGCACCATGACAACGCCCGACTCCACGCTCGATTCAGCGCTCGACACATCGCTCGACATCCATCAAATCCTCAAGCTGCTGCCGCATCGCTACCCGTTTTTGCTGGTAGACCGCGTGCTGTCGATGGAAAAAGGCAAGCGGATCACGGCGATCAAGAACGTGACGATGAACGAGCCCTTTTTCAACGGACACTTTCCGCACCGGCCGGTGATGCCGGGTGTGCTGATGCTCGAAGCCATGGCGCAGGCCGCCGCGTTGCTGTCGTTCCGTTCGCTAGACATGGTGCCGGACGAGAACACCATCTATTACTTTGCCGCGATCGATGGCGCGCGTTTCAAGCGGCCTGTGGAGCCCGGCGATCAACTCACGCTCGAAGTTGAAATCGAGCGCATGAAGGCTGGCATTTCCAAGTTCAAGGGTCGTGCGCTCGTAGGCTCCGAACTCGCATGCGAAGCGACCCTGATGTGCGCCATGCGCCAGATCAACTGATCCTGAACGGCGCATGACGCAGGTTCATTCGACGGCGATCGTCGACCCCAAAGCCGAACTCGACGGTTCCGTCGCGGTCGGCCCTTACACGGTCATCGGCCCTCACGTGAAGATCGGCGCGAACACCACGGTCGGTGCGCACTGCGTGATCGAGGGCTGCACGACGATCGGCCAGGACAACCGCATTTTTCAGTTCTCGTCGCTCGGTGCAGTGCCGCAAGACAAAAAGTACGCGGGCGAGCCGACCAAATTGGTCATCGGTGATCGCAACACGATCCGCGAGTTTTGCACCTTCAACCTTGGTGTGCCCGGCGCGGGCGGCGTTACGCGCGTGGGCCATGACAACTGGATCATGGCCTACACCCACATCGCGCACGACTGCTTGGTCGGCGACCACACCACGTTGGCGAACAACACGACGCTCGCGGGCCATGTCGAGCTCGGCGACTGGGTGACGATCGGCGGGCTCGTCGGCATCCACCAGTTCGTGAAGATCGGTGCACATGCGATGGTCGGTTTCGCCACCGCCGTGTCGCAGGACGTACCGCCTTTCATGCTGGTCGATGGCAATCCGATGGCGGTGCGCGGCTTCAACCTGGTGGGCCTGCGGAGGCGCGGTTTCTCGCCGGAGCGACTCGCCGCGGTCAAGCAGATGCATCGTCTGCTGTATCGGCAAGGTAAGACGCTCGACGAGGCGCGTGCCGGCATCAGCGAGTTGACGGCCGAGCTGCCCGAAGCGGCGGCCGAGGCCGCGCTCATGAGCGACTTTCTGTCCAGCGTCACGCGCGGTATCGCGCGTTGAGCCGGGTGAGGCATTCAGAAACCCGAACCGCTGAAGCGGGCATGGACAGCAAGGTCGGTCCGCGGCAATTCGCGATGGTGGCGGGCGAGCCATCTGGCGACCTGCTGTCCGGACTGCTGCTCGACGGGTTGCGGGCTCGCTGGCCTGCTCTCAAGATGGTCGGCATCGGCGGTCCCCGCATGCTTGCCCGCGGCTTCGAGACCTGGTGGCCGCAAGAGAAACTGGCGGTGCGCGGCTATGTGGAAGTACTGCGCCACTACGCTGAGATCTCCGGCATTCGCCGACAGCTGAAGGCCCGCCTGCTGCGCGAATGGCCCGATCTTTTCATCGGCGTCGATGCGCCTGATTTCAATCTCGACCTCGAGGCAAGCCTGCGAGGTCGCGGCATCAAGACCGTGCACTTCGTTTGTCCGTCGATCTGGGCGTGGCGTGCAGACCGCGTCGAAAAGATCCGCGCAGCAGCCGATCATGTGCTGTGCATCTTTCCGTTCGAACCCGCGCTGTTGGCCGAGCACGGCGTGTCGGCAAGCTACGTGGGTCATCCGTTGGCCGATGTCATTCCGATGAAGCCCGATCGCGCCGCAGCCCGCGTGGCGTTGGGCCTAGATGCGAATGCGCCGGTCGTCGCGCTGCTGCCGGGCAGTCGCCGCTCCGAAGTGCGTTACCTGGCATCACGATTCTTCGCAGCGGCGGCGCTCATGAAGCGCGCAAAACCGAACATGCAATTTGTGGTGCCGGTCATTCCCAGCCTGCGCTCCGATGTCGCTGCCGCGCTTCAAGCCAGCGGCATGGCCGACCAGATAACGCTGCTCGATGGCCGATCTCATGCGGCACTCGCTGCCTGCGATGCGACCTTGATCGCCAGCGGCACTGCCACGCTCGAGGCCGCGCTTTTCAAGCGTCCGATGGTCATCGCGTACAACATGAACGGCATCTCGTGGCGCATCATGCAAAAGAAGCAGTTGCAACCTTGGGTCGGATTGCCGAACATCCTTTGCGGTGAGTTCGTCGTACCCGAGTTGCTGCAAGACGCTGCCACACCCGAGGCTCTGGCCGAGGCTACGCTGGCATGGCTGCAAGCCCCCGACAAGGTGCGTACGCTCGAACAACGTTTTACGACGCTGCATCAGCAACTGCAGCGAGATACGCCGACACTGTGTGCCGATGCGATCCAAAAAGTTCTTGAAGGCTGAACAGGCGCGCCTGGTGTGGGACGCGCCAGGTCTGCTTGCGGGCGTGGACGAGGCCGGCCGTGGTCCCCTCGCTGGCCCTGTCGTCGCTGCCGCGGTCATCCTCGACGATTCGCGACCCATTCGCGGCCTGGCCGATTCCAAGACGCTGACGGCGTTGCAGCGGGAGCGGCTCAACGAGCAGATTCTGGCGAAGGCGTTGTGTTGCTCCATCGCGCACGCAACTGTCGAAGAGATCGACACTCACAACATCCTTCAGGCGACGATGATCGCCATGCGTCGCGCCGTCGAGGGGCTGCGCCTGAAGCCTGCCAAGGTGCTGGTCGACGGCAACCGGTTGCCGACGCTCGATGTGCTGGCCGAAGCGGTCATTCAGGGCGATGCATTCATCAAGTCGATCTCGGCCGCATCGATCATTGCCAAGGTGCATCGCGATAAGCTTTGTCAACAGTTGCACGATGAGTTTCCGCAGTACGGCTTTGCCGGCCACAAGGGCTACGGCACGCCCGAACACCTAGAGGCATTGCTGCGTCACGGTGCATGCATTCACCACCGGCGTTCATTCAGTCCTGTCGCGGCGGCGTTGGTGCGGATGGGCGCTGTCGCTATCGGCGTTCGGGTCGAAACGACGCCGACACAAATCGAATTGCGCGTCTTACCCACAACGCCTTCGATGCTCGGATTCGGGCAGTGACGTCGCCCGACGTCAGCCATGTCAGCTCGCGCGACAACCCGCTCCTGAAAGACCTGCGCAAGCTGTCGCACGACGCAGGCGCCTATCGCAGACTCGGCCGCCTCTGGCTGGAGGGCGATCATCTTTGCCGAGCGGCGTTGGAACGTGGTGTGCGGCCGGCCATCGCCGTGTTTTCTGAAACGTACTGGCCGCAGGCCAAGGTGGAATGGTCCGGCGCGGCAGTCAAAACAATCGTGATCGAGGATGCGTTGCTGGCCGCAGTGAGCGCGCTCGAGTCGCCGACGCCGATGGGTTTCGTGATCGATCTGCCCGAGCCGCTCGTACTCTTGCCGAACGCGCCCACCGTCATCCTCGATCGTTTGCAGGACGCGGGCAATGTGGGCTCGATTTTGCGCAGCGCATCGGCCTTCGGCTTCACGCAAGTGATAGCGCTCAAGGGCACTGCGGCGCTTTGGGCGCCGAAGGTGCTGCGTGCGGGGATGGGTGCGCACTTCGGCTTGCGTCTGATCGAAGGCGCCGAGGTCGACGTTCTCGACACCCTAAAGGTGCCGCTCATCGCCACCAGCTCGCACCAAGGCGAATGGCTGCACCAGCTCCGCTTGCCGAATCCCTGTGCCTGGCTGATGGGCCACGAGGGGCAGGGCGTGTCCGCCGCACTCGCTGCGCGCGCAACAACGCACGTGCGCATCGCGCAACCGGGTGGCGAAGAGTCGTTGAACGTGGCCGCGGCCGCCGCAATTTGCCTTCATGCGAGCGCTGCGACGTCCGTTTTGTAAGTTCGAGGCAGCAGCTCGCGGCTATAATCAAAGGCTTTCCCGCTCACACCCCGCCCACAGCGAACGCTAGCCAACTCCTCGACGAAAGTCGCGACCCTTCGAGTCAAATCAGGGTTCGTTTTGGGCGTCATCCATCCGGAGAACCCCAGTGCTTTTGTCTCTAAAGGGAGCTTTCCCACCCGCCATCCTGGCGCTTGCAGACGGCACAGTCTTTCAAGGCAACTCGATTGGCGCCGCCGGCGCCACGACCGGCGAAGTGGTGTTCAACACCGCCATGTCCGGCTATCAGGAAATCCTGACCGATCCCAGCTATTGCCAGCAGATCGTGACGCTCACGTATCCGCACATCGGCAACTACGGTGTCAATGAGGAAGACGTCGAGGCCGACAAGATTCATGCGGCAGGCTTGATCATCAAAGACTTGCCGCTCATCGCGTCCAACTTCCGCAAGACCGCTACGCTGAGCGAATACCTCGTGGCGGGCAAGACCGTCGCCATTGCCAACATCGACACGCGCAAGCTCACCCGCCATCTGCGGACCCACGGCGCGCAAAACGGCTGCATCCTGGGTTTGGCCGAAGGAGAAGCCGTGACGCAGGCGCTCATTGACAAGGCGATCGCCGCCGCGAAGGGCGCCCCCAATATGGCCGGGCTCGATCTGGCCAAGGTGGTGTCGGTGCAGCATGCCTACGAGTGGAACCAGACCGAGTGGAAGCTCGGCTCCGGCTACGGCGTGCAGATCACGCCGAAATTCCATGTCGTCGCCTACGACTACGGCGTCAAGAAAAACATCCTGCGCATGATCGCGCAACGTGGTGCGCGCATCACCGTCGTGCCGGCGCAAACCCCGGCGGCCGACGTGCTCAAGCTCAAGCCGGACGGCATCTTTTTGGCCAATGGCCCGGGCGACCCGGAGCCCTGCGACTACGCGATCGAATCGACACGTGCGTTGATCGACACCGGTATTCCGGTTTTCGGTATTTGCCTCGGCCACCAGATCATGGCGCTGGCCTCCGGTGCCAAGACCTTCAAGATGAAGTTCGGCCATCATGGCGCGAACCATCCGGTGAAAGACCTCGATAACGGCCGCGTGAGCATCACGAGTCAGAACCATGGCTTCGCGGTGGACGAGAAATCGTTGCCACCCACCTTGCGACCGACGCACATCAGCCTGTTCGACAACACGCTGCAAGGCCTGGCGCGTACCGACAAGCCCGCGTTTTGTTTCCAGGGTCATCCGGAAGCGTCGCCGGGTCCGCACGACATCGGCTATTTGTTCGATCGCTTCACGGCATTGATGGAAAAGCACAAAGCAGGGAACAGCAATGCCTAAGCGCACCGATCTAAAAAGCGTCCTCATCATCGGCGCCGGCCCGATCATCATCGGCCAAGCCTGCGAGTTCGATTACTCGGGCGTTCAGGCCTGCAAGGCGCTGCGCGAGGAGGGCTACAAGACCATCCTCATCAACAGCAATCCAGCGACGATCATGACCGACCCGGCCACGGCCGACGTGATCTACATCGAGCCGATTACCTGGCAGACAGTCGAGAAGATCATCGCCAAGGAGCGCCCCGATGCGATCCTGCCGACCATGGGTGGCCAGACTGCGCTCAACTGCGCTCTCGACCTTTGGCGCAACGGCATTCTCGACAAGTACAAGGTCGAACTTATCGGCGCTACGCCGGAGGCCATTGACAAGGCAGAAGACCGTCTGAAGTTCAAAGACGCGATGACCAAGATCGGTCTCGGGTCGGCGCGCTCGGGCATTGCGCATTCGATGGACGAAGCGTGGGTCGTGCAGAAGACGTTGGGCTTTCCGACCGTGATCCGCCCCAGTTTCACGCTCGGTGGTACCGGCGGTGGCATCGCCTACAACCCCGACGAATTCGAGACCATCTGCAAGCGCGGCCTCGAAGCATCGCCCACCAACGAACTGCTGATCGAAGAGTCGCTGCTCGGCTGGAAAGAGTACGAGATGGAGGTTGTGCGCGACAAAGCCGACAACTGCATCATCGTGTGCTCGATTGAAAATTTGGACCCGATGGGCGTGCACACAGGCGACTCGATCACGGTCGCGCCGGCGCAGACCTTGAGCGACAAGGAATATCAAATCCTACGTAACGCGTCGCTCGCCGTGCTCCGTGAAATCGGCGTCGACACAGGTGGTTCCAACGTCCAGTTTTCGATCAACCCCAAGGACGGGCGCATGGTCGTGATCGAGATGAACCCGCGCGTGTCGCGTTCGTCGGCACTCGCATCCAAAGCTACCGGTTTCCCGATTGCCAAGGTCGCCGCCAAGCTGGCAGTCGGCTACACGCTCGATGAATTGCGCAACGAGATCACGGGCGGCGCAACGCCCGCCAGTTTCGAGCCCAGCATCGACTACGTGGTCGTCAAGATTCCGCGCTTCGCCTTCGAAAAGTTTCCTCAGGCCGATTCGCGTTTGACGACGCAGATGAAGTCGGTGGGCGAAGTGATGGCCATGGGCCGCACCTTCCAGGAGTCGTTCCAGAAAGCATTGCGCGGTCTCGAAGTCGGCGTCGATGGAATGAACGAGAAAACGCAGGACCGCGAAGTGCTCGAGAAGGAACTGGGCGAGCCCGGCCCCGAGCGCATCTGGTACGTCGGCGATGCTTTCGCGATGGGCCTGAGCGTGGACGAAGTGTTTGCGCTGACCAAGATAGATCCGTGGTTTTTGGTGCAGATCGAAGAGATCGTGAAGATCGAACTAGAACTTGAAACGAAGTCGCTCGACGACATCGACAAAGACACTCTGCTGGCGCTGAAGAAGAAGGGTTTTTCGGACCGTCGACTGGCGTTCCAGTTGAAGACCACCGACACCGCGGTCCGCGAGAAGCGCCGCGCACTCGGCGTGCGCCCGGTCTACAAGCGCGTCGACACTTGCGCAGCCGAGTTTTCGACGAACACCGCCTACATGTACTCGACGTACGAAGACGAGTGCGAGGCTGCGCCGACGAACAAGAAGAAGATCATGGTGCTTGGCGGCGGTCCCAACCGCATCGGCCAGGGCATCGAGTTCGACTACTGCTGCGTGCACGCTGCGTTGGCAATGCGCGAAGACGGCTACGAGACCATCATGGTCAACTGCAATCCGGAAACCGTATCGACCGACTACGACACGAGCGACCGCCTCTACTTCGAACCGCTCACGCTCGAAGACGTGCTGGAAATCGTCGATAAAGAAAAACCGATCGGCGTGATCGTTCAGTACGGCGGCCAGACACCGCTCAAGCTGGCGCTCGACCTCGAAGCCAACGGCGTGCCGATCATCGGCACCTCGCCCGACATGATCGATGCGGCCGAAGACCGCGAGCGCTTCCAGAAGCTGCTGCACGAACTCGGCTTGCGTCAGCCGCCGAACGCAACGGCGCGCACTGAGCCTGAAGCCCTTGAAAAAGCAGCATCCTTGGGTTATCCGCTGGTGGTGCGCCCGAGCTATGTGCTCGGCGGACGCGCAATGGAAATCGTGCACGAGCAGCGCGACCTCGAACGCTACATGCGTGAGGCCGTCAAGGTGAGCCACGACTCACCAGTGCTGCTCGACCGTTTCTTGAACGACGCTGTCGAGTGCGATGTCGATTGCATCCGCGACGCCGACGGTACGACGCTGATCGGCGGCGTGATGGAGCACATCGAACAGGCGGGCGTGCATTCGGGGGACTCGGCGTGCTCGTTGCCGCCTTACAGCCTGAACGCCGATACGATCACCGAACTCAAGCGGCAAACCGCCGCGATGGCCGAAGCGCTTCACGTCGTGGGCTTGATGAATGTGCAGTTCGCGATTCAACAGAGGGACGGCAAAGACGTCATCTATGTGCTCGAAGTGAATCCGCGAGCGTCGCGCACGGTGCCTTTCGTCAGCAAGGCGACGGGCATTCAACTCGCCAAGGTGGCGGCGCGCTGCATGGCCGGCCAATCGCTCAAGTCGCAAGGCATGACTAAAGAAGTGACGCCGCCATATTTCAGCGTGAAAGAGGCGGTGTTCCCGTTCGTCAAGTTCCCGGGCGTGGATACGATCCTGGGTCCTGAGATGAAGTCGACCGGTGAAGTGATGGGCGTGGGCAAGACCTTCGGCGAGGCTTTCGTGAAGTCGCAGATCGGCGCAGGCACGATCTTGCCCAAGTCCGGCAAGGTGTTCATCTCGGTCAAGAACAACGACAAGCCGCGCGCCGTGGACGTGGCACGTGGCCTTGCCAAGCTGGGCTTCGAGTTGATTGCGACCAAGGGCACCGCGGCTGCGATTTCGGCAGCAGGCGTCACTTGCGCGGTCGTGAACAAGGTGACCGAAGGCCGCCCGCACATCGTCGACATGATCAAGAACAAGGAGATCGCGTTGGTCATCAACACGGTCGAAGAGCGTCGCAATGCGATCACCGATTCGCGCCAGATCCGCACGTCGGCGCTGCTGGCCCGCGTGACCACCTTCACTACGATTTTCGGTGCAGAAGCCGCGGTCGAAGGCATGCAGCACATGGATGAGCTGGGTGTCATTTCGATTCAGGAAATGCACGCGCAGCTCGCTGCGGCTTGATGCCTGTAGCAGAGCGAAGGGAGTGCGCCATGGACACGCAGCTCGTAGAGCTCGATCTAGCCGACTGGACTGCGGCCAAGGCGAACGGTGCGTGGATCGCGGCGTTGGAAGCGGGCAAGGTGCTTTATTTTCCGCGCCTCGCATTCGAGTTACTACCGGAAGAGCGGGGCTTGTTGACGCCGGCCGTTCTTTCGCCCGATGTGCGCAATATCAGCCTGAATGCCGATGGCAAGCTCAAGGGCGCAGCCGGCGACGATGCGGTACAACGCGCCGTCGCCGCTATGGTGTCGCGATTTCGTGAGCAGGCGCAGCAGCTCATCAACGGGCTGTTGCCCCATTACACGCCCGCGCTGCGACTCGCGCCCACGAGCTACCGGCCAGCGCAGGTGGAGACGCGAGTGCAGTCCTGGCGCGCCGACGACAAGCGGCTGCACGTCGATTCGTTTCCCTCTCGGCCCAACTATGGCGAGCGCATCCTGCGTGTGTTCACCAACGCCAACCCAGACGGACTGCCGCGGGTCTGGCGGGTGGGTGAACCATTCGAGGCAGTGGCTGCCCGCTTCTTGCCGCGGGCCAAGCCCTATGTGGGATGGCAGGCCAAGCTGATGCGGGCTTTGCGCGTGACCAAGTCGCTGCGCAGCGAATATGACCACCTGATGCTGCAGTTGCACGACGGCATGAAGTCCGATCTGGAATACCAGAAGACCTCGCCGCAGCAAACCGTGTCGTTCCCTGCGGGGTCGGTATGGGTCTGCTTTTCGGACCAGACATCTCATGCGGTCATGTCAGGCCAGTACATGTTGGAGCAGACGCTGCACCTTGCCGCAGCCAAGCAATACAATCCAAACTCGAGCCCGCTCGCCATACTGAGCCGGCTGACCGGACGCAATCTCGTCTGACCTGTCCCCAACCGACCGCCGAACGGCATCGTTCGGCGGTTTCGTTTTCTGGAGCAACAAACGTGGCTACTCTTTCGACAACCATCCCCATCACCAAGCGCGGCGCCGAGAAGCTGCGCGAAGAACTGCATCGCCTGAAGACGGTTGAACGGCCTTGGGTCATCAACGCGATCTCGGAGGCGCGTGCGCAAGGCGATCTCAGCGAGAACGCCGAATACGAAGTCGCCAAAGACCGCCAGGGCTTTATCGAAGGCCGCATCCAGGAGGTCGAAGGCAAGCTGTCGGCTGCACAGATCATCGATCCGACCGAGGTCGATGCTGGTGGGAAAGTCGTCTTTGGCTCGACGGTCGAGTTAGAAGAAGAAACATCCGGCGAAGTCGTCAAGTACCAGATCGTTGGCGAAGACGAAGCCGACCTGAAGCTCGGGCTCATCAACATCTCCAGCCCGATTGCGCGTGCGCTTATCGGCAAGGAAGAGGGCGACACTGCGGAGGTGCAAGCGCCTGGCGGGCTGAAGCGCTACGAGATCATGGGCGTCAGCTACGTCTGATTCTGAAGACTCCGAGAACCGAGGCTTTTGCCGCAATGAAAGACCGCTTCGCACTGCTGCTCGCCTCCTTCTGGTGGGGTAGCCTGACGACGACTGGCTTTCTGGTGGTGCCGATGGCATTCGCCAAGCTTGGCAGCCCGGTGGTCGCCGGCAATTTTGCAGGTCAGTTGTTTGCTGCGCAGACTTGGGTAGCGTTGGGTTGCGGCATTGCACTGCTGACTTACTTTCGTTCGAAGATGGTCGATGGCGTGGCGCCGGCAGTTCGAATCGCGATCTCTTTGATCGTTGTTGCGCTCTTGCTTGCCCTGATGCAGGAGTACGCCGTTTCGCCCCGCATCCTGGCGCGCAACAACCTCAAGCTCTGGCACGCCGTCGGCAGCGGCATGTATCTGGCGCAATGGGCTCTTACAGCAGTCCTGCTCTGGCGTATGGCGCCCTCAGCTCAAAAACGCGCTGCCTGAAAAGCTGGGTCATTGCTGAGCCATTGCAGCCCGAGCGACCGCGAGCGGCTGCGCAGCCGCTACTCTTTCCAGTAACGCGCAACCCAGTTCGCGGGCCGGATGTAGCGAAACAGCCGGTTGCGTCGTCCCGCAAGCGCATCGGGCGGATTGCATTCACCATGAAAAATCATGATCCGCGAGCCGTCGGGCACGAAGGGTTCACGCCACAAGTTGGCCGGGAATGGCGGGATCCCGTGGTACTTGAAGCTAGGGCACCACTGCGTCGGCCAGTAGTTGAGCTTGTGCTGTCGGTACAAAAAATCCGACAGATAGCGCTGTTCGTTTCGAAACTCGGCCTGAACCTTCTCTGTATTGGCACGAAAGTAGTCGAGCACATCGGCGTGGGCACCCAACTCGAATCTATACACCGACGAATTGCCGGTGATGCGCTCGCGCCGCCAGGGTCGCGCGTAGTCATGAATGATCAGGAATTCACCGGGCTGCTCGAAGAACGCATCGAGACCGCCCACGACGACCACGTCGACATCCAGAAAAAGCGCCGTACCGCTCAGACCGTGCAGGTCGGCAGAGAAGGTGGTCAGCTTTTTCCAGGCGCCATCACGCTGGCCGGGCGCGAGGCTCAGGTCCAACGGAGGGATCGGCAGGCACAAGACTTCGGGCCGTATGCCGGCGCCATCGTCCGTCAAACAGACAAATTTGAAGTCGCCGCTCAGGTGGCGCCGCACCATCGCATAGAGCCGGTTGACGTATTCAGGGCCGTACTTCGTTCCCCACTTCATGCAGAGGATGTGGCGCTGGCCACCCGACTTCGCAGGCGACAGCGACGGGCTCGCGAGCACGCTCAGTCTGCCTGGCGGCGCTTCTTGGCGGACAGTGGCCGCTTGGCCTTGGCCCGCTTGATGGTGCCGCCGGGGGTCAGGCGCTGGTTGCCGAGCACGCGAAGCGTCTTGATCTCGGGGCGCTGACCGAAACGCTTGCTGTACTTGACGATCTTGACGTCCCTCGGGCCGGGCATGCGGTCTTCGTCGACTTCACGTTCTTTCTCGACCTTGGGGCGCCAGAGCACCAGCAGCTTGCCGATGTGCTGGATAGGCGCGGCGCTGAGCTCGTCGGCCAGCGTTTGCATCATGGCTTCGCGAGCGACGCGGTCGTCCGAGAAAACACGCACTTTGATAAGGCCGTGCGCTTTCAGGGCGGCGTCGGCCTCCTTTAAGACGGCAGGGGTGAGCCCGTCGCCACCGACCATGACGATCGGATCGAGGTGATGCGCTTCGGCGCGATGCACCTTGCGTTGTGCGGGGGAAAGTTGAATGGCAGGCATCCTCGTATTATCGAGCGTAGATGAATACCAAAACCACGGGCAAGAAGGTCAACAAGGCTTGGCTGCACGATCACATCAACGATCCGTACGTCAAGCTCGCAACCCGGGAGGGCTATCGTGCCCGGGCGGCGTACAAGCTCAAGGAGATTGACGAGACGCTGGGGCTGATCAAAGCGGGGCAGTTGGTGGTCGACCTCGGTTCCACGCCGGGCGCTTGGAGCCAGTATGTCCGGCGGCGCATGTCTCCGGGCGGCGCAGCGGCCGGGGCGTTGCAGGGCACGATCATCGCGCTCGACTTGCTGCCGATGGAGCCGATCGAGGGCGTCACTTTTCTTCTCGGTGATTTTCGGGAAGATGCGGTGGTCGACCAATTGAAAATCGCCATGGGCGGGCGACTGGCAGATGTGGTCGTGTCCGATATGGCGCCCAACCTGTCCGGCATTGCTTCGGCCGACACCGCTCGAATCGAGCACCTGGTCGAGCTTGCAATCGAGTTTGCACAGCACCACATGAAGCCGGAAGGGGTCTTGGTCGCCAAGGTATTTCACAGCGGAGGTTACGACACGCTGGTCAAGCTGTTTAAAGCGAACTTCAGAACGGTCAAGCCCATCAAACCCAAGGCGTCGAGGGACAAATCTTCCGAGACGTTTTTGGTCGGCATGGGTTTGCTGGGCGCACGTACGGAGTGATGGCGCGCACTGTTTCGGGCATTGCCCTTGAATTTGCCTCAAACCCGTGCCGGCCCTATGGCTGCTATAGGTAATTTCCGAGGTTTCGCAGCTTGAAAAGCCTAAAATAAGCTGCAATTGCGTTGTCTACCGCGCGTTTTCATTTTTCTGTCACGCGCTTCTGACTGGAGTTTTGTTTGAACAATCAGTGGTTTTCAAAAGTTGCCGTCTGGCTCGTCATTGCGATGGTGCTGTTCACTGTTTTCAAACAGTTCGACACACGCGGCGCGGCAGGCGCCAACAATGTCGGTTATTCGGACTTCCTGGAAGAAGTACGCGGTAACCGCATCAAGAGCGCAACCATTCAAGAAGGACAGGGCGGCAGCGAGATCGTGGCGGTCACCAACGATGACCGAAAGATCCGCACCACCGCGACCTACCTAGATCGTGGTTTGGTCGGCGACTTGATCGCCAACAACGTCAAGTTCGACGTCAAGCCGCGTGAAGAAGGCTCGCTTCTCATGACTCTGCTGGTCAGCTGGGGGCCCATGCTTCTGCTGATCGGCGTATGGGTCTATTTCATGCGACAGATGCAGGGCGGCGGCAAGGGGGGTGCATTCAGCTTCGGCAAGAGCAAGGCTCGCATGCTGGACGAGAACACCAACACGGTTACCTTCGCCGACGTCGCGGGTTGCGACGAAGCCAAGGAAGAAGTGAAGGAAGTCGTCGACTTCCTGAAAGACCCCGCACGATTCCAGAAACTCGGTGGCCGCATTCCGCGCGGCTTGTTGCTGGTCGGCCCTCCGGGCACTGGCAAGACACTGCTTGCCAAGTCGATCGCTGGCGAAGCGAAGGTTCCGTTCTTCTCCATTTCCGGTTCCGACTTCGTTGAAATGTTTGTCGGTGTGGGCGCAGCACGGGTGCGCGATATGTTCGAGAACGCCAAAAAGAACGCGCCTTGTATCATCTTCATCGATGAAATCGACGCGGTTGGTCGCCAGCGTGGCGCCGGTCTTGGGGGTGGCAACGACGAGCGCGAACAGACCTTGAATCAGATGTTGGTCGAGATGGACGGTTTTGAAACCAACCTCGGCGTGATTGTCGTGGCGGCGACGAACCGCCCGGACATTCTGGACGCTGCTTTGCTCCGCCCGGGTCGTTTCGACCGTCAGGTGTATGTGACGCTGCCGGACATCCGCGGCCGCGAGCAGATTCTTGCCGTGCACATGCGCAAAGTGCCTCTCGGCCAGGACGTGAACCCTAACGTTATTGCACGTGGCACGCCCGGCATGTCTGGCGCCGACTTGGCTAATCTCTGCAACGAAGCCGCCTTGATGGCTGCCCGCCGCAATGCGCGCGTAGTCGAAATGCAGGACTTCGAGAAGGCCAAAGACAAGATCTTCATGGGCCCCGAGCGCAAGAGCATGGTCATGCCCGAAGAAGAACGTCGCAACACGGCGTACCACGAGTCGGGTCATGCGCTTCTCGGCAAGCTCCTTCCCAAGTGCGACCCGGTGCACAAAGTCACCATCATTCCGCGGGGCCGTGCCCTGGGCGTGACGATGAGCCTGCCCGCCCAAGACCGCTATAGCTATGACCGTGAGTACATGCTGAATCAGATCAGCATGCTATTTGGTGGCCGCATTGCTGAAGAGGTGTTCATGCACCAGATGACAACTGGGGCGAGCAACGACTTCGAACGCGCGACTCAAATCGCGCGTGACATGGTCACCCGCTACGGTATGACCGAGTCGCTTGGCCCGATGGTCTATGCCGAGAACGAAGGCGAAGTGTTCCTGGGCCGCTCGGTTACCAAGACGACTACCATGAGCGAGCAGACCATGGAAAAGGTCGACGCCGAGGTTCGCCGCATCATCGACGACCAGTACGCCATGGCGCGCCGGCTGATCGAAGATAACAGCGACAAGATGCATGCGATGGCAAAGGCCTTGCTCGAATGGGAAACCATCGACACGGAGCAACTGGACGACATCATGGCCGGTAAGGCACCGCGCCCACCGAAAGACTGGACGCCACGCGTACCACCTTCAGGCAGCGGTGGTGGCAGCGGCGGCGCGCCGACGGTTCAACCCGATCCGGCGCCGACCGCGGCCTGAGGTGAAATTCGCAGCAGCGATGAACGGGGCCTCTGGCCCCGTTTTTTATGGGGCGAAGCATTGGGTGGCGACCCAATGACGGCGCTCGCTGAACAGCCGTTGTCGTCGAGGCCGTATTGGCAGACCACGCGCTTCAAGGTCGACCTCAGGCAGCCGCGCGTGATGGGCATCGTCAACGTGACTCCCGATTCGTTTTCCGATGGCGGACAACACGCTTCGACCGAAGCGGCGTTGCGGCACTGCGAGCACTTGATCGAAGAGGGCGTGGACATTCTCGACATTGGCGGCGAGTCGACACGGCCCGGCAGTCCCGCGATTGGGCTGCAAGAAGAGCTTAATCGCGTGCTTCCTGTGCTGCGCGAGGCGCTGAAGTTAGGACTACCGGTGTCGATCGATACGTACAAGCCCGAAGTGATGCGCGCCGCGCTCGATCTGGGCGTCGACATCGTCAACGACGTGTGGGCTCTGCGACAGCCTGGTGCGCTGGAAGTGATCGCTGCGCATCCGTCGTGCGGTGTTTGCCTGATGCACATGCACCGCGATCCGCAGACGATGCAGGCATTGCCGATGGAGGGCGACGTTGTCGCGCCGGTACTGTCGTTTTGGGCGCAGCAGACAGCGGCGCTTCGGGCGCTGGGGGTCGCAGCGGAGCGTATCGTGCTGGATCCAGGCATCGGTTTCGGCAAGACCGTTGCGCAGAATTTTTCATTGCTTGCGCGTCAGCGCGAGTTGATTGCGGTGGGTCGTCCGCTGCTCGTTGGTTGGTCGCGCAAATCTTCGCTCGGCGCAGTAGCGGGCATCGAATCGGCAGTGGCGCGCATGGTGCCGAGCGTCGCTGCGGCGGTACTGGCGGCCGAGCGTGGCGCTTCGGTCCTGCGCGTGCACGATGTGCGCGAAACCGTCGCGGCACTCGCCGTCTGGCGCGCGATGAAAGCAGAAAAACAACCAGTACAGGAGCAGTCGACATGACCAGAAAATACTTCGGAACCGATGGCATTCGCGGTACGGTCGGCCAGCCGCCGATCACGCCGGATTTCGTCTTGCGTCTTGCGCACGCCGTCGGCCGCGTGCTTAAGAAAACCGAATCGCGTCCGCGAGTGCTTATCGGCAAAGACACGCGAATCTCGGGTTACATGCTCGAGTCGGCACTCGAGTCGGGTTTCAATTCGGCAGGCGTCGATGTGGTGCTTTTAGGGCCGTTGCCAACGCCTGGCGTGGCTTACCTGACACGCGCCCAGCGCGCCAGCCTGGGCGTGGTGATTAGCGCCAGCCACAATGCTTTTCCCGACAACGGCATCAAGTTTTTCAGCGCACAGGGCACAAAGCTGGACGATGAGTGGGAGCTGGCGGTCGAGGCCGCGCTCGAAGAAGCGCCCGTGTGGGCCGACTCGGCGCAACTTGGCAAGGCCCGGCGTCTCGGCGATGCGGCGGGGCGGTACACCGAGTTTTGCAAGAGCACTTTCGCCTATGACCTGACGCTGCGCAACATGAAGCTCGTGGTCGATGGCGCCCACGGCGCTGCATATCAAGTCGCACCTCAGGTCTTCCATGAGTTGGGCGCCGATGTCACCAGCATCGGCTGCGCGCCCGATGGGCTCAACATCAACAAGGACGTCGGTGCGACGCACCCGCAAGCGCTGATCCAGGCGGTGAAGGACCGTGGCGCCGATTACGGTATTGCGCTCGACGGTGACGCCGACCGACTGCAACTCGTCGACTCGACCGGTCGTCTTTTCAACGGCGACGAACTGCTGTATCTGATGGTGGCGGAACGCATCGGACGGGGCGAGAAACCAGTGGGGGTAGTCGGCACGCTCATGACCAACAAAGCCGTCGAAGTCGCCCTGCGCAAACTTGGCGTCGAATTCGTGCGCGCCAAGGTCGGCGATCGCTATGTGCTGGAAGAACTCGAAAAGCGCGGCTGGTTGCTGGGTGGGGAAGGCTCGGGCCATTTGCTCGCCCTCGATCGGCATACGACAGGCGACGGCATCGTCAGCGCGCTGCAGGTGCTGCAAGCCTGCGTGCGTAGCGGAAAGACGGTCGCACAGTTGCTGGAGGGTGTGACGCTCTTTCCGCAGACGCTGATCAACGTGCGGGTCGCTCCCGGGCAGGACTGGCAGACCAATGCGGCGCTCGCGAAAGAAAGCGAACGCGCTGAAGCGAAGTTGGGCGACGCCGGTCGTGTACTGATTCGCGCCAGTGGTACCGAGCCCGTCGTGCGCGTGATGGTCGAGGCGCGCAACGCGCAAGACGCCGAGGGCTTTGCGCGGCGCATTGCCGCCACACTGGAAACGGCCGATTGAGCACGCAGATCGTGCCGTTGGTGAATGCCGTGCACGCAAGTGACGGGCACAGCTTCTCCAAATTTACAGAGCCGTCGATCACGCTCATAGCGGGAATCGGAGTGGCCGGAGATGCGCATGCCGGCCTGACCGTCAAGCATCGCTCGCGCGTTGCCAGAGATCCACATGCGGTCAACTTGCGGCAGGTTCATCTGCTGCACGCCGAGTTGTTCGATGAGTTGATCGAAGCGGGATTCGCGGTGTTTCCGGGCGACCTCGGAGAGAACATCACGACGCGCGGGATCGATCTGCTGGCACTGCCGACCGGCGCACGCCTGGCGATCGGGCGCAGCGCGGTGGTTCAAGTCACCGGGCTGCGCAATCCATGCAGTCAACTTAATCGATTTCAGCCGGGGCTCATGACTGCGACGTTGGGCAAGGATGCCGACGGTCGTCTGGTCCGCAAGGCGGGTGTGATGTCGATCGTCGTGGCGGGCGGCGAAGTGCGCGCAGGCGATCCGATCGGCATCGAGCTGCCCGCAGGCAAACTGAAACGAATGGAGCCGGTGTGATCGAAGTTTTCATTGCGGACTACCGCATTCCGGCGCAGATCGCCGCAGTCGTCAGCCTGTTGGACAGCTACGCACGCGATCCTGCGGGAGGTAGCGTTGGATTAGCCGAAGACATCAAGCAGGACCTTCCTGCAGCCTTGGCCGAGCGGCCGCAGATGTTCAATGTGCTGGCTTTTGCCGACGGTGAACCGATCGGGCTGGTCAACTGCATCGAAGGTTTCTCAACCTTTGCATGCAAACCATTGGTCAACGTTCACGACGTCGTCGTGTTGGAGAGCCATCGCGGACACCACCTCGTGCATCGCATGTTCGCTTGCGTAGAGGCCGAGGCGCGCACGCGTGGCGCCTGCAAACTCACGCTCGAGGTGCTATCGGGCAACCGGCCAGCCCTGCGCGCGTACGAGCGTGAGGGCTTTGCTGCGTTTCAGCTCGATCCGTCCTTCGGTACGGCACTTTTTCTACAAAAGAAGCTGTAAAAAAGTGGCCGCTCGTCGTACCGAAAATTAAAGCGGTATCGATTCAGAACTCAAGGTTAGAAGCGCGTGACCGGCGCTTCGATGTCGCGCTTTTCCACCGCGTACTTGCCCAACTCCCACTTCGCGATTGCATTGCGGTGCACTTCGTCCGGACCGTCCGCAAAGCGCAGCGTACGCGCGCCAGCATAGGCGTAGGCGAGAGGAAAGTCGTCGCTCATGCCGCCGCCGCCATGAACCTGCATGGCCCAGTCGATGACTTGGCACGCCATCGTCGGTGCCACGACCTTGATCATCGCGATCTCGTTGCGGGCGACCTTGTTGCCTGCCGTGTCCATCAGCCAGGCGGCCTTCAGCGTGAGCAGCCGGGCCATGTCGATCTTGCAACGCGCTTCGGCGATGCGTTCCTGCGTGACGGTTTGCGACGCAACGGTCTTGCCAAAAGCCACACGCGAAGAAGCGCGCTTGCACATCAGCTCGAGCGCGCGTTCCGCCAGGCCGATCAGCCGCATGCAGTGGTGAATGCGTCCGGGGCCAAGGCGACCCTGGGCGATCTCGAAGCCTCGGCCTTCACCGAGCAGAATATTGTCGATCGGAACACGCACGTTCTCGAACGTCATCTCGACGTGGCCGTGTGGCGCATCGTCGTAACCCATCACGTTGAGCGGTCGAACGATCTTGATGCCCTTGGCGTCGGCCGGCACGATCACCATGCTCTGCTGCGAATGCTTCGCGGCTTCGGGATCGGTTTTGCCCATGGTGATGAACACGGCGCAGCGCGGATCGGCCGCGCCGGAAATCCACCACTTGCGGCCGTTGATGACGTAGTCATTGCCATCGCGCTCGATGCGGGTTGCGATGTTCGTGGCATCGCTTGACGCGACGTCGGGTTCGGTCATTGCAAAGGCCGAACGGATCTGACCTTCGAGCAGTGGCTTGAGCCAGCGTGCCTTGATATCTGTCGAGCCGTAGCGCGCAATGGTTTCCATGTTGCCGGTGTCGGGTGCCGAGCAATTGAAAGCTTCGCTCGCCCATGGCACCGCGCCCATTATTTCGGCCAGCGGTGCGTATTCCTGATTGGTCAGGCCCGCGCCGTCATAGCCAGAAGCCGACGCGCTGTCGACTGGCAGGAACAGGTTCCAAAGGCCTTGGGCCTTGGCTTTTTCCTTCACCTTTTCCACCGTTTTGAGAGCCGTCCATCGCTTGCCGGCTGCGGTGTTAGCGGCCAGTTCGGCGGTGTACTCGGACTCGGCAGGGTAGATGTGTTCCTGCATGAACGCGCTGACGCGCTTTTGCAGTTCCTTGGTTTTGGAGGAATACTCGAAGTCCATCTTTTGTCTCCTTGGGTAAATAGGGTGGTCAGGCGCGCTGTGCGAAGTCCCAGGCCATCTCGGCCATGGGGCGGGCGCCGCGGGCAGACGCTACGGCCTGCTCGCTCGACGCGGTGCCGGCCTCGACCCGCTTGGCGATGCCTTGCAGAATGGCCGCCATGCGGAACAGGTTGTAGGCCTGGTAGAAGTTCCAGTCCTCTGCGAGCGCCTCGGGTGTAGTGAACCGCGTGCGCTTGCAATAACTCGCGATGTACTCTTCCTCGGTCGGAATGCCCATGCTCTTATGGTCCAGCCCGCCGATACCGCGGAACGAGCCCGGCGAAATATGCCAGGACATGCAGTGGTAGCTGAAGTCGGCAAGAGGATGGCCCAGCGTCGAAAGCTCCCAATCGAGCACGGCAATGGCGCGGGGCTCCTTGGCGTCGAACATGAGGTTGTCGAGCCGGTAGTCGCCATGCACGATCGAGATCATCTTTTCGTCGCGCGCGCTTGCGGGGATATGCGTCGGGAGCCAATCCATCAGGCGCGCCATGGCATCGATAGGTTGCGACATCTCGCCCTTGCCATCAGCGGAAGCCACGTACTGCTTGCTCCAGCGGCCGATCTGACGCTCGAAGTAATTGCCTGGCTTGCCGTAGCCAGCCAGCCCACGCTCGGCGAAGTTGACGGTGTGCAAAGCGGAGATCACGCGGTTCATCTCGTCGTAGATTGCGCTGCGATCGGCGTTGCTCATACCGGGCAAAGATTGATCCCACAGCACGCGTCCGGCCATGAACTCCATGACATAGAAAGCGCGACCGATCACGCCTTCGTCTTCGCACAGGCAGTACATGCGTGGCACCGGCACATCGGTGCCTTGCAAACCGCTCATGACTTTGTATTCGCGTTCGACCGCGTGCGCCGAAGGCAGCAACTTGGCGACCGGGCCCGGCTTGGCGCGCATCACGTAGCTCTGGGACGGCGTCAATAGTTTGTACGTCGGGTTGGACTGCCCGCCCTTGAACATCTCGATGGTCAGTGGGCCTTTGAAGCCGTCGAGGTTCTTCTCGAGCCATGCAGAAAGTGCATCGATGTCGAGGGCATGTTGTGAGGACACCGCGCGGGTGCCGATGAAGTTACTGAAGTCCTGGGTCATGGCGCACTCAAACGTCGGCTTCGGAAATGCGCATTAGCGCGGGACGGTCGAGCACCACGAGGCCACCGGGCTCGATCCGGATGACGTCCTCGCGCTCCATCGCCTTCAGCTCCTGATTGACGCGCTGACGCGATGCACCGAGCAATTGCGCGAGCTCTTCCTGTGCGAGGTGAAGACCGATGCGCATCTGGTTGCCGTCCGACAAGCTTGCGACCCCATAGCTGCGCACGAGGTGAATGAGCTGCTTGGCCAGCCGCGCACGCAAGGGCAGGGTGTTCAGGTCTTCCACCAGGCCGAACAGCTGGCGAATGCGCCGCGCCTGCAGCCGCATCAAGGCTTCGTACAGCTCGACGTGCGCCGCGAGGATCTTCTGGAAGTCGGCGCGCGCAACATTGAGCGTCGTGGTGTCGCCATGCGCGTACGCATCGTGCGTGCGCCGGTCCCCGTCGAACATCGCCACGTCGCCGAACCAGATGCCCGGCTCGACGTAGGTCAGCGTGACTTGCTTGCCAGACACCGCTGTCGAGCTGACGCGCACCGCGCCCTTGGCGCAGGCGATCCACTGCTCTGGCGGATCCCCGCGTGCAGCAAGCAGTTCGCCGTCTTTGTAGCGTTTGACGAAAGCGCATCGGAGGATGTCGTGGCGTAGAGAGGGGGAAAGGGAGGAGAACCAGCGACCGTTGTTGATCGCTTCACGTTCTTCGATGGTAAGAATGGGGTCGTCCATTGGTCTGTCCTGTCGGCGACTGAAAGGCTGAGGGTTGTCACGGGAGTGACCGGACCCGATCAAGGGTACTGCGGCGTCTCTTTGGCAAGGAAGGCGGCGATGCCGATGCCGGCGTTCGGATGATGCAGGTTGCGCACGAACTGATCGCGCTCGGCAGAAAGCTGTGACGACAAAGTCGCTCCGCGTCCATCGCTGAGCAGCTCCTTGATGCTGGCCAACGCATTTGGCGCCCGCGAGTTCAAACGTTCTGCTAGCGCCAGGGCCGCAGCCAACGCCTGGCCGCTTCCAGCGAGTTCGTTCACCAGGCCGAGTTCGTGGAGGCGTTCGGCTGCGATGCGTTGGCCACCCATCAACCATTCGCTCGCCAATTGCCGAGGCAACAGTTGGGCAAGATGCCAGCTCAAGCCGCCGTCGGGAGACAAGCCGATGTTGCTGTACGACGCTGCGAACACCGCGTCGCGTGCAGCGACGACGAAGTCGCATGCCAGCGCCAGCGAGAACCCGGCTCCGGCGGCCGCGCCTTCCACCGCGGCGATCACCGGCTTGGGAAACGTGCGGATCGAGTCGATCCAGTTGTGCAAGCCTTCTATGCTTTCCGCCTGCACCGAAGGTTCTCGATCGCGGTTGGCAGACAGGCGCTGCAGCGAGCCGCCGGCGCAGAACCATGCGCCCTCGCCGACGATCACGACGCTGCGGATTTCATCGCTGCTTTCGGCGCCGTTGAGTGCTTCGATACCTGCGGCATAGATCTCCGGACCGAGCGCGTTGCGTTGCGACGGATTCGAGAGCGTCAGCACCATGGTGCGGCCTTCGCTCGTGCTCTTGAGTTCAGCGGTCATCGGGTCAGTTCTCACTCTTCTTCATGGAGCAGGCTTAGGCCGAGTGCGCCGCGGCGACGCAGCCACGGGCTCGGTCGATAACGCGGATCGCCGTAGACCGTCTGCAGGTTGAACAGCACTTCGAGCATGTTCGTCGGGCCGTACAGATTGCCCATGGCCAGGGGACCTTGCGGATAGCCCAGACCGAGCTTCACCGCTGTCTCAAGATCGGTTGGCGAGCAGACGCGCTGCTGGCACATGTCTGCAGCGATGTTGACGATGGTGCCGATCACGCGTTGCGTCACGAAGCCGCCGCTGTCGCGGATCACGCTCACCGGCTTGCTATCGCGTGAGAAGAGCGCGTGCGCCGTGTCGCGCATGTCGCGCCGCGTGGCGGGGTTGGTCGCAATCACGCGACGCTTGGTGGCAGCGTCTTCGATCATCAGGTCGATGCCGATGGTGCGGGTGGCGTCGAGGCGTTCCACCGCTGCGACGGTGGTCACGTCGAAGCCCAGCGGCGCGACCACGATGAGCGCTGCTGAGGAAGGCGTCGCACCGCTTTCGAGTTGGGCGCCGAGCGCATGAATGAGCTTGAGCAGGTCGGCGCGGCGTGCGGCGCGGGGCGACACCCAGACGGCCGGCGTCGCATCGATCACCGGTACGGGCGGTTCCGCTGCTTGCTGCATGACGCCATCGACATAGCGATAGAAGCCCTCGCCGGTCTTGCGGCCGAGCGCGCCGGCCGCAAGACGCTGCGCAGTGATCACGCTCGGGCGAAAGCGCGGCTCCTCGTAGTACTGGCGGTAGATCGATTCCATGACCGGATGCGAGACGTCGAGCGCGGTCAAATCCATCAGTTCGAACGGCCCGAGACGAAATCCAGCCTGGTCTTTCAGGATCCGGTCGATGGTCGCGAAATCGGTGACGCCTTCCCCGGCGATGCGCAGGGCCTCGGTGCCGAAACCGCGGCCGGCATGGTTGACGATAAAGCCCGGCGTGTCGTTCGCCCGCACCGCGCTGTGGCCCATCTGCACGGCATAACCGGCCAGGCGATCGCAAATTGCGGGGTCGGTCTTGAAGCCTGCAATGACTTCGACCACCTTCATCAGTGGCACCGGATTGAAAAAGTGGAAGCCCGCCATGCGCTGCGGGTGTGCCATCACCGCAGCGATAGCCGTCACCGACAACGACGAGGTGTTGGTCGCCAGCGTTGCGCCAGGTGCCACCACCGCTTCGAGATCCTTGAAGAGCGCTCGCTTGAGGCCCAGGTCTTCGACGATGGCTTCAATCACCAGGTCGCAATCGGCAAGTTGTTGCATCGACGACACAGGATGAACCCTTGCGATGAGGGCATCGCGTGTGGCTTCGTCGAGTTTCCCTTTTTCGTGCAATTTTTGCCATTGGGCGACAAGCGCCTCCTTCGCGCGCGCTGCTGCGCCATCGAAACTGTCCAGCACGAGCACTTGGCTTCCGGCTTGCGCCGCGATTTGTGCAATGCCCCGGCCCATCGCGCCGGCGCCGACCACGCCGATCTTGGAAAAATTCACGCTCATTTGATAATTGTCTCCATAGGGAATTTTCGACTCTGACGCACGTGTCAGAATGTGTCTACTTTCGATTGCTTTTGGGCTCATTTTGCAACTCCGACGCATCGCAGCCGCTCTGATCTCTATCGGGGTTGCGCTCCCATCATTCGCTTTGACGATCGGTCGTCCGCAAGGGTCGACCTGGATCGGCAAGCCCGTAGATCTCGTCATTCCGCTCACCCTCGAAGAGGGCGATGGCGGGGATTCGCTGTGCCTGGGAGCAGAGGTTCTGCAAGGCGACACGCGGATAGACGACAAACGCGTAACTGTATCCCTCGAACCGGGCAGCAGCGCCGCTACGCCTCGTATGCATGTCAGATCGACGGTGATCGTCGACGAGCCGGTCGTGACGGTTGCAGTGAGCGCAGGGTGCGCCACCCGCTCCACGCGCCGCTACGTGCTGCTTGCCGATGTGCCTGCGGATATCGCGGTGCCTGGCGTAACGACTTCACCCGGCGGGCGCTCGTCGAGCGATGGCTCGACCGGAAGTCCAGCGTTCTCCTCCTCGGACAGCAGATTCGGCGGCGACTCGAATGGATCGTTCAACGGGGCGACATCCGGTGCAGCAACAGCGCGCCGCAGTGCCGCGCCACGCGTCGTCCGTCCTCGCGATCCTGACGCCGTGGCTGCAGCACCGCGTCGGCCCGCACCGGCCAAACCGCCGGCGCCTTCACGTCGCGTCGTGGTCGCTGCCGCACCTGTTGCACCCCCCGCGGCATCACCCGTCGCGCCTCGCACGCCTGCAGCAGCCGCAACCGCTGCTGCTGCTGATGCAAGACCTGCCGCGAGCGTTGGCCCGCGCCTGCAACTCGACGCGATGGAGCCGACAGCGGCACGCGACCCGGGCCTGAAGGCTTCTCCCGAACTGATGGCAGCGCCCGTTGAAGATACTGCCAAGCGTGCCGAAGCTGCCGCGCTTTGGAAGGCCGTTGGTACGCCTTCCGAAGATGCCCAACGCGATGCTCAGCGCATGCAAACGCTCGAAGCGACGTTGGCTGCCTTGCGCGAGCAGACCGCTCAAAACCAGCGCACGCTGCTCGAAATGCGCCAGGAGCTTGCGGCTGCCCGCGACAGCCGCTACCGCAACCCGCTTGTCTACGCGTTGATCGCTTTGTTGCTGCTGGCACTGATCGGCATGTTGTTGCTGTGGCGCCTAGCCAAACGAGCCGCAGCGCCTGCATGGTGGGGCGAAGCGCCGGCCGCTGGCGGACGCGCACCCGACGAACCGGGTGCAGGCGGCATGCCTCGCAGCGCTGGTCGGTTGCCAGAGCCACGCGCATTTCCGACGCGTCAGGTTGCCGCGGTGTCACGCCCCGCGCCGCTCGACGACATCGAGCCCGCCTATCTCAGCGGCTACGGCTCGCTGGAAAACACAGTGGTTCGCACGCCTGATGGTGCGCCAGTCCGCCCAGTCAACACCGAGGAGTTGTTCGACGTGCAGCAGCAGTCGGACTTCTTTTTGTCATTAGGGCAGCACGACCAAGCCATCGCCGTATTGAGCGAACACATCGCCGACAACCCGGGCACCAGCGCATTGGCGTACCTCGATTTGCTGCGCATCTTCCACTCGCTCGGACGGCGCGATGACTACGCGCGCCTGCGCCACGAGTTTGAGCGCGCTTTCAATGCCGACGTGCCGGAATTCGACAAATTCTCGGAAGCGGGACGCGGCCTCGAACACTATCGCAGCACGCTGGCACGCATCGAGTCGCAGTGGCCGGCACCTGGTACGCTGGCATTGATCGAAGAGCTCGTGTTCCGCAAACCCGGAACGCACGGCGACGAAGCATTCGACCTGGCCGCCTATCAAGAGCTTCTGTTGCTGTATTCGGTGGCAAAGGAAGTTATCGACCCTGACAGCGCGCCGCCAGCGCCCGTCACTCCGCTGTCGTTCGTCGATACCTTCGGCCACGAGCTCGAGCCGACGATGCCGGCACCGATCGATCGCGAAATTCCAACCCGCGAGATGCCACTCGAGACTCTCGAATCGGGGCCGCCACCCGATGCTATCGAGGGTGCGCCGACGTTGCCGGATTCGATCTATGGCGACATCGACGACGGGTTGCAGCACAACACGGCGTATGTTCAGGCGCCCACCACTTTGCCCCCTGCTGCCGTTCCGCCAGCGGCGCGTCCACGCGCTCCGCATCGACCGGGTGTCGATCTGGACCTGGCCGAGTTCGACAAGACGGCCTACGAAACGATGCCGGCACCCATCGAGGCACTCGCTCCCACGGCGGAGCGCGAGAAAGATCCGCACATCATCGACTTTGATCTTTTCGATCCGGTAACCGAAGCCGAAATCGCGCCGAAGAAGTCCCCAGACACGAAACGCTGAGGTCAGGCTCGAGGCGTCGGCGTTTTACGCCGTGACGACAGCCCTCTGAGCGCGATCGACCAAAAAGCTCAGTAGCATCGCGGCCAGCACCGTCGCGAGGCCCACCCAATGCATGGCACCAATCGCGTCATGTGCAAGCATCCAGCCGCCAGCGCCAGCACCCACTGCCTGACCGATGTAGATGCCGGAGCTGTTGAGGGCGACAGAACCGGACGCGAGTGTCGGTGCCAAGCCTACCAAGCGCGCTTGCTGCGCTGAGTTGGCAGCAAAGCAGCCCAGACCCCAAGGCACCAGAACCAGGGCCATCGATGCCATGGTCATCCCGAGCGGCCAGAGCAGCATGCTCACAGCGATCATGGCTGTGGTGAGCATGACCATGCGCCCCGCGCCCATCCGATCGATGTTCCGGCTGACCAACACGTTGCCGATGAGACCGCACGCGCCGAACCATGCCCACATCAGGCTGAGCGATGTCGAGTCCGCGTTCAGCATCTGCTTCAAGATCGGGGCGAAGTAGCTCGACAACACGAATTGCCCGACGCCCTGCAATGCGGTGACCGACACCACGCCCATGAGGATCGGACTCTTCAAGACGCGCCCCCAGGCTGCGCGTGACAAGGCAGCCGGACGAATGTGGGCCGGCAGAGTGAACCAGATGCCGATCGCGCTTGCGACCGAGAGTGCCGAGATGACCATGAAGGCGCTGCGCCAACCAAAGTGACCTCCAATGAGCGCGCCGATGGGAAGGCCCAGCACGGACGCCATCGACCAGCCGAGAAAAACGAAGGTGACGGCCCTGCCGCGCTGTTCGGGCTGCACGAGCAGCCCAGCGCAGGCAGCCGACTGCGCAGTGAAAATCGCAGGCGCGATCACCGTCAGTGTGCGCACCAGCAACAAACCACCGAGGTCGCTCGTCAGCGCGCCGACGGCATGGCCAGCCGCATACCAGAGCATGGTGCAGGCGAGGAGCACGCGGCGGTCCCACCCGGCGAACACGGCTGCCAGCAACGGTGCGCCGAGGCACATCACGATGGCCGCCACCGTGATGAGCTGCCCGGCCGTCGCTGCGCTAACCGCCAGCGACGCGCTGATCTCGTTGAGCGTGCCGGGCACCACCATGACCCCGGTGCCGATGACGAAGTTACCGGCAAGCAGAGCCCACAGTGCGCCTGGAAGCGGCGGGCGCACCGCCGATGTCAACGTCGAACCTGTAGCGCGCCCGGATTGACGATGTTGGTCGGATTGCCCTTGATAAAGCTCACAACGTTGTCGAAAGCCTGACCGAAATAGAGCTCGTAGCTGTCTTGCTCGACATATCCGATGTGCGGCGTGCAGATGCAGTTCTCGAGTCGCAGCAGAGCATGTCCTTGCAGCGGTGGCTCGCTCTCGAAAACGTCGATAGCGGCAAGCCCGGGACGACCGCGATTGAGCGCAGCCAGCAAGGCGTCGGGCTCGACCAGTTCAGCGCGCGAGGTGTTGACGAAGAGGGCGGTCGGCTTCATGCGAGACAAGTCCTCCAGCTTGACGGCGCCGCGCGTCTCTTCGTTGAGCCGAAGGTGGACCGACAGCACGTCTGCGGCCATGAAGAAGGCCTCCCGGCTCGGCGCGACCTGAAAGCCATCGGAGCGCGCCTTGGCGCAGCTGGCCTCACGGCCCCAAATCACCACCTGCATACCGAATGCCTGGCCGTAGCGCGCGACCAGTTGACCGATACGGCCGTAGCCCCAGATGCCGAGCGTCTTGCCCTTCAACACCGAGCCGAGGCCGAAATTGGCCGGCATCGACGCCGATTTAAGGCCTGACTGCTGCCACGCGCCGTGCTTCAGATTGCTGATGTACTGTGGCAGACGGCGCATCGCCGACATGATGAGCGCCCACGTCAGCTCGGCTGGGGCCTGTGGCGAGCCGGAACCTTCTGCCACCGCAATACCTTGCTCACTGCACGCGGTGACGTCAATGTGACTGCCGACGCGGCCGGTTTGCGAAATCAGTTTGAGCTTGGGAAGCTTCTCGACCAACTGCCGCGATATCTGCGTCCGCTCGCGAATGAGCACGATCACATCGGCGTCTTTCAAGCGCACCGAAAGTTGTCCGATACCTTTGACGGTGTTTGTATAAACCTTGGCTGCATAGGCGTCGAGTTTGGCGGCGCAGCGCAGCTTGCGCACCGCGTCCTGGTAGTCGTCGAGGATCACAATGTTCATGGCGTGCCATTGTGCCTCGCGTCATTGGCCTTAACAGGCAGTCGACGTCGTTGTCGCCACGGAAGGCGGCAACGAAATGTTCGTCAGTGAAATCGATGGCGACCGTCGAGTGTCTCGGCAGCCTCGAGTGCGGCCAATCGATCGAGTTCGGCGCACACGTCCGCTATGCGACCCGAAATCACCACGCGGCCCGTGCGACGACCGGGCTCCTGCGGGTCAACGACACGCACCACGCGCAGCGGACGCGACGGCGAAACGGCGCTTGCGCAACCCGGCTCCGATAACCGCAAACCACATGGCGGTCTGACCGCGACATAGCGCAAGCCGGTCGCGTTTCTGCGCGGCGATGCGGCGAGCCCTCTGTTGGGCAACCAGCGATCGGCCAACAATTGCATCGGCATCCATAGGTCGGCGAAGAGGTCTGAAAAAGTAAGCGAAGCGAGTCCCATGCGATCTCCAAATAGGTCAGAGGTTGAACACAGGCAGGATTGCTTGAACGGCTGTGCCAGGGTGATGGCTCTTCGCCATACGCCCGCCACCTGTCGCAGCCGGTTTTTGCGCGCTGAGTGCGCGCAAGAAAGGTGCTACCTCACATCAGCATCGTGTTGCGGATGAGGCCAACGGCGAGACCTTCGATTTCGAAAGGTTCGCCAGGCTGCACGATGATGGACGGATAGTCCGGATTCTCGGCGTGCAGCTCGATGACTTGTTTGTTTCGGCGCAAACGCTTGACGGTCACTTCATCACCCAGTCGCGCCACCACGATCTGCCCGTTGCGCGCCTCCTTGGTGGACTGCACAGCCAGCAGGTCGCCATCCATGATCCCGGCGTCGCGCATAGACATGCCGCGGACCTTGAGCAAATAGTCGGGCTGCCGCTGGAACAGCGTGTTTTCGACGTAGTAGGTTCGATCGACATGCTCTTGCGCGAGGATGGGCGAACCGGCCGCTACGCGACCAATCAGCGGCAGCGCCAGTTGAGCCATGCCCGGCAGTGAAAGCGAAAACTGGTTGTTGCGCGACTCGTTGAGCGAACGGAGCGCATCGCCCCGAAGCCGGATGCCGCGCGACGTGCCACTGATGAGGTCGATGACGCCCTTGCGTGCCAAGGCCTGTAAATGTTCTTCTGCCGCATTGGCCGATTTAAAGCCGAGTTCGGTGGCTATTTCTGCACGGGTGGGCGGCGCACCAGTGCTCGCGATGGCGCTCTGGATAAGGTCCAGAATTTGTTGCTGGCGGGCGGTAAGCTTCACTGCGAATTGCATGGGAACTCCTTGCGGCACTGGTTGAATATCCAGTAGCTGTATTTTTAAACAGTTTTTCAAAGTTTGCAAGCGATGATGAAGTCAGAGCAATCGGAAGTGCGTCGCCTTGTGGTGCTGGGCACCGGGGGCACGATCGCCGGCCGTGCGGCATCGGCTGGAGACAACGTCGGCTACACCGCGGGCGAGGTGGGCGTCGCAGATCTGCTCGCTGGGATTGGAGCGCCATCTGGCGTGACGCTAGTTGCCGAACAGGTCGCGCAGCTCGACAGCAAGGACATGAGCTTCGATCTGTGGCGCCAGCTGGCGGAACGATGCATGCATTGGTCGAACGTGCCCGATGTGATCGGCATCGTCATCACGCACGGCACCGACACGCTTGAAGAGACAGCGTTTTTCTTGCACTCTGTGTTGCCTGCGGAGAAGCCCGTAGTGCTGACTTGCGCCATGCGCCCGGCCTCCGCACTCGCACCCGATGGTCCGCAAAACGTGCGCGATGCGATTGCCGTAGCAGCGACCGCGGGCGCCCACGGCGTGACCGTGGTGTGTGCAGGCACCATTCACAGCGCCATCGATGTCCAGAAGGTTCATACCTACCGGCTCGATGCCTTCGCGTCCGGGGATGCCGGGCCGCTTGGCTATGTGGAAGAAGGGGCGGTGCGCCGCGTCCGTGACTGGCCTGCCGCCCCTGCCGCCAATGTCAGCGCTGCCGGCCTCGACGCAGCAATCGAACTCAAAGTGATCAGCGCGGACGTCGAATGGCCGCGCGTGGAGATCATCATGAGCCACGCGGGTGCGACCGGTGCAGTCATCGATGCGCTGATGGCGTATGGCGCGGAGGAGACGGCCGGTCCGGTCCGCGGCCTCATCCTCGCTGCGACGGGCAACGGTACGCTTCACCACGCGATCGAAGCGGCCGCGGCTCGAGCGCACGCGGCCGGCATCGAAATTCGCCGTGCAACACGCTGCGTCAACGGCCGCATCCTGCCGCGCGGTGACGACACGTGGCCCGACGCCGGCGGCTTGTCCCCGGTCAAAGCACGCATCGCGTTGATGCTTGAGTTGATGTTGGCTTCGCCGCCTGTCTCGGCCTGAGGTGGCCTGGGCTTCAAGCCATCGAAGGCGCAAAAAAAGCCGCCGCAGCGACTTCTTCGTTCGCCCCGAAGGCCACCTCAGCTGCTCAAAGCCGTCAGCGCGCGTTGCGTGATTTCGTCAACCGTGCCCACGCCACTGATGGCGCGGTATTTTGGCGCTGCCGTCGGATCAGATTTGGCCCAAGTCGCGTAATAGTCCACCAGCGGTCGCGTTTGCTCGCTGTAGACGTCGAGCCGCTTGCGGACGGTTTCTTCCTTGTCGTCGTCGCGCTGGATAAGTTCGTCACCCGTGACGTCGTCGTGCCCAACGCGCTTCGGCGGGTTGAACTTGACGTGGTAGGTGCGGCCTGAGGCCGGGTGCGAGCGGCGGCCGCTCATGCGATCGATGATGTCCGAGAAAGGCACGTCGATTTCAAGGACGTAGTCGAGCTTGACGCCCGCTGCACGCATCGAATCTGCTTGCGGAATCGTCCGCGGGAAGCCGTCGAACAAAAAACCGTTGGCGCAGTCGGGCAATGCCAGCCGTTCCTTCACCAGATTGATGATGAGGTCGTCGCTCACCAACGCACCCGAAGCCATGACCGCCTTGGCCTGCAAACCGAGCGGCGTGCCTGCCTTGACGGCAGCCCGCAGCATGTCGCCGGTCGAGATTTGCGGAATGGCGTACTTCTGGCAGAGGAAGGCGGCTTGCGTGCCTTTGCCTGCCCCGGGGGCGCCCAACAAAATCAGTCTCATGGTGTCCTCGGAAGGTTCTTGGAATTTGTGTCGCGCCAAGCCTGCCGAAGCGTCGATCTACGGGCAATGCCGGGCGGAGTCGCATCGAGGATAGCATGCGACTTCGTGCTGAAATGCCGGCAAATCCCGCTTGCGGTCGCGGTCGCGATCAGGCTTTTTCGAAGATCGCGCGTACGCGCTGCAGGTCTTCAGGCGTGTCGACGCCGGGACCCGGCGCGTGCTGCGAGACATGAACGGCGATCCGGTACCCGTGCCACAGAACGCGCAGTTGTTCGAGTGCCTCGATGGCCTCGATCGGCGCTGGAGGCAGGCTTGGAAAGCGTTTCACGAAACCGGCCCGGTAGCCATAGATGCCGATGTGCCGCAGAGGCGGTGGCGTCGGCAACGCAGGGGTGGTGACCTGGCTTTTTTGGCCGCCCTGGCCGGCGCCGTCTCGCCACCAAGGAATCGGCGCGCGGCTGAAGTACATCGCGAACCCCTTGGCGTCGAGCACCGCCTTCACGACGTTGGGATTCACGAAATCTGCAGGGTCATCAATCGCGTGCACCGCAGTGCTCATCGGCGCATCAGGGTTGGCGGCGAGCGTTTCTGCCACCGCATCGATCAACGATGGATCGATTAGCGGTTCGTCACCTTGCACGTTGACCACGATCGCGTCGTCTGCGAGCCCGAGTTGAATGCAGGCCTCGGCCAGCCGGTCGCTTCCGCTGGGGTGGTCGGCGCGCGTCAGCAGCGCGTGGATGCCGTGGGCTTTGCAGGCGGCCACGATGCTCGGATGATCGGCTGCGACCACCACGCGATCGGCGCGCGACGATCGCGCTTGCTGCGCGACCCGCACGACCATCGGCAAACCGGCGATGTCGGCCAGGGGTTTGTCTGGCAGGCGGCTGGAGCCAAGGCGCGCCGGGATCAAGACTATGAAAGCGGCGTTGGGCGTTGGCGCGGGCACCGGCTCAGCAACGGGCTCAATCACCGGCGCAATAACAGGCGCAATAACAGGCTCAAGAGGCGACTGATCGGCCGGATGAATCAAAGCCCAAGCTCTTCATCCGACAAGGTTCTGGCTTCGTCTTCGAGCAGCACGGGAATCCCGTCGCGCACAGGGTAGGCCAGACGCGCGCTGCGCGACGAAAGCTCCTGCTTGTCGGCGTTCCATGTCAGCGGGCCCTTGGTCACGGGGCAAACGAGCAATTCAAGCAGCTTGGTATCCATCGACCGATGATAGCTTTGCATCGAGCGCTGCGAAGAAGCCGGGTTCAGGCGTGAAGACCAGCGGCACGGCAACCGCTTCCGGCGTTGAGCGCCAAAGTTTCAATGCGTCTTTTTCCGTGCAAAGGAGCCGGGTTGCACGCGGCTGCGGCCAGACCCAGCCATTGAAGTCGTGATGGTCGGGCAGCGCGATCCGCCGCGCGATCCGCACGCCACGGGCTGCCAGCATGTCGAAGAACGCGTCGGGGCGGGCGATGGCCGCTACGGCATCGACCTCCGGACCGGCGAGGTCGGCGAGCGGCGTGCGCATTTCGTTGCCCTGCACTACGTCGCCTCCCAATTCGCGGGTGGCCGTGAAGCCGGCAAATGCAGGACGCGTTCCCGTATGCAGCACCAGGTCGCATCGCCGCGGCCACGTTTCCCGCAGTGGGCCTGCGGGCAGCAGCCAGCCGTTGCCCACACCGCGATCGTCGAACACGCAGATTTCGATGTCGCGTGCGAGCGCCAAATGCTGCAGGCCATCGTCGCTGACGATCACCTGTATGTCGGGATGGCGCGCCAGCAGCGTCTGTGCCGCTACGACGCGTCGTGTTGCCACGACCACTGGCGCGCCGGTCGAACGCCGTATTAACGCGGGTTCGTCGCCCACTTCGGCAGGATCGGAGTCGTTCGAGACTTCGAGGCAATCGGTCGTAGTCCGACCGTAGCCGCGCGACACCACGCCGACGCACAAGCCCTGGCTTTGCAGATGTCTGACGATTGCCATCACAACAGGCGTTTTGCCCGAGCCGCCGGCGATCACGTTACCGACAACGATCACCGGAACGCCAACGCGCGTGGTCTTCAAAATCCCGAAGCGAAAGAGCAGGCACCGAAAGCCGGTGAGTAAACCGTAAAGCGCGGCCAGCGGGAGCAGCAGCCGCACCAATGCGCCGCGTCGCAGCCACTCGCGCTGCAGCTGCAGGCCAGTCTGCAAGGCTAGCGCCCCGCCTGCGCGGCCGATTGGGTTGCGAAGGTGATCTGCATAAGGCCAACGCGCCGTGCTGCTTCCATGACAGTGATGACCGCCTGGTGCGGCGACATCGCGTCCGCGCTGATGATGATGACGTTGTCCTTGGCTCCGTTACTCGCAGCAGCCAGCGCAGCCGCTACGCTTTCCACGCTGCGGTCGGGCAGGACATTCTTGTTGATCGAATAGCGACCATCGGCCGACACCGCAACGATCACTTCTTTTGGATAGTCGCGTTGCGCATCCGCATCCGCCACCGGCAACTTGAGTTGCATCTCGGTGAACTTGCTGTACGTGGTCGACAGCATCAGAAAAATCAGCACCACCAGCAATACGTCGATGAACGGAATCAGGTTGATCTCCGGCTCGTCGCGCGCGCCGTGTCGAAAGTGCATGCGTCCGGGCTTCATCGCTTACTTGCGCAGCGCGTTGAGGTGCCGCGCAAAACGCTCGCCGGCAAGTTCGAGATTCAGCAAATACTCGTCGACCCGGGTGCGAAAGTAGCGCCAGAAAATCAGTGTCGGAATGGCCACGATCAGACCGAAGGCAGTGTTGTACAGAGCGATCGAGATGCCGTGGGCCAGCTGTGCCGGATTGCCCGCCCCGACCGCCCCGCCGGCCGGCGATTGCGAGCCGAAGATTTCGATCATGCCGATGACCGTACCGAGCAGCCCGAGCAGCGGCGCTGCCGAAGCGATTGTCGCCAGTGCCGGCAACCAGCGTTCGAGCTTGTGAGCAACCGTGCGACCGGACGCCTCCATCGCTCCCCGAAGATCGTCTTCAGTACAACGTGGATTCGCGTTCAGCGCACGAAAGCCGGCAGCCAGTACCTGGCCGAGGAACGAATTGTTCTCCAGCTTTGTCACCACGTCGGGCCCCGGGATCGAGGTCTGCGACACGGTAATGGCTTCGTCGAGCAGCTTTGGGGGCAGCACACGGGCGGTTTTCAGGCTGGTGAATCGTTCAATGACAAGCGCGAGCGCCAGTATTGAACAGGCGAGCAGCGGCCAGATTGGCCAGCCCGCAGCAACTATGATCGAAAACAAAGAACCCTCCGGCCCGTGGATTGCAAATGCGCGGCGATTATCCACCGAGCCCGCTTCACAAAGTGCAATGTCCTGCTGTAGGCGCCGACGCACAGATTCTGTGGATAACTTTGTGAGTAACACCATGAGCAACCGATGCGAAACCACGCCCGCCGTGGCTTCCACTGGATCGATTGAATTTTGAGCAGCTGTTTTTCCAATCGAATCAACGAGTTGCACCGCAACTCGGGCGGCTTGCTGGCCTGTCAGGCCCGTTTGTTGATCGCAATGTGGAATGTGGACGAGTCGACAAGCGGCACGGTGAACAGTGATGAGTGACAGCGGACTTTTTTCGGCACCAAGCGGTCGGGTATGGGCCGTTGGCGCGCTGTGCCACGCCGTGGGCGACGCGCTCGAAGCGCGCTTCAACCCGGTGACCGTGCGCGGTGAAATTTCCGGTTTCTCCAAGGCGTCGAGCGGTCACTGCTATTTTTCCTTGAAGGACGAATCTGGGCAACTGCGCAGCGCCATGTTCCGCCGCGCTGCGAGCCTGCTCGACTTCGTGCCGCGCGACGGTGATCAGGTCGAAGTGCGCGGCCGGCTTACCGTTTACGAACCGCGCGGCGACCTTCAACTGGTGGTCGAAAGTCTGCGGCGTGCGGGGCAGGGTGCGCTCTTTGAGCAATTTTTGCAGCGCAAAGCCAAGCTCGAACATGAAGGCCTTTTCGATCCGGCGCGCAAACGACCGCTGCCATCGATGCCCCGCGCCATCGGGTTGGTTACGTCGACGGGCGCTGCGGCCTTGCACGATGTCGTGACCGCACTGCGCCGTCGGGTACCGCACATACCGGTCGTGCTGTCGCCAGCCGCAGTGCAGGGAGCGAATGCGCCCGCCGAACTGGTTCGCGCGTTGCAGGCGCTCTACGCAATGCAGCCGCCGGTCGATGTCATCCTGATGGTGCGAGGTGGCGGTTCGATCGAAGATCTGTGGGCCTTCAACGATGAAACGCTGGCGCGCACCATCGTGCAAAGCCCGGTGCCGATCATCTGCGGCGTCGGTCATGAAACCGATTTCACCATTGCGGACTTTTGTGCCGACCTTCGTGCGCCGACACCTACTGCCGCCGCAGAACTCGTCGCCGCATCGCAGGAGCTGTGGCTCGGTGCGCTCGGGTTGATCGAGGAGCGGCTCGTCGGTGCGCTGGGCAGTCGCATCGATGTCTTGAGCCAGCGTCTCGATTTGGCGGCCGGTCGTCTCGCACGTCCTTCGACCCTTGTCGCTCGGCAAAGGTTGCGGCTGACTTACCAGGCGCAGCGTTTGCACTATGCGGTGCTGTCTAAAACGCAGCGGGCGGGAGAGGCTCAAACTCGGCTGCGGGCGGATTTCCCGCAACAGCTCAAGCGCAGTCAGGCGCAGCGGCGTGAGCGGCTGGAGCGCGTGGCCTCACGGTTGCGCCTGCTGGACCCGGCGCTGGTGCTGCAGCGCGGCTATGCATGGCTCACCGACACGGATGGCCGCGCCGTCACGAGCGTCTCGCAGCTCCACGTGGAGGACGCGGTTGAGGCACGACTTGCCGATGGCGCCGTCGACCTTGCCGTGACGGGCGTGCGGGCAACGGGAACGCGTCCGACACCACCGTTGTAATTCCTTTCTAGAATGCTTTATCCCACAACCAACCCGCGAGAAAAAAACATGGAACACGTTCTGCCACCCCTGCCGTACCCAATGGACGCATTGGCTCCGGAATACTCAAAAGAAACGTTCGAGTATCACTACGGCAAGCATCACAACGCCTACGTCGTGAACCTGAACAACCTGCAAAAGGGCACCGAATTCGAGAGCATGACGCTCGAAGAGATCATCAAGAAGTCGAGCGGCGGCGTCTACAACAACTCGGCCCAGGTCTGGAACCACACGTTTTTCTGGAGCTGCATGAAGCCACAGGGCGGCGGCACCCCCACCGGCGCTTTGGCAAAAGCCATCGATGCCAAGTGGGGCGGCTACGACGCTTTCAAGGAAGCCTTCGTGAAGTCAGCTGTCGGCAACTTCGGTTCAGGCTGGACGTGGCTTGTGAAAAAGCCTGATGGCTCGGTCGACATCGTCAATACCGGCGCTGCCGGCACACCGCTGACCACTGCGGACACGGCTCTTCTGACGGTCGATGTATGGGAACATGCCTATTACATCGACTACCGCAACCTGCGCCCAAAATTCGTCGAGACGTTCCTGGCAAAGCTGGCGAACTGGGACTTCGCAGCAAAGAACTTCGGCTAAGCCGGTACTCTGCGGAGACAGTAAAAAGCCGACTCGCGGGTCGGCTTTTTTTTTGGGCGTCGAGTTGGTGGCACCGCCGATCAACGCTGCATTTCGAACGGTGCTCCAGCGAGCTTGTTTCCTTTCTTCAGGTTCTTTTTGACGAACCAGCCTTGGTTCATCTCAAGAACGTATCGGACCGGTTCTTCTGAGCAATGCGAGTCTTCGGTCTGCGGCTTCATGTCCGCCAGGTTGACGATGCGCCCGTCATCGGCAACGAATGCCGCGGTCAGCGGCAAGATCGTGTTCTTCATCCAGAAGCACTGCGTCGCTGGTTGCTCGAAAATGAACAGCATGCCTTCCGCCTGGGGCATTTCCTTGCGGAACATCAGGCCGACCTCGCGCTGTTGAGGCGTCATCGCCAACTGTGTGTCTATCTGGTACATGCCGGCCGTGAGCTTGACGCGCCGGAGGTCCAGTTGCGGCTCTTGTGCCTGGGCAGGCAGAGCAAAGAACAGCGCCATGAAGGCAGACAGCGCGGGCAAGGCGACGAAACGCTGGAACATGAACAGGGACTTTCAAAACGCGAAGGCGCAATTCTCGGCGCAAACAAAAATGCCCGCAGGCGCGGGCATCGTCGGCAAGCGGTGAGGCTTACATCGCGTGGCGGCGAACGGCCTTGCGGTGGTGGTAATGACGAGCCATCACCTTGTGCTTCTTCATGTGATGCACCGGCGCGTGCGCCACTGTGTGGACATGCGCCATCGGAACGGTGACGTGAGCGGGAGCCTGGGCAAATGCGCCAGCAGAAAAGAGACCGGCGACGAGAACGGCAAGCAGCTTGTTCATGAGAAATCCTGTGAATCGTTGATTTAAGAACCCTCCCCCTGTGGAAGGACCCACGTTCAACGAATGCCATGCGTAGCGGTTGACACGTTTGCTCACAGCCCACGCGAAAAAAAAGCGCCCTAGGAGCGCTTCTTTCAATCCGGCGGGGTGCCGAATTAGTTGGGCGTGCCGCCCTGCGTGCTGCGGCGCTTCAGGCTGCCGTCCTTGTTGCGACGACGTGCATCGCGCGTTTCGGCGCGGGCTTCACCTGCAGCGGCTGCCTTGCCGGTACCGATGGCGCCGCCTTCGGCCGTCTTGGGTTCGTCGCCGCCTGGCGCCTTGACCATGCCAGCAGGACGCGCAGCGACCTTGGCTTCTGCTTTGGCAGCAGACTTGCCCTGGGCCGTGGGGTCGAGTTCGCCTGGCTTCGTGGCTTGGGCGTAGGCACCGGCTGCGAACAGGCCGGCGATCATGACTGCGAGAACTTTGCTCATTACGGATTCCTCAGTGGATTGATTTTAAAACGCCTCCCGGCCAGCAGAAGGTCAGTCAACAACGATGCCGTTGGGCATGCGGTTGACAGCGACCCGCGCCTCCTCCGGTTGCATCTAAAATTCTAAGGCTATTCAGCCGGCCGAAAACGCACTGTCGCTACGTCGCCACTTCTTGCCGAAAGGTCACCGTGTAGTGCGCCTTCATCCAACTCTCACCTTCGCGACACCGTCTCGGCGTATGGCTCCGGGCTTTTTTGTAGTGACCCTGAAGCGTTCACGCTACCGAAGCCTTGATTTGTCGGCAAGCTGCCACCAATTCCTCTCACCCCGGCACGCCGCTTGCACGCTCTATAGAATCATTTTTCATGGCAACCAGAATTCCCTCGACCCCCAAGACACCGCCGGCCCAGAAGCCGCGGCGGGACGATGGCGACTCGGTCGTCCTCGAGCGTCGACCGCAGAAAACAGCACCTCCTCAGATGTACCAGGTGGTCATGCTGAACGACGACTACACCCCGATGGAGTTCGTCATCGTCGTGATTCAGGAGTTCTTCAGCAAGGACCGCGAAACGGCCACCCAGATCATGCTGAAGATCCATTTGGACGGCCGCGGCGTTTGCGGGGTTTATTCCCGCGACATGGCGGCCACCAAAGTAAATCAGGTAATGGAGGCGGCCCATCAGGCCGGCCATCCGTTGCAATGTGTGAGTGAGCCTATCGAATGAACGCAATGAACCTGTTGATTTCGGTACGCTCCAACCCATCTGAGTTTTTATTTACAGCAAGGCAAAAGGAAATCACATGATTGCCCAGGAACTGGAAGTCAGCTTGCACATGGCCTTTGTCGAGGCACGGCAGCAGCGCCACGAGTTCATCACCGTAGAGCACTTGTTGCTCGCTTTGCTGGACAACCCGAGCGCCGCAGAAGTTTTGCGAGCCTGCTCGGCAAACGTCGACGACCTGCGCGCGTCGCTCACCAACTTCATCAAGGACAACACCCCGCAGGTGGCTGGTACCGACGATGTCGACACGCAGCCCACACTGGGTTTCCAACGCGTGATTCAGCGCGCGATCATGCACGTGCAATCCACCGGCAACGGCAAGAAGGAAGTCACCGGCGCCAACGTGCTGGTTGCGATCTTCGGCGAGAAGGATTCGCACGCCGTGTACTACTTGCACCAGCAAGGCGTCACGCGCCTCGACGTCGTGAATTTCATCGCTCATGGCATTAAAAAGAGCGATCCGCCGGAAGCCGCCAAGGGCGCGGGCGAATCGTCTTCGAGCGAGAGCGAAGAGGGCGGGAGTGAAAAGAACGAGAAGGCTTCGCCACTCGAACAGTTCACTCAGAATCTGAATCAGTTGGCCAAGGAAGGCAAGATCGATCCGCTGATCGGCCGCGAGTACGAGGTCGAGCGCGTGATCCAGATCCTGTGCCGCCGGCGCAAGAACAATCCGCTGTTGGTCGGTGAAGCCGGCGTCGGCAAGACCGCGATTGCCGAAGGCCTCGCCTGGCGCATTACCCAGAACGAAGTGCCAGAGATCCTGGCCGAAGCTCAGGTTTATTCGCTCGACATGGGTGCATTGTTGGCGGGCACCAAGTACCGCGGTGACTTCGAGCAACGCCTGAAGGGCGTGCTCAAGTCGCTCAAGGACAAGCCAAATGCGATTCTCTTCATCGACGAGATCCACACCCTCATCGGTGCAGGCGCTGCGTCGGGCGGCACGCTTGATGCCTCCAACCTGCTGAAGCCGGCGCTTTCGAGCGGCCAGCTGAAGTGCATTGGTGCAACCACCTTCACCGAATACCGTGGCATCTTCGAGAAGGACGCGGCCCTGTCGCGGCGCTTCCAGAAGGTCGACGTGGTCGAGCCGACCGTGCAGGAAACAGTCGACATCCTGAAGGGCTTGAAATCTCGCTTCGAAGAGCATCACGGCGTCAAGTACGCGGTGGCGGCTCTGCAAGCTGCGGCTGAATTGAGCGCGAAGTACATCAACGACCGTCATTTGCCTGACAAGGCGATCGACGTCATCGATGAAGCGGGCGCGGCCCAGCGCATCTTGCCGCCGAGCAAGCGCAAGAAGACCATCACCAAGACCGAAGTCGAAGACATCGTCGCGAAGATTGCGCGCATTCCGCCTGCCAATGTCAGCAATGACGATCGCGGCAAGCTGCAGACCATCGAGCGCGACCTGAAGAGTGTCGTGTTCGGTCAGGACAAGGCACTAGAAGTGCTGGCATCCGCGGTCAAGATGGCGCGCTCCGGCCTCGGCCGTGCAGACAAGCCGATCGGCTCGTTCCTGTTCAGCGGTCCCACCGGCGTCGGCAAAACCGAAGCCGCCAAGCAGCTCGCCTACATCATGGGCATCGAGCTGATTCGCTTCGACATGTCGGAGTACATGGAACGTCATGCGGTGAGCCGCCTGATCGGTGCGCCTCCGGGCTATGTCGGGTTCGACCAAGGCGGTCTGCTGACCGAAGCTGTTACCAAGAAGCCGCACTCTGTGCTGTTGCTCGACGAAATCGAGAAAGCCCATCCGGACATCTACAACGTGCTGCTGCAGGTCATGGACCATGGCACGCTGACCGACAACAACGGGCGCAAGGCCGACTTCCGCAACGTGATCATCGTGATGACCACCAATGCGGGCGCAGAGACCATGAACAAGGCGACCATCGGCTTCACCAACCCGCGTCAAGCGGGAGATGAGATGGCCGACATCAAGCGACTGTTCACGCCGGAGTTCCGCAATCGTCTGGATGCGACCGTCAGCTTCAAGGCCCTGGATGAAATCGTCATCCTGCGCGTAGTGGACAAGTTCTTGCTGCAACTCGAGCAGCAGCTGACCGAGAAGAAGGTCGACGTCACTTTCAGCGATGCGTTGCGCAAGCACCTCGCGAAGAAGGGCTTCGATCCGTTGATGGGCGCTCGCCCCATGCAGCGCTTGATCCAGGACACGATCCGTCGCGCGCTGGCCGACGAATTGCTCTTCGGACGCCTGATCGACGGCGGCCGTCTGTCGGTCGACGTCGATGACAAGGGCGAAGTGCTGCTCGACATTCAGCCGTTGTCGAAGAAGGAAGGCAAATCCAAGCCCGAAGCGGAAGAGACTGCAGCGGGTTGACTCTGACACGTTGACTTGACGTTGTACGCGGCCCTCGTGGTCGCGTCGCCTCCAAAGGCCGGTAGCATGCGCTCCCGGCCTTTGTCGTTTCTGCCTTTGCGGTTTCTGCCTTGGTCCCTTCTTCGTTTGTGTTCTTCCGGCTCCATTTTTTGACCGCTCGTTCTTGGCCCGCATCTTTTGATCCTCCCCGAACTCAGCCAGGAATGGAAAACCGGCCTCTCTTTCGCATGGAGCGGCTACATCGCGGTGTTGTCGATCTGGATCGTGATGCAAAAGCGCGCGCCGGTGTCGACGATGAGCTGGATACTGTCGCTCGCACTGCTGCCGTTCGCGGGCTTCGTCATCTATTACTTTCTCGGGCCGCAGCGGCTCAAGAAGCAACGCCTCAAGCGTCTGCGAATCCGTGCCAGTGCCAACGCCACGGCCGACCTCGCCTTGCTTCGCGAAGCACGCCAGCACGCCCCGCCTGCGTTACGGCAAATGGCCGGACTGGGCACGGCGACATGCGGCCTGCCGGTGTCGAGCGCCACCGATGTCGAGTTGCTGTCTGGCGGTGCGCGCACCTTCGATGCCATCTTCGAAGCCATTCGCAACGCGCGCGATCATGTGCACCTCGAGTACTACATCTTCGAGCCCGACACCATCGGCACCGCCCTGCGCGATCTCCTCGTGCACAAGGCGCAGCAAGGTGTCGTGGTGCGGCTGTTGCTCGACGCTTTGGGCTCCAAGCGCATCGGCCACAAGTTCATGGCACCGATGCACGCGGCGGGCGTCAAGGTCGCGCTCTTTCATGACACGCGCATCGGCCGACGTTTGCGTCCGGTAATCAACTACCGCACCCACCGCAAAATCGTCGTCTGCGACGGCTTTACCGGTTTCACCGGCGGCGTGAATATCACCGACGAGGAAGACAAGCGTACCCGCGCAGACGCATACCACGACGTGCATTTGCGTATCGAGGGCAGTGCGGTGCGCTGGCTGCAAACCACGTTTCTCGAAGACTGGACCTACGCGACCGGCGAAGATCCGCGTGACATGGACGACACCCTGCCGCACTTGCTACCGCGCGCCGAGGCAGGCGATATTCCGGTGCAAATCGTGACCAGTGGGCCCGACAGCCCATTGGAGGCGATCCATCGCATGCATGTGTCTGCGATTAATTCGGCAAACGAGCGCGCATGGCTTACGACGCCGTACTTCGTGCCGGGCGAGCCGGCGCTCATGGCGTTGACGAGCGCTGCGCTGCGCGGTGTCGATGTGCGCCTGCTGGTGCCTCGGCGCAGCGATAGTTTGGTGGTCAGCGCGGCGGCGCGCTCGTACTTCGACGAGTTGATCGCCGCCGGCGTCAAGGTGTGGGAGTACAAGGCGCGCATGCTGCACTCGAAGACCCTTCTGGTCGACGACAACTGCGCGATGATCGGCACCGCCAACTTCGACAATCGCAGCTTTCGCCTCAACTTCGAAGTGATGGCCGTGGTCTATGGCCCGGCGCTCGCCAAGCCGCTGGCTGCGCAGTTCGAAACCGATCTGCACAGTTCTGCTGCGGTGCGTGCCCGCCGCCATCAGACTTTCCATGGCCGCCTCTGGGAAGCTGTCGCTCGTCTTTTTTCACCGTTGCTCTGACATGTCCCACACCTTTCTTTGGCACGACTACGAAACTTTCGGTGCCGTACCACGGCGCGACCGGCCATCGCAGTTTGCAGCGATTCGCACCGACGCGGAGCTGAATGAAATTGGCGAGCCGCTCATGATCTATTGCAAGCCGGCGCCCGACTATTTGCCGAGTCCCGAGGCCTGCCTGATCACCGGCATCACGCCGCAGTTGTGCCTCGAGCGCGGCATTGCCGAGCACGAATTTGCGGCGCAGATCGAACGTGCCTTTGCGCAACCCGGTACCGTTGGCGTCGGCTACAACACCATCCGCTTCGACGACGAAGTCACCCGCTTCATGTTCTGGCGGAACCTGATCGATCCGTACGCCCGCGAGTGGCAAAACGACTGCGGCAGATGGGATTTGCTCGACGTGGTTCGCCTTACCTGGGCGTTGCGCCCGGACGGCATCGAGTGGCCGAAGAAAGAAGACGGCAAGCCCAGCTTCAAGCTGGGCGACCTGGCACGCGCTAACGGGCTGCTGCACGAGGCTGCGCACGATGCGCTGTCCGACGTGCGGGCGACCATCGCGCTGGCGCGCCTGATTCGCGACAAGCAGCCCAAGCTCTTCGAGTTCGCCTTCAGCCTGCACAAGAAGGACCGCGTCGCGCGTGAGCTCGGCCTGCCGTCTACGCGTGATACGGCAAAGCCCTTCCTGCACGTGTCGGGCATGTTCCCAACCGAGCGCGGATGCCTGGCCGTCATGTGGCCGCTCGCGAGCCATCCGACGAACAAGAACGAACTGATCGCCTGGGATCTTGCATACGATCCTGCCGAGTTGCGCGATCTGGATGTCGAAACGTTGCGATTGCGCCTGTTCACGCGCACTGCAGACTTGCCGGAAGGCGTGGTGAGACTGCCGGTCAAGGGCATCCATCTCAACAAGTCGCCGATGGTCGTGGGCGCGATTCGCACACTGTCACCTGCGATGGCCGAACGCTGGGGCATCGACCTCGAAGCGGCTTCGCGCAACGCCGAGATCGCACGCGGCTTGCCCGACATGAGCGCGATCTGGCCACAGGTCTATGCGCGGCCCAAAGAGGCGACTCCTGACGTCGATGAAGACCTGTACGGCGGCTTTGTTGGCGATGCGGACCGTCGTCGTTTGCTGCGCGTGCGCGGCCTGTCTCCGGCCGACCTCGCGCGCGAGCGCGTCGGCTTCGACGACGCGCGGCTCGAAGAGATCGTGTTCCGCTACCGCGCGCGCAACTGGCCCGAGACACTGACAGCCGAAGAAACCGAGCGTTGGGAAGCGCATCGCGCGGCGCGGTTGCTCGAAGGCGAGGGCGGCGCCCGCAGCGTCGACATGCTCTTTACCGAGATCGATGCCTTGTCGGAAAGTGCAGACGAGCGTGGCGAAGAACTGCTCGGTGCGTTGTACGAGTACGCCGAGGCGATCGTGCCGGAGCGTTAGTCAACAGGGAACGTAGTGGTGTCGATCCGTCGCCCGCTACACGCAGCAGTCCGACGCCTTCACTACCAGTCTGCACGTTTGTGTCGAAGATTCACATGTGGCTAGACCTTTGGGCCCCGCTTCAGAAGTAGAGCATTTGGCTGCGTGACATTCTGCGCGACGCGTGCCTTTGTGTTACTTGAAACCTATCGGAACCTTTTTTTCGCATCTCTGATTTCGGCCCGGCGTTCGACGATGGCGGCATGACAACCTTAGTCCACATCGTTCTGCTGCTCGTCGCGATGACTTTCACGTTGTGCGTGATGGTCGCCTGACGTCCGTGCCTGTCTCCATCTCCAGAGGTGCTCCATGAAACGCAGCCTGATTCAACTCGACCACGGTCTTTCCAAGCTGACCATACTTCCATCCAATAACGTGGTGATCGGCCGCGACTCTGTGTGTGACGTGGTCGTGTACGACGAGCGCGTCAGTCGTCAGCATGTGCGCATCGCCATGTCGCGGTACACGTCCGGCATCCTCGATCTGTCGAGCCGCAACGGCTTGTACGTGAACGGCTTCAAGGTCAAGGCCGGTCAGCTGCGGCATCTCGATGTCATCCGGATTGGCAACACGCGCTTCAGGTTCTTCGAGACTGCGCCGGTCGGACCAGACTCCGCGCTGGCGTTGATGCAAAGCACCTGACGATCACTTGCCGGAGTGATCTGCGGGATGGCCTTGGCGTCTCTCTTTCAGCTGTCCGCATCGGGCTCGGCCGCATGGCTGGGCGCCAGCCGGTAACCCTGCCCATAGATGGTCTGGAGCTGCAACCCGTTGGTTTCCAGCGAAAGTTTGCGGCGCACCTTGAAGATCTGATTGTCCAGAATTCGCGTGCTGCTGGAGCGCGCGTCCTGGTTGGTCGCCTCCAGCAAATAGAAGCGCGAGACGACCCGTCCCAGGTTGCGAAACAGGGCGATCGCCAAACTGAATTCACGTTCGCTCAACGTAAAAAGCTGCGGAGGCAAACCGGCACGGATTACGGTAGCGCTCTCGTGGAAAAACTTCCATTCGCCGATCGTTTCCACCCAGCCTTTTGCGGTTTCCTGCGGCGTGCGAAAACGTTTGACGCGCGCGACCAACTCGATCGGCCTGAAAGGTTTGATCACATAGTCATTGGCGCCTGCGCTGAGTGCCTCGGCCACATCCCGCTCGGCACCGCGGGCGCTGAGCATGATGACCGGTACGGTCAATCGGCGGTAGTCGCGCAGCCATCGCAAGAGTTCCAGCCCATCCAGCCCCGGCACGTTCCAGTCGAGGATCAGCAGGTCGAACGAATCGGTTCGCAGCGCCGTCCGGAGCATCTCGCCGTCGGTGAACTGCTCGCAGCTCGTGTTTTCGTAACCGGCCACAGTCATCGTCTCCAGGGTGGCGACCAGCAATTGCATTTGCGGCAATTCATCTTCAAGCAAGGCGATACGCATCATTTCTCCCAAGTTTCTCTCTAGATTCTTGTCGAATTGCAACATCCAAATCTACCAAAATCTCCCAACGCGGTAAGAGTTCTGGTAAGCCTGTTCATGATCTGTGACCTTTTAAACAAAATGTAAAAAACAACTGTTCAATACTTTCGAATCCTCGCGTTTGCAATGCGGAAAAAGCAAACCAAAGGAATCATCCGGTGCATGAACATCGCTATCGTTGGACCCCGCCCTTCAGCAATCATTCAAGAAATGTTGTCGAAAGTATCAAGCGAAGCCGAGATTTTTTCTTCGCTCGCAGATCTGTCGAAAGCCATGAAGTGGGGCGCCGTGGTCGACCTCGTCGTACTAGGCCTTGGCGAGCAGGCTACGTCGATTGAGGAAGTCGAAATGGCGCACGACAGCCTCGGCGCCAGCATTCCACTGCTTGCAGTGGTCATGCCCAACGCAATAAACGACATACAACGAAGCGACCACAAAGAGTTCTTCGATTTTCTGGTGCGACCTTTTTCCGATGAGGAATTGGTGGCCCGTATTCAATTGCTTTACAGCAGGTTGGTCTTTAGTCGCAAAGGCGACGAAATAGAAGATGCACTGGAAGTCGGGCCCTACCGATTCGATGCTTCGGTGTTCACCATTCATATGGGCCACCACGAAGTTCATCTCCAACCAAAGCGATTTCGGCTAGCGCGTCTGTTGTTCAGTCGAATTGGCCGCACGGTATCGCGTCGTGAAATTTACGAGGCGATATGGCCACGAATGACCAATTCACGTGTGGTCGATACAGCCATTGCTCAATTGCGTAGCGCACTGGAACTCAAAGGCGAGCATGGTTTCGTTCTTCGATCGGTACACGGAACAGGCTATTGCCTGATCGATAAAACACAACTCTGGAAACCACCCGCGAGCGACAGAATATACGTCCAGCCGTTGATTGGCACGTCCTATGCGGAGGCTGCACAATGATTGAAAAAGGCGCTGGCCCGGTGGCGGCAGTATGGAGTGAAAACGCATTGGAACGCGCCCGGCTGCGACGCTTGCTTGCAGCAAATTGCTGTGCATCGCTGGCCTACGACTCGGCGGCGGGCCTCCTGAAATTGCTTGCGAGCGGCAAGGCGTTGTCGATGATTGTCATCGGGGAAACCCTTGCCGGTGCGTCTGAAAGCGCCGATCGCATCCGGCTACTCGTCAATCCGCGGACAGCGTTGATGGTGGTCAACAAGGCGAGTTATTTGCCCTCGGGCGGGTTCGCGCAAAACCCGGCATTGCGCGTGCTGGATGAAAAAGCCATTCAGGCCAAGGTCAAGCAAGTGCTGGCCAAGGTCAGGGCAGGCGGCAGCATCGCTCCCTCGCCGCTGTCGTTCGGCAACTACGAGTTTCGGCCGCCCGGTCAGGTCTTCGTCGAGAACGAATTGAAGTCCCTGAGCGACAGCGCCTTCAGCGTCGCGCTCACGTTCTTTCGCAACCAGAACACCCCGTTGTCCGAGGCGCGTCTCGACATGTCTTCCTGGGATGAAATCCCTGCGCTGATGGGTGGCCCGCCCGAGACCATGACGGATCACCTGCGCAAGCATCTCGAACTCGATGGCCGGCACGGCTTCAACCTGCAGAGTCTTTTGCGATCGGGCTATGTGCTGACCTCCGGGCAAGGTCGAGCGCCGCAAAGAACAGCTGCCCACTGAGGGTTCACCGAGGTTCGCGGGGCGGTCGCTGAACAGCCCCGCCGCTGTGAGCACTTGCGCGTCCTCGTATGCTCCGCCGCATGGATGACATCGCCGCCGCAGCCCCGGTATCTGCACTTGCCGCACTTGCTGATTTCGCCACGCGTCACCGTCGGCTCTTCGTGTTGAGCGGCGCCGGTTGCAGCACCGAATCGGGCATTCCCGACTACCGCGACGAGAAGGGCGACTGGAAGCGGCCCTCGCCCGTCACCTATCAGGCCTTCATGGGCGAAGAGGCGACGCGCAAACGCTACTGGGCGCGCAGCTTGATCGGCTGGCCAACCATGGCGCTGGCCACGCCTGGACCAGCCCATCGTGCACTGGCGCAACTCGAAGCATCCGGTCGCGTCGAACTCCTCCTCACGCAAAACGTCGATGGGCTGCACGACGCGGCGGGCACCCGCAACATCATTGACCTGCACGGCCGTATCGACACCGTTCGCTGCATGGCTTGCGAGACGCGCTCGCCACGCTCCGAACTCCAGATCGAACTACGCCGTCGCAACCCTGCATGGGCAACGCTCGAAGCGCGCGCCGCACCCGATGGCGACGCCGACATCGAAGGCCACGACTTCTCATCGTTCGACGTGCCGCCGTGTTCCGTCTGCGGCGGCATGCTCAAACCCGATGTGGTGTTCTTCGGTGAGGGCGTCCCTCGCGATCGTGTCACCGCGGCTTTCGCAGCCCTAAGCAAAGCCGACGCCATGCTCGTCACCGGATCGTCGCTGATGGTGTATTCGGGCTTCAGGTTCGTGCAGGCGGCGGTGGCTGCCGGCAAGCCGGTAGCAGCGGTCAATCTTGGTCGTACCCGCGCGGACGATTTTTTTACGCTGAAGGTCGAGTTACCGGTCGGGGAAACGCTTTCGGCACTGGTTCAGGCACTCAGGCACCGCGCGACGGCATGAAAGATGTCGCCTCCGCGCGACCTTTCACATGCAGACGTGCAGTCGATGCTGGCGTCTCCGCCAGCAGCTTGCCTTTCTTGAACACTTTGAGCCGCGTGGCGCGCAGCCTTATCGCTTCGACAGCATCTCGGGCCTGCAGCAACACGAAGCTGGCATCGCAACCGGCATCGAGCCCGTAGCCGTCGAGGTGCATCACCTTCGCAGCGTTGGTGGTCACCGCTTCGAAGCACGCGCGAATGCCGGCCTGGCTCGTCATCTGCGCCACGTGCAGGCCCATGTGCGCGACCTCGAGCATGTCGCCCGAGCCCATGCCGTACCACGGGTCCATCACGCAGTCGTGGCCGAAGGCGACGTTGACGCCCGCAGCCATCAGCTCCGGCACGCGTGTCATGCCGCGGCGCTTGGGGTAGGTGTCGTGGCGGCCCTGGAGCGTGATGTTGATGAGCGGGTTGGCGATCACGCTGACGCCGCTCCCGGCGATCAACGGGAGCAGCTTGCTGACGTAGTAGTTGTCCATGCTGTGCATCGACGTGCAGTGCGATCCGTTGACGCGGCCTTGCAGGCCCAGTCGTTGCGCCTCATACGCTAGCGTCTCGATATGGCGCGACAGCGGGTCGTCCGATTCGTCGCAATGCATGTCGACCAGCTTGCCGCGCTCGGCTGCGATCTCGCACAGCAGCTTCACGCTCGCAGCGCCTTCGGCCATCGTTCGCTCGAAATGCGGAATGCCGCCGACCACGTCGACGCCCTTGTCGAGCGCACGCTTCAGGCTGTCGACGCCGCCGGCCGCACGCAGCACACCGTCCTGCGGGAACGCCACGAGCTGCAAGTCGATGTACGGCGCGACCAGGCGCTTCACTTCGAGCAGCGCGTCGACTGCGAGCAGGCTCGGGTCGCTCGTGTCGACATGCGTACGAATCGCGAGCAAGCCCTTGGCGATGGCCCAGTCGCAATAGGCGAGGGCACGTTCGATCAAGGCTTCGGCCTTGAGCAACGGCTTGAGCTCACCCCACAACGCGATACCTTCAAGCAGCATGCCGCTTTCGTTGACGCGCGGCAAGCCGTAGCTGAGCGTGGCATCCATATGGAAGTGCGGATCGACGAAGTGCGGTGCGACGAGCATCCCCTGGGCGTCTATGGTTTCGTGCGCAGGCGCATCGAACCCCTTAGTCACTTCAACGATGCGGCCGTGCTGCACGGCGATCGACATGTCGGTGCGACCGTCGGGCAGGGTGGCGTGGGTGACGATAAGGTCGAGCATGGTCGGCGAACCCGCTGAGTCGAGGGGCGAGCCTTATTTCGTGCCAAAAATTCTGTCGCCCGCGTCACCCAGGCCCGGCAGGATGTAGCCGTGGTCGTTGAGCTCGCGGTCGATCGCTGCGGTGTAGATCGGCACGTCAGGGTGTGCGGTCTGCAGCGCCTTGACGCCTTCCGGGCAAGTCAGCAGGCAAACAAATTTGATCGACTTCGGGCTCAGTTCCTTCAGTCGATCGACGGCGGCGATCGCGGAGTTGCCGGTGGCCAGCATCGGGTCGACCACGATGATGTCGCGGTCCTGCATTTCGCTCGGCATCTTGAAGTAGTACTCGACGGCGGTCAGTGTCTTGGGGTCGCGGTACAAGCCGATGTGGCCGACACGTGCGCCAGGCACCACGGTGAGCATGCCTTCGAGGATGCCGTTTCCGGCTCGCAGGATCGACACCAGCACGAGCTTCTTGCCGTCGATGACCTTGGTCGTCATGGTTTCGAGCGGCGTCTCGATCTCGATGTCCTGCATCGGCATGTCGCGCGTCACCTCGTAGGCCATCAGCATGCTCAGCTCGTTGAGCAGGCGGCGAAAGCTGTTGGTCGAAGCGTCTTTGCGACGCATCAAAGAGAGCTTGTGCTGGACGAGGGGATGGTCGACGAGGTGAACGTTGCTCATGGAGGGGCGGAGGCTTTCCGTGTTCTTGCGTTGCAAAAGAGAGGGCTGAAGATCGCCCTTCTTTTAGCAGGTGTCAAGCAAGAGCCAAGCCAACGCCCGGTCGACCCCAGACCGCTGCCACTCGGTCGTTTGTTGGCAGGGTCAGGCTTGTCGTTGCGTCGCTTATGCTGCGGCGGCGCTTATGCCAGTGTGCCCAGTTTGGCCGCCGTGATCGGCATGCACCACGGTGAACAGGCCCACGTCCACGCGGCCGGTTCTAAATCCGGCTTCGCAGTAGCACAGGTAGTACTCCCAGAGGCGCTTGAACGAGGCGTCGAAGCCCAGCGCCTCGATCGACGGCCACGCCCGAAGGAACCGGGTGCGCCACTCCGCCAGCGTGGTGCCGTAGCTGGCGCCGAAAGACACTGCTGTTTCAAGCCGCATGCCGACTTGCGCCGCCTGTGTCTTCATGGCACTGACCGAGGGCAACATGCCGCCTGGAAAGATGAAACGCTGGATGAAATCGGTACCGCGCCGGTAGTGATCGAAGTAGTCGTCGGCAATGGTGATGACCTGCAGCACTGCCGAACCGGCGGGCCGTAGTCGCTGGCGCAGCGTCTCGAAGTAAACAGGCCAGTAACGCTCGCCAACGGCTTCGAGCATCTCGATGGAAACGATGCGGTCGTATTCGCCTTGCACATCGCGATAGTCCTGCAGCCGCAGGTCGACGGCCTGCGTCAAACCTTCGTCGGCGACTCGTTTGTTGGCGTGGGCCAGTTGCTCGGTGGAAAGGGTCAGGCCGGTCACGCTGGCGCGATGCTTGCGGGCCAGCGCCAAAGCCAGCGCGCCCCAACCGCAGCCGATTTCGAGCACCTTGCCATCGTCGGGCACGTCGAGCAGCGACACGATGTGGTCCAGCTTTGCAGCCTGCGCTTCTTCGAGCGATTCGTCGCCCGTGGCGTACAGGGCGCTGGAATAGAGCATGTCAGGATCGAGCCACTGGGCGTAAAAGTCGTTGCCCATGTCGTAGTGGAACGAGATGTTTTGGCGGCTGCCCCGCCGCGAGTTGGCGTGCATCAGGTGAAACAGCCGCGTGAGCCAACGCGCCGGCAGCGAGGCCTCGAGCGCACGACCCCAATTTGCCTCGTTGCAAATCCCGAATTCGAGCAGCGCGGTGAGGTCTGTGGTCGACCAGTCGCCATCGCGGTACGACTCGGCCAGGCCCAGGTCGCCCTGCAGCAGCAAACGCACCAGTGGGCGCCAGCGATGCAGTCGTATCGAAGCTTGCGGGCCCGGCACAGTTCCCCGGCCTTCGATGCGCTCGCCACCGGGTAGCTCGACGCTGAGCGTGCCACAGCGCACGTCGCGCAACAGTCGTGTCAGCAGCCGGCGCATCGGCCAGCCTCCGAGCGACGACAGGGTAGAGGCAACGCCGCTGCGCGGTTCTTCGGTTTGGAGGCTGTTTGGCGGAGAAGAAGGTGTGCTCATGATTCTTCGGCTTTGGTAACGGTCACCGACCGGGTCGGTGCGGGCGGCCGAACGTGCAACCGCACGCCCTTGACCCAGAGGCGCAATGCCTCCCAGTGGATGGCGCCCACGACCTTCAGCGTGAGCAAGGGATGCGAAAAGAATGCCAGCAACAAGGCGGCATCGTTCAGTACGCGGCGATGTGCGTCGAGCCGTGCGAACAACATCGGGCCGTCGGCATCGCTCGCGGTGATGTCAAGGCGCATTTCAGGCTGGTCGACGTGAGGCGCTTGCACGCGAAAGCCGTAGTCCATCTGCAAGCCGAGGAAGGGCGAGACGTGAAACTCCTTGGCGCAGTGCTGGTCGATCGGCACGCCCTGGGTGCTCAGGGCGCGCTGGTCCTTGTCCACCTCGATCAGGTAACTGTGGCGTTCGCCGAACGTGTTGTTCACTTCGTAGAGGATCGCTTGCAACTCGCCATCGGGTAGGTGGCAGAAGTAAACGCTGAGCGGGTTGAAGGCGTACCCGAGGATGCGCGGCATGCTCAGAAGGCGGATGGGGCCACCCGCGAGCAGGCCCGCGGCGGTCAACTGCTCATCGACCCGCTGGCGCAGGTTGTGGCCGTTGCCGTCCTTGCCCTTGCGCGCGCCATAGTCGGCTTCATGCAGGCTGAACAGGTTGAAACGATTCAGGGAAAAAAAGCGCAGCCGTTGCGCCAGCTCCGGCAGTTCGTCGAGGTCGATCAACAGCGAGAAAACACGGTAGGCAAGCCGGTGGCGCGCGGGTCGCATCCGTTGGTGCATGACGCGTCCAGGGTAGAGCGCGGACTGCTGCAGTGTCGTGTTCATGCGGTTTGACCATCCGTTGCTGCTTCGGCCATCGCAGGTCGAAGCACAGTCTTCAGCCGGATGCGATCGGACTCGTTGGCGACCGTCCATGGCCGACGCACGCCGCCTATCGCCTCGGCCACCGCCAAGCCGGACTGCAGCCCGTCTTCGTGGAACCCCGAGCCAAAGTACGCACCGCAGAACCAGGTGCGGTTGTGACCCTGAAGCGACCACAGCTGGTCTTGCGCGCGGATCGCGGCGGCATCGAACATCGGATGCTCGTAGGTCTCGCTGCGAATCAGGTGTTCGGGGCGGGGCTCTTGCATGGGATTGAGTGTCAGGAACAGCGGCGTGTGGTCTGGGATCCCCTGCAGCCGGTTCATCCAGTAGGTCACGCACAAGGCATCGGGGCGGGTGCGATCGGCCGCGTAATTCCAGCTCGACCACACTGCGCGGCGTTGCGGCATCAGGGCTGGGTCGCTGTGCAACACGGCGCGGTTGCGGCTGTAGCCGAAAGCACCGAGTACACGCGATTCCTCGGCGTGCGCATCCGGCAGCAGTCGCAGCGCCTGGTCGGCGTGCGTGGCGATCACGACCTGGTCGAAACGCTCGGGCGCCCAGCCGGCTTCGGTGCAGACATGCACGCCCTCGGCGCTGCGCCGGATTTCGATGGCGGCGTTGTCCAGTCGCAAACGATCGCCCATTCCCTTGGTGAGCTGCTCGACGTAGCGGCGGCTGCCGCCTTCTACGGTGCGCCAGGCCGGCCGGTTGGTGAGCTTGAGCAGATGATGGTTTTCGCAGAACCGCACGAAAGCCTCGGTCGGATATTCGCCGATGCGTGCGGCCGACGTCGACCAGATAGCGGCCGCCATCGGATACAGATGGTCGTCGCGAAACGCCCTGCCGTAGCCCTGCATGTCGAGGTACTGGTCGAGCGGCATCAAACCGGCGCTGGCGGCGTGCGCCGGTGCCTGACGATAGAACCGCACCAGGTCGCGCAGCATCGACCAGAAGCGCAGGCTGACCAGGTTGCGCTTTTGCGCGAACACGCCGCCCAGGCCGGTGCCCGAGTACTCGAGCGCACCGTCGTCCAGGCTCACCGCGAAAGACATCTCTGAGGGTTTGGTCTCGACGCCGAGGTGCGCGAACAGCGCCGTCAGGTTGGGGTAGGCCGGCTCGTTGTAGACGATGAATCCCGTGTCGACAGCGATCATCGCGCCAGCACCACCTTGCGTGGATTGCACATCGACCGTATTGCTGTGCCCGCCGGGCCGGGTGTCGGCCTCGAAGACGGTCACGCGGTGCTTTTGCGACAGCAGCCACGCCGCGGACAGACCCGAGATGCCACTGCCGATGACAGCGATATCGAGTGCCGCACCTGTGTGGGCGGGGGGCGGCGCGCGCATCGTAGGCGCAGCGGCGATCGACATCGTTTGCATACTGGGGCTCCTGGAATGCCTGAGGCCAGGTCTGAGGACAGGGCTTGAAGGCAATACGCGGCAGTTGGCCATTTGGATCACGGCATTTGTAATTCGACGTGATCTAATTCCCCGGCCGGGCCGTATGGAGTGATATGAGCCCCGCACCACAGTCCACGGCAGCCGCCTTGCTGGCCCAGCCAGCCACGGCTGCCCGCCTGTCGGTCGTTACGTTGAAACAACCACGGGGAGCGATGCCGACAAGCGAAGAACTGAACGCCCTGGTGCAGGCCATAGCGGCCGCGGGCGACCGGCAAGCTTTTGCTGCCCTGTTCAAGCATTTCGCGCCGCGCGTGAAGGCATTCCTGATGCGGTCGGGTACGGCAGAGGGTCTGGCAGAAGAGCTGGTGCAGGAGACCATGATTTCGGTGTGGCGCAAGGCCGCCATGTTCAATCCGGCTCAGGCTGCGGTGTCGACCTGGATCTTCACCATAGCGCGCAACCTGCGAGTCGACCACTTCCGGCGCCAAGGTCAGCGCGAGGTGCAAGGCGACGGCACCGAAGCCGACGACATGCCCGACACGGCCCCCGCACTTGAAGACCAGGTGCGGACCGGCCGGCGCGAAAAGGGCGTTCGCGAGGCGATGTGCAAATTGTCGCCAGAGCAGGCGCAAATCGTGCGCCTGTCGTTCTACGAAGAGCATCCTCATTCCCGCATTGCGCTCGAGCTGGGCATTCCACTCGGCACCGTCAAGTCGCGCGTGCGGCTTGCCGTCAACCACCTGCGTCGATTGCTCGACGGCCTCGAACCATGATGAACCACCACCCGGACGATGACTTCTTGCTGGCCCTTGCGGCGGGCAATCTCGATAACGGCCCTTCGCTGGTCGTGTCCAGCCACGTCGAGGGCTGCGTGCACTGCCAGGAGCGCATTCGCGTGCTCGAAACGATCGGCGGCGACATGCTCGAGGCGCTTGACCCTGCAGTGCTTGCAACCGACGCGCTGACGAAGGCCCTGGCTGCCATCGACGCACCATCGCCGCCGGCGTTCCAACCGCCGACAGCGGTGGGGCTTCGCGCCGAATTGCCAGTTGGCATGAAGTGGCCACGGTCACTCCACGGCTGCACGACCACCCGCTGGCGTTGGCTTGGCCCCGGCATGCGCTGGAGCCGCGTGACCCTGCCTTACGACCGGGCTGCCAACGTGTTCTTGTTGCGCATAGGCGCAGGTAAAAAACTGCCGATGCACAGCCACAGTGAAGTCGAATTGACGCAGGTGCTGTACGGCACCTTCCATGATGGCCGGGCACTGTTCGGGCCGGGTGATTTCGACGAGGCCGATGGGTCCATCCTTCATCAGCCGGTGGTTCTCGCCGATGGCGAGTGCATCTGCCTGGCATCGGTGCGCGGCAAGGTGATGTTCGAAGGTGCGATCGCCCGCTGGTTCGGCGGGCTGGTCGGGATGTAAAAAAACCGCTGCGTTGCAGCGGTTTTTTTTAGCTCCAGCGAAATCAGCGGCGGCCGATGAAATCGCTGATCCACCCGGTAATCCAGCAGGCTGCTGCGGCCGACACGGCAGTCACGAAAGTCCCCCAGCACAGGTCGGCCATGGTGACCTGTACGGGCCAGTTTTTCAGCGTCGCCTGGTTGGTGAGGTCGTAGGTCGCATAGGCCACCAGCCCAAGCAAGGCGCCCGAGCCGAGCGCCGACAGCCAAGCCCGGCCGTTGACCGATGGCGCCACGCAGAAGAACACGACACCCACGATGTAGATCAGGTAGAACGCAACCGCCGGTGCCGGTGAAAAGCGCTCCAGCATCATGTTGCCGAGAGCCGGCCGATAGAGCCGGTCGGCCATGGTGGTGAGCCAGATGGCATCGAGCCCCAGAAAGATGATGGCCGTGATGGGGTAGGCGATGAGGAAGTTTCGAATGGACATGGTGGGTGGTTCTCCTGCAACCGTTACGACGCCTGGCCGACCATGGATCACTCCAGACGCAATGCTTGCGCCACTTTTACTTCAGCCGGTAGCTGAGCTTGCGGCCGCCGTCGACAGTCGAGTCGAGACCGATCCAGTCGCCGGCGGCTGAGTACCAGACGTCGATCGGATTCGTTGCGCCCGTGATGCGCCACCGCGTCGCCATGGTCGATTGCCCGCGCACATCGATCTCGCCGCTACCGACGCGTGTGATCTGCACTTTTTCAGGCTTGCCGGTCTGCGCGTTGAGCAGTCGTGTCTGCGTCTGCAGGGCCGGATTCCAATAGGCGAAGCTCATCACGCAGCCCGGCACGGGCAGGCCCGTCGCGTTATCCGCGAAGACCATGAGCCCTTCGCTTCCAGAGCTGCCATCCCCTTCGGTTTGAGTGCGCACGCGCATGATCTTGCCATCGTCATCGGTCTTCGAGACGAGGTCGGTCAAGCAGTTGCCGCGCCATTTCTCGACGACTTTGTGCTGGTAGCGGTAAGCCGATATGCCGATGAATCTGACGTCGAAGTTCGCCTCTCCGACAACTCGCCGCTCATCGCCGGAACCGGTCACATTGAAGCGGTGTTCCCCAATGGGTTTGTCGTTCAGCGAGGCAACGAAATTCCATTCGCCGGTCGGTGCTGTCGCCGCATGGCTCGGTGCCGTTGCCAGCAGTCCGAACGACAGCGACAGCGCCAGCGTTTTGCCGGCATGGGCAGCATGCAGCGCTTTCATGGCGTACCTTTGCGCGGCGGGCCCGGCACGAATGCGTTGGTCCGCTCGACGTATTCACGGTACTTAGGTCGGCGCTCAGCAATGTCTTTTTCGAGCAGCGTCACGCCGGACACCTTGAGCAGCAGTACCGTCATGAGCAGCGGCGAAACGACGCTCCACGCGCCGCCCCAACCTGCAGCGGACAGCGCCATCAGCCACAGTCCCCACCAGACGCATGCCTCGCCGAAGTAGTTGGGGTGTCTGGTATAGCGCCACAGGCCGCGGTCCATGACCTGTCCTTTGTGGGCGGGGTCGGACTTGAACGTGGCCATCTGCTGGTCACCGATGGCCTCGAAAACGACGCCGAAGATCGCGATCGCCATGCCCGCCCCATCGAGCAAGCCGAGCGGGTTCGATGCAACAACGCCAACGGTCGTTCCCGCGACTACGCCCACGAACAACGGAGCCGAGACGATCCACGCGAGCACCACCTGCAAAGCGAAGATGAGGTACAGGCTTTTGAACCCGAAGTTCGGCTGGTTGCGGGCGCGGATTTCCTGATAGCGGCGATCTTCCCCGTGCCCCCAATTGCGTACCGTGATGAACAGACTGAGGCGCAATGCCCACGCGACCGCGACGGCGATCATGCAAACGCTTCGAACGCCCGGCGCCGGCGTCAGCACGAAGTAAACGCACCCCGCGCCTGCGATCAAGATCGGCCACATGCGGTCGACCAGACTCACGTCGGTGCGCGACAGGCTCACCAGCCAGGTCAACACTGCCAGCACGGCGGTAACGCCCAATCCAGTCAAGGCTATCGGCCACATTGCAATCACATCACGCATGAGCAGTCTCCGGAATATCGGTGTGTACGACGGCCTCGACGATCACGCCATCGAATCGCATCGACAACCAGACCAGCAGTGGCATCAGCAAGGCCCAGCCAATGACCAGTTCGGCCACGGCCGGCGTGGCATGAATGAACGATGCGCCGCCAAGCCGCACGCCCGACGCAAAAGAGGCTGGGCCGGCAATAGCGCCGAGCACGGCGGCCAACCACAAACGCGGGCGCAGCCAGCGCAACGTCACGTTCAACTGGATCGCGAACAAGCCCCAAAGACCGATCATCCAATAGGGCGGCAGATGGGCCAACGGTTGTCCCGACGGATAGCCGATGTTGCCCAGCGCGACATGAATCGTCTCCGATGCAAAGCCGATCAGGCAAACCAGCGCAACGAGTGCAGCCTCCTGCGCAGGTCGCGAGGAAACAGCGATGTGCCATGCGATCACCGCGAGCCCGCATGCCAATCCCCAGAGCGGCCGGTCGTGCGCGGCACCGAGTACTGCCGCGAACCAGCCGATCTGCGCCAACACCACGTTCGCGAGTTGCATGAGGCGCGTTGGTTGCGCGGGAGCGACTGTCACGCGCGCTTCTCGAACAGATAGTGGCTGACCCACCACCGCTGGCCGTCGTCGTAACCGAACAGCTCTTCGACCGACATGAAGAACAGGCGCCACCGCGTCCACCACACGTTGGCTTCACCACCATAGGTGCTCTCGAACAGCGGCATCAGTTCGCTGCGGTGAGCGTCCATGTTGCGCAGCCACGCTGCCGACGTGCGCTGGTAGTGCGTGCCGTTCCAGCGCCAGCGTCGCAGCAGGCGCAAGTCGTCCTGGCAGTGCAATGCAAGGTCGTCGCTGGGCATCATGCCGCCAGAGAAAAAGTGCTTGCTCATCCAGTCGCTGGCATCGCGCTCGACGAAGGGATAGGGCGCGTCGCGGTGCGCGAACACGTGCATGAAGAAGCGGCCGCCTGGCCTCAACCATGAGGCGACGTTGGCGAATGCGCGCGGCCAGTTCCGCAGATGCTCGAACATCTCGATCGACACGATGCGGTCGAACTGCTCGTCGCTGCTGAAGACGTTGAAGTCGCGGGTGAGCACTCGAACGTTGGTCAGCCCGCGCCGCGTCGCTTCGGATTCGATGTACTCGCGCTGGGAGCTGGAATTCGACAGTGCGGTGATCTGGCTGCCGGGATAGCGCTGGGCCATGAAGAGCGTCAGCGAACCCCAGCCGCAACCGAGTTCCAGCACCTGCTGCCCATCTTTCAGGCCAGCGCGTTCGCATGTTGCGTTGAGCGAGGCCGCCTCGGCCGCTTCGAGCGTGTCGACGCCGTCGGGCCAATAGCAACCGCTGTATTTACGATGCTTGCCGAGTACGGCGCCGAAGAACGCGGCCGGCACTTCGTAGTGCTGCTCGTTGGCCTTTTCGGGCAGAGGCGCCAGTTCAGCACTGCGCATTGTTGCGAGAAAATCGTTGGTCTGGTCAGACGTGGATTCGGTGTCGGCGCTTTCCAGCTCGACCACCCGCGCTTTCAATAGGCGGCGGATGCCTGCCCGCACGACTCGGTCTGGCACGTAGCCCTGTTCGACCCAATGGATCGCGGTGGCAGTGTTTTGCGACATGTGCGCTTTTTTCTCCGGGCACACGATGTGTGTGATTCCAGAGCTGTTACGCAGCCCGATGCCGTTTGGATCTGCAGGTCGAATTCGTCCCTAGAAGACGGTGCCGTCGCTCTCGATCATCAGTGGCGGTGCGCCGTTGCGCAGGCGCTGCGCCGATGCGCGGCCCGCTGCCCACGTGCCGCCTTCGAGCACGCACGCCAGCGGCATATCTTCTTCCGTGCGGTTCAGCAACTTGCGCATACGCGGTGCCAGTTCATCGAGCAGCGCCACCGTGAGCGCGCGCCACTCCACGATGAACTCGTCGCCGACCTTCCAGCTGCGTTCGAGAAACGCCGGATCCTTCGGCACGATGACCTGACTGTCGATCAGCAGGCCGCCGTTGCGGTATTCGGGCAGTGCGGTCAGCGTCTCCAGATGCCGCACCTTGACGCCGGCCCACGCAAACGGCTCCAGCAATGAATAGGTCAGCCATTGCGAAAGCTTGTGAAACGGCATCCATCCATTGGTCAAGCCGGGGCCGATCACTGCGCTGTGGCGCCAGCAATCGCCGAGCGCCAATGCCCGGTCGCTGGAGGCAAAGCCGCCGACGTTGTCGCTGCCGTCGGCGGCCAGGCTGTCGATGGCGTTGGATGCCGGCCAGATGCCCGACAACGAATCGAGCAACAGCGACAGAATCTCGTGCGCCGTGACCTCGGCCGTCGGTGGCGCGGCGGGGCCGTACGGGCCGACCAGCGCGTCGAACAGTCCACCGGGCCGGCCGCTATCGCCGAACACCTCGGGCTGCTCGGTCATCGCCTCGCCGAGCCTGCGCAACAGCATCGCGCGCCCGGCAAGGCCGATCAGCGGATTTGCTTCGCTCACTTGCAATGCGTCGCCGAGACGGTCTGTGACGAGTGCCTTCAGACCGGCCGCGTCGGCCTGCAGCGGACGGTCGGGATCCGATGAAAACAGGCCGCTGGTGAACGCATGAAAGCTCGCCACGGCCAAGCCCTCTGAGCGCGAGAAGCTCTGCCCTTCTTCGTCGCCGAAGGCCGTTTCGATATAGCGCCAATCGGGCCCGGCGCCGGCGTCGAGCAACACGCTGACCAACGCCAGATCGATCTGCGCGCGGGCACGTTCACGGGATGTCGCGGCTTCGCCCAACAGGGTGTTCAACTCGGCCAGCCGGTCGACGCCACCGGCCTCGAAATGGCGCCAGCGGCTGTGGTACGGAATCGTGTCCCACGGGTATCGTTCGAGCGTTACTTCTGCCACGGCCCGTGCCGCATCTTCGATGGTGCTGTCGTTGCCGATGGTGAACCACGCCGACTCGCCGCGCCGCGCGCGTGCCAACAAGGCGGCCGAGCGTTCGCGGACAGCCGCCGTGGTGCGCAACAGCGCCGCAGCGCCCGCCGCATGACTGCTGTCGTCGGTCAGCTCGACGATCGGATCGACATGGCCTTCCGCGTCCGCACTTCGAACGGCTGCGTTGTGTGTCGGCCGCTCGGGGTCGACGCCATAGTTGTCGCGGCTCATTGCGCGAGCCCCCGACCTTTGGCCTGCTTCAGCTCATCGGCATTGGGCACATGGCCTGGTGTGAAGTAGCCGGCGGCTTTCTTGGCGTCCATCTCGACCTTCGCGTCGGCCGGGATCAGGTCGTCCGGAATGTTGACTCGCTCGCCGATCTCGATGCCGGAGCCGGTGATGGCGTCGTACTTGAGATTGCTCATCGAAACCAGCCGGTGAATCTTCCGGATGCCGAGCCAGTGGAAGACATCGGGCATCAGCTCCTGAAAGCGCATGTCCTGTACGCCGGCCACGCATTCCGTCCGCGCGAAATACTGGTCTGCCGTGTCGCCGCCGACCTGGCGCTTGCGCGCGTTGTAGACCAAGAACTTGGTGACCTCGCCCAATGCCCGGCCCTCCTTGCGTGAGTACGCCACCAGCCCGACGCCGCCCCGTTGCGCGCCCTGAATGCATTCCTCGATGGCATGGGTCAAATACGGTCGGCAGGTGCAGATGTCGGAGCCGAACACGTCGGAGCCGTTGCACTCGTCGTGGATGCGCGCGGTGAGTTCGACCTCCGGATTCGCCAGGTCGCGCGGGTTGCCGAAGATGTAGAGCGTCTGTCCGCCGATGGGTGGCAAGAACACTTCAAGATCGGAGCGCGTGACCAGCTCGGGGTACATGCCGCCGGTCTCTTCGAACAGCGTGCGGCGCAGATCGGTTTCGCTGCAACCGAAGCGCCTGGCAACGTCTGGCAAAAACCAGACGGGCTCGATCGCCGCCTTGGTCACCATCGCGGCACCGCCGGCGGTCAGGAACTTGCCGTCGGCCTTGAGGCGTCCGCTTTGCAGCGCCTCGATTACCTCCGGCAGGATGACGTGGGCCTGCGTGATCGCGATGGTCGGACGAATGTCGTAGCCGGCCGCGAGCTCGCCCGAAAACACATCGGCCACCAGCGCGCCCCAAGGGTCAAGCGAGACGATCTTGCCGGGCTCGCTCCACTGCGGGTAGGGGCCGATGAGGTCTGTCGGCGCGGTGTTGGTCAGGTCGGCGCGATGCTCGCGCTTGAGTGCGCCGGCCGCGACGGCGAGCGCGCGATACACGCTGTACGAGCCGCTGTGGGTGCCGATGACGTTGCGGTGCGCGCGCGAGGTCGTGGTGCCGACGACCGGACCGCGTTCGGCCGCGCTGGCCGCTGCCCAATGGATGGGCAGCGCGCCGAAGCCGCCACTGTGCGAGGTGAGCCGGATGTGGCGTTGAGCTGGTGCTGCAGGGACGGCCGGCAGCGGTGAGGGCAAGGCGCCGCCAACGGGGATGTCGACGGAAACTGCAATGTCGGGCGAAAGAGAAAACATCAGCGACGGAGGACCGGAAACAGCGGACGCAGCGGGAACAAGAGAAGGAATCGAAACGGCATCAACAGACATTGCAAGCCCTCAAAAACATCAATGTAGCGACCCCCTTGTGAACTGGCAAGCCAGCGCACGGCACAATTCTTAGACCTCTTTTTTCGCCAGTGCCGTAACCGTTCCACCCCATGCCACGAATAACAAGGGACAGCGCGACGGGTGTGCGCGGCGCCAATGCCGGCGAAACGGTCGAGACCGTCCTTCGTGACTTGTTCCTTCGTGGACTTGCCGGAGACGCCGCGGCGTACCACGCGTTCCTGTCGAAACTCGGCGCGCACCTTCGCGCGTTTTTGGGCAAGCGCCTGTTCGGCTGGCCCGATGAGGTCGAAGACCTCGTACAGGAATGCCTGCTCGCAATGCACAACCAGCGTCACACGTACCAGTCCGACCAGCCCCTGACGGCCTGGGTTCACGCCATTGCCCGCTACAAGATGATCGACTTGCTGCGCGCCAAGTCGGGCCGCGAGGCCTTGCACGTTCCGCTCGACGACGAGATCGAGGTGTTCGCAGCCTCGGCCACCGATGCCAGCGATGCCCGGCGCGACCTCGGCGGCCTGCTCGCCACGCTGCCCGACCGGCAACGCCTGCCGATCGTCCACGTCAAGCTCGAAGGGCTGTCGGTCGCCGAGACCTCGCGGCTCATCGGCATGTCGGAGTCGGCCGTCAAGGTCAACGTGCACCGCGGCCTGAAGGCGCTGGCTGCACGATTCAGGAGCGCGCCATGAAGACCGACGATCTCGTGACGATGCTCGCCAATGGCGTGGCGCCCGTGCCACGGCATGCGGCGTCGCGGCGCATGACCTGGGCGGTGGCCGTCGGCTTGCCGCTGTCGCTGGTGATCCTGTTTGCCGAATACGGCCTCCGGCGTGATCTTGTCGAGGTCATGTTCTGGCCGATGTTCTGGTTCAAGCTGCTTTTCCCGGCCTGCATCGCTGTCGCCGGTTTCGTGATGCTGCAGAGGCTGGCGCGGCCCGGCGTTCCGGTGGGGAGTGCCTGGTGGGCTGCGGTGCTCCCGGCGGTGGGTGTGTGGCTGCTGGCGACCGTCGCCTGGCTTGGCGCGCCCGCCGATGCACGCATGCCGATGCTGATGGGGCAGACCTGGAAGACCTGCGCATTGAGCATCTGTCTGATCGGCTTGCCGGTGTTCGTCGCGGCGATCGTCGCGCTGCGAAGCCTGGCGCCGACCCGCCCTGCGCTTGCGGGCGCCGCAGCCGGTGCACTGGCGGGTGGCATCGGCGGCAGCGTCTATGCGCTGCACTGCATGGAGCTGGCCGCGCCGTTCCTGGCGGTCTGGTACGTGGGCGGTATCGTCCTGGCGATTGCGATCGGGGCTGTCGCGGGGCCGCGCTTGCTGCGCTGGTGATGCTGCAGGAGTTGGTGGGGGGCGGGAGGAGTACAAAAGATGAGTTGGTGAAAATGAGCCACAGATCGACAGGGAACAAGAGCTGATGCGAATTCTTCACACCTCCGACTGGCATCTGGGCCAGCATTTCATGGGCAAGAGCCGCCAGGCCGAGCATCAATGCCTGATCGACTGGCTGCTGCTTCAAGTCGATGAGCATGCGGTGGATGCGGTGCTCATCGCCGGCGACATCTTTGACACCGGATCTCCCCCAAGTTATGCGCGCGAGCTGTACAGCCAATTGGTGGTTCGACTGCACGGCGCAGGTGTTGCGCTGCTGCTGCTCGGGGGCAACCATGATTCGGTTGCGACACTGGGCGAAAGCCGCGGATTGCTCGCCTGCCTGAGCTCCACCGTGGTCGCGACGGTGGACGATCCCGCAAGCCAAGTCGTCGTGCTGCCGCTGCGGGGCGGAAAGGGTGAGCCGGGCGGCATCGTCTGTGCGATTCCCTTCATACGCCCGCGCGACGTATTGCAGAGCCAGGCCGGGCAGAGCGCCGACGAAAAACAGCAGTCCATGCGAGCCGCCATTCAGGCCTATTACCAAGTGGTCTACGAGGCGGGCCGTGCGCGGCAAGCGGAACTGAAAAGCGAATTGGGCCGCGTCGTTCCGCTGATCGCCACCGGGCATCTCACCACCGTGGGCGCCACCAGCAATGAGTCGGTCCGTGAGATCTATGTGGGCTCCCTCGATGCCTATCCCACGTCGGCGTTTCCGCCGGTGGACTACATCGCGTTGGGGCACATTCACAAGCCGCAAAAGGTCGGTGGATTCGATCACATTCGCTACTGCGGCTCGCCCATCCCTCTGGGGTTCGACGAAGCGCGCCAGCAAAAAGAGATGTTGCTGGTGGACCTGGGCGCGGACGGGCTGACGGCCATCACGCCGCTGATGGTGCCGCGGTTTCAGCCGTTGATCTCGGTCGGCGGCAACTTGGTGGCGCTGGCCAGTGCCATCACCGCAGCCGCTCTTGAAGGGTCTGCTGCGCAACCGGTTTGGCTGGAAGTCACCGTCGCGGAAGACGACTATTTGTCCGACCTTCCCGCGCGCATCGAGGTCATGACGCAAGGCTTGCCCGTGGAGGTCTTGCGCGTGCGGCGCCAGCGTGGCAATGCGGCAGCCAGCATGGCTGGCGAGGTGACCGAGACTCTGGATGAACTCAGCCCCCACGATGTATTTGCGCGCAGGTTGGCGCAAGAAGAACTGACGCCGGACTTGCAGTTGGCCTTGAACCAGCGTTACCGCGCCATCGTGACCGGTCTCACGGAAGGTGCAGCATGAAAATTCTGAGTCTGCGCCTGAAGAACCTCAACTCACTCAAAGGTGAGTGGGCGATCGACTTCACCAAATCCCCCTTTACCGACAACAGCCTGTTTGCCATCACCGGGCCCACCGGCGCGGGCAAGTCGACTTTGCTCGACGCGATCTGTCTGGCGCTGTACCACGAGACGCCGCGCCTGAAGAGCATCTCCGCGTCGGCCAACGACATCATGACGCGCCACACCGCCGATTGCCTGGCCGAGGTGGAGTTTGAAGTGAAGGGCGCTGTGTACCGCGCCTTCTGGAGCCAGCGCCGCGCCCGCGACAAAATCGATGGTGCGTTGCAGGCTCCCAAGGTGGAACTGGCCAGCGTCGACCGGACCAGCGGCGCAGGGACGATCCTTACCAGCCAAAGCAATGACAAGCTCAAACGCATGGCCGAGATCACCGGCCTCGACTTCCCCCGTTTCACCAAGTCCATGCTGCTGGCCCAAGGCGGCTTTGCTGCATTCTTGAACGCCAGCGCCAACGACCGGGCCGAGTTGCTGGAGGAGCTGACGGGCACCGAAATCTACGGCGAGATCTCCAAGAAAGTGTTCGACGAAGCGCGGCATGCCAAGCAGCAACTGGAGCAACTCAAAGCCCGCGCAGACGGCGTGGAACTGTTGACCGCAGACAAGCGTGAGGCCATGCAAGGCGATGTGAAGCGCTGGGGCGACGAGCTGCTTGGCGTGCAAGCAGCCCAGCAGGTCGCCCAAACGCAACGCCAATGGCAAATGAACCTGGCGCAAAGTGTGCAAGACGTGCAGACCACGGACGCGCAAGGCACTGCAGCGGCAGCCGCGCGGGAAACCGCCGCACCCGAACTTCGCCGCCTTGCCGACAGCGAACCAGCGCAAGCGCTCAAGCCGATGCACCTCGCTTGGCAACAAGCGCAAGCCGCTTGCGGCCATAGCGAAACCGTGCTGGCAACGCTCCGCGTCGATCGGCAACGCGAGACCACTGCTCACTACCGGCAGCACCACCTTGCCCAAACGCTGGCCAGCCGAATCGCGCAGCATGCGCAAGACCAACTGACGCTGACGAAGGGCGAGCACCAGCAGCTCACCGACTTTTGCGCCGCCCACCCACAACGCGCCGCCTTGGGCGAGCGCCTGGGCAGCTGGCGGCAGCAGTTAGAACAGCGCCATCGGCTGCAACAAAGTCTTGCCACACAGCGACAGGCTCTGCAGGTGCTGCAAGAAGAGCAAGCGGCCCGCAGCCGCAAGCTCACGGCACAGAGCGCCCTGGTGGATACAGCGCTGCTGGCAAAAACCGCATCGGCGTCCGCGCAGCAGTCGGCGCAGGCCGCACAGGACCAGCGATTGGCCGGGCAGACGCCCGTGGGTTTGCGTTCACTGTGGCAGGCCGAGCAGGGCCAACTGAACCGCTGGCAACAGCTGGAAGCTCTGGCAACACAGCGTCGTGAACTCGCGACCCAGCAGGGCACGCTGGCGGCGGACGTGCAGCAAGGCAACGCCACGATAGGGACGCAAACTGCTGCGGTGTCAGCGCTGCGGGAAGAATACAAAACGGTGAAAGAGCAGGTTGCAGACAAGCAAAAACTGCTCGACCAGGAGCGCCGCATTCAAAGCCTGGATGCGCACCGCCTGGCATTGCAGCCCGGGGAGGCTTGCCCCTTGTGCGGTGCCGTGGAACACCCCGCAATCGATGCTTACCAGGCGCTCGATGTTTCAGCCACCGCCGCCACCTTGAAGCTCAAACAAGATGCGCTCGAGAAACTGAAAACACAGGGGGAAATCGCCGCCGCCGCTTTGGCTGCGAGCAACGCACGCCAAACGGAGCGGCTGCACAGTCAAGAGAAAGCCGCCCAGCACATCAGCCAGTGGCAAACCGATTGGGCCGCGTCCATCAGCCAGGTGAAAACCACGCCCGCACTGACCGGAGACGATTGGCACAGCGCCGAGCACTTGGCCGGCGGGCATCAGGCCGTTGCGCAGGCACTCGTCCAACTCACCAACGACCTGCAAGCCGCCGACATGGGCGAACAGACGATTCAGCGCGCGCAGGCAGCCGCCAACCAAAGCGCTCAGGCGTTGCAGGCGGCACAGGGCCAGTTGGCCCTGCTGCAACAGGCGGCCGAGGAGTCGCAGTTGCGCCAGGCCGCACTGATGCAAACCGGCCGAACACATCAGGAAGAGCTCGCGACCCTGGAGGCGAGCCTGCAAGCCACACTGGCCGAGGCCGGCTACGCGCTGCCAGTCGATCCGAAGCCGTGGCTACAAGAGCGAGACGGTGAGTGGCAGCACTGGCAGCAAACCCAGCGCCAACTTCAGGCGCTGGCCCAAGCCATCATCCGCCAGCAAGCCCAGTGCGACGCGACACAGGCAGAAGCCAACCTGTGGGCGCAACGATGGACCGACCTGCAGGCCCACGCGGATGAACCCGCGTTGGCATTGCCCGCGCACAAGGAAGTGGCGGCCGATGAACTGCCGGCCGCGCTCGCCGCTTGCACTCACGACATCGCCATCCTGACCCAAACCATCGCCGCCCTGGCGGGCCGATACGCGCAGGCAGAGGCTGCCCTCGCGCAGCAGCGCACTGGCTTGCTGGATGCCGAAGGCGCGTGGCACACCGCCCTGAACGCCAGCCCTTTCGCCGACGCGGTAGCGTTCGAGGTCGCACTTTTGTCGGAGCCCGAACGCCAGCGCTTGAGTGCGCTGAAAGATTCACTGAACGCTGCGCAACAGCGGGCCAGCGCACTGCTGCAGGCCGCACGCGAGAAACAAGCGGGGTTGGAGGCACAAGCAATGACGCCACTCGCCGCCGAAGAAATCGTTGCGCAACTGGAGACGCTGGAGTCGCAGCGCAGCACCCTCAGTGAGCAAATGGGCGCGCAGCGCGCATTGCTTTCGAGCGATGCGCAGCACCGCCAAAACCAGCAAGCCCTGTTTGCGCAAATCAGCGCGCAAACCGCAGAGGCCGATATCTGGCAACGGCTGGATGGATTGATCGGCTCTGCCAAAGGCGACAAGTTCCGCAAGTTTGCCCAGGGGCTCACGCTCGACCATTTGCTGCACCTTGCCAACCGGCACTTGGCGCGCCTGCATGGCCGCTACCTGCTGCGCCTCAAGTCCACCGGGGAACTGGAGCTGGACATCGTGGATGCGTGGCAGGGCGACGTCACGCGCGACACGCGCACCCTGTCGGGCGGCGAAGGCTTCCTGGTCAGCCTCGCGCTGGCCCTGGCGCTGTCGGACCTGGTGAGCCACAAAACGTCCATCGATTCGCTGTTCCTCGACGAAGGCTTTGGCTCGCTCGACGGCGACACGCTGGAGATCGCTCTGACGGCGCTGGATTCACTGAACGCCAGCGGCAAGATGATCGGAATCATCAGCCACGTGGAGGCGCTGAAAGAGCGAATCCCCGCGCAGATCCGGGTGGAGAAGGGCGGGGGGATTGGGCATTCGAGATTGATGGTGTAGTGCATTGGGTTTACCCCGGATGCAGCCACAGCGCCTCCACGGAATCTATTGTCATTGAAAAATTAACTTCAACAGTTAAAATATCAATAATGATAAGCCGCCAATTCGAAGCCACCGTCCGCCAAAAACTTGCCCAAACCCCCGCCGTCGTGCTGCTGGGCCCGCGCCAGGTGGGCAAAACCACGCTGGCCCGCACCCTTGCCAAAGACTGGCCCGGCGGCTCGGTCTACCTCGACCTGGAACGCCCCGCAGACCGCCTGCGGCTGGAAGACGCCGACACGTACTTGCGCGCCCAGCAGGGCAAGCTGGTCATCCTGGACGAAATCCACCGCGCGCCCGGCGTGTTTGAAGTCTTGCGCGGCATCATTGACGACAACCGGCAGGCCGGGCTGCGCAGCGGGCAGTTCCTGCTGCTGGGCTCGGCGGCGCTGGACCTGATGCGACAGTCCAGCGAGACGCTGGCCGGGCGCGTCGCCTACCTCGACATTGCCCCCATCAACACCTTTGAGGCCGCTGCGGCGGGCATCACCGACAGCACCCTGTGGCTGCGCGGCGGCTTCCCCGACAGCCTGCTGGCGGCCGACGACACCCAGAGCCTGGACTGGCGGCGCGACTTCATCCGCAGCTATCTGGAACGCGACGTGCCCATGTTTGCGCCCCGCCTGCCTGCCGAGACCATTGGCCGTCTGTGGACCATGCTGGCGCACAACCAGGGCAGTGTGCTGAACCAGTCACGCATCGCCAGCGCGCTGGGCGTGGCCAACCCCACCATCGACCGCTACATCGACCTGCTGGTAGACCTGCAACTGGTGCGCCGTCTGCGGCCATGGGGTGGCAATCTGGGAAAACGCCTCGTCAAGTCACCCAAGGTCTACGTGCGCGACAGCGGCCTGCTGCACGGCCTGCTGGAGCTGGAAACCGTGAACGACCTGCTGGGCCACCCCGTGTGTGGCCTGAGCTACGAGGGCCACTGCATCGAGAACCTGCTGCAAGCCGCCGGCACCCGCCGCGTGCCCAACTTCTACCGCACCCAGGTCGGCGCAGAAATCGACCTGGTGCTGGAAAAAGGCGGCCAGCCCGAAATCGCCATAGAGATCAAACGCTCCATGGCCCCCAGCCCCGAAAAAGGCTTTGCCATTGCGTGTGAAGACCTGCAGATCACGCAGCGTTATGTGGTGTACCCGGGGGAGGAGCGGATACCGCTGCGGCATGGGGCGGTGGGAATGGGGTTGGGGGAACTGGTGGAGATTTTGGGGCGCGTTTGAACGTCAAATAGGCCTGCGGCGCGCATCCAGCAATCGCCAGCGCCGCAGGGCGCATTGGGGGTGTTCCTCAGTAAGCGCCCATGAAATCACGCTTGCCAATCGGCAAGCCGTTGTGGCGCAGGATGTCGTAGCTCGTTGTCACATGAAAGAAGAACTGCGGCAAACCGTAGTTCGCCAGGTAGGTCTGCCCACTGAGCTTCTTCTCTTTTGGCGTGCCGGGGCGCAAGACGATTTCGGCGCTTTCCTTGCCTTCAAACTGCGACGCGTCAACGCTGTCCAAGAACGCCAAGGTTTGGGTCAAAAGCACATCCAGATCGGCAAAGCTCTTCTCCTGGCCTGCAAAGGTCGGCACCTCCACCCCGGCCAGACGCGCCGAAACACCACGCGAAAAATCGGCAGCAATCTGTACTTGCTTGAGCAGCGGAAACATGTCGGGCGCCAGCCGCGCTTGCAAGTAAGCGTCAGGCTCGATCGACTTGCTGGTGGCGTGCTCGCTGGCCTGGGCGAGGATGGTTTTCAGCGCGGTGAGCATCTGCTTGAAGACGGGGACGGAGTGGGTGTACATGGAGCTGGTCATGGGGGGTGCTTCTGCGGATATGCGGAGGTGGAAGACGGTGAGGGCAGCCGCGCCCAGGGGCCAAGCGCTTTGAGGCTCGTGTGCCTTGGTTCGGACAGCTTGGGATGAGGCGCCTGGTTCGCGATTGCGATGGCGCCGGCGGGCACTGTAACCCTTACCCGCACAACGTGTTAGCTCATGTACTCGGAGCCCACCAGTGAAAGCACTTCAAAAGGCGCGTCCTCGGAGACTGAATGTCTTGTCCGCGCCAGCTTGGATATTTCTTCGCTCGTTGTCCCGAGCCGCAAAGACTCGAATTCGTCTTCAAAAGAAAGGTCTTCAGAAGTTCTTGAGAGCGGCGGCAGGTCTGATGTCGCATTTAGAAGTCTTCCATCGAAATTTCCATCTGGTGCAGGCAGCTCGGACTGCGTCACCACACCATGCAATTTCAGCAAGATCAAAGAATTTATTTTTGGGTCATCCAAATTTTCTTCGGGTTTCAGAACTGCTTTTCCTCGTCCGTGATCGTTCCAGAGCTCAGCAAAAGCTGCAGGACCTTGGCCAAAAAATGGAAGTATGTGATTTACTTCTCCGCTACGTAGTGATGAGGCTAAAGCAGCCTGTTCAACCAATTCAGGAAATTTAGAAAAGACTGGATCCGATGTCTTCCATTCAGAAAAAGTGCGCAAATAGAAAAGTACATTGACGATCCTGCGGGCTCGCTGAATTTTCCATCGACGCAAATGCGGGGATAAATCGGCTTCCTGGCATATGTCGCGCAATGACTCTTCATACTTATTTTTTAAACGCAACGCTCTTTGCGTAAAATATTTAAGATCGAATGTTAGAACGCGCAAAGCGTGCATTGCTCTGACGGTATTTTTACATTGGAGTATAAAATATTTAAACGGCGAATAACTGGCCAGAGTCTCAAGTCGAGTAATTGGGATGCTGAGGCCCGCGTCTAAAAATTGCACGGCCAAAGATTGTGTGCGATCAGGATACATTGCCAAATAAATGCTCAGATCTCGAGTAAATGATCGGAAGTCATCTCCTTCCGGAATGTCTGATTTCATGGCGCTTTCTTGCCACTCGTCGCCATTCAAAAACTCTGTCTTTGTTGTATTTAGACTGAAGTTGCTGTTTTGAACGCATGTCTCGATTTGTGTCAAAACAAAGTCTTTTTCACTTCGCTCACACACAACAACAATGTCGTCCACATAGCGAAAATAGTTCGATCCGAACTTAAGGGTAAGTTCTTGATCAACTTTTGAGAGCGCTACATGGCCGAGCAAGTGTCCTGGTGCAGGTCCTATCGGAATTCCACCTTTTCCCGCGGAAAGAAGCTGCACAAAAAAATCTGAAATTCCTTCAATTTTCTCGCTGTTTGGTGTTGTACGAAAAAGCGTATTCAAATTCTCCCGTATCTGATCAACTTGCACGGACGGATAGAATCGCTTTATGTCGGTCACGACTGCGATTCTTTCGCCTTTGTCAAGGGCGTTGAATATCGCACCATTGCGCTCTTTGTAGCCTTCAGCAAAGAACCGGTAACTCGAACCTGAATTTTGTGTTGCCGGCCAACGGTAGCTGTATACCTGTTGTGAGCAAGCAAAGGCCGGATTTTTGGAGAGCTCACCGAGAATCGCGGCCCCTGCAAGGGCGGTCGACGGATTGGGTGCCAGACAATCTCGATATTCGTGAACTGGTGCGCCGCTCGATGAATTGGTGCCTTTATATAGCTTAAAATTCTTGTAGCGCCAAGTCTCGCCAGCGTTAATCCGCCGATCTATAAGATTTTGAAGGTAATCTGGTGTCCCGGTGGCCAGATTTTTCCCGATTAGGCGAAGGGCGACGTACGTCGGAAAATAGCTCTGTTTGGTCGAATTCAATGCCCGAACGAGCAAAGTTTGATCTTTGGCTCGCATATTTAAGAGTTCCTGAATTCCACAACAATTACGTGACTTGTTGTAAGGTGGCCGTTAAGTGGGTCGATCCATCTGAAGGTTCTAGCAGTTTCGGCCTTGCCTGACATTCCGTTTGAGTTCGACTTCTCTGCAGCAATGTTTAGTGCGCCAATAAGCTGTTTGAAAGTTAATTTAACAGCACTCGCGAAAACGCTCAGCCAGGTTTTTTCAACCTTTGGTTCAACCCACAGCCAAGAACTGCTCCGTGTCTTGTGGCTTAGTCTTGCGGCGATTAATTTTAAGGAGTCCATCATTTCCGCCATCCCTTCTTTTTTAACGCCGGATAGTGCAGAAATGGTACATAAAAATCTCTTGCAAGTTTTCCCTTTGGCCGCATCAAAAAATGTATCAAGTACTTGATCAATTTCGCCGCTAATCTTTAGATTGCATACACAAAGATCTATTGCAACTTGAATTCCGCAAGACTTAAGTCTTGGAGTAATTTTTCCCAATATGGCTGCATAGAAACTAAGTGCGTCTGGTGAAATATCAAGGCCAAAAATGCTTACATTTAGAGGCAGAGTTGGAATAATACTATGTTCGCGAAGCTCGCAAATTGACGAGAGTATCGAGAGCGTTCCAGCGCCGTTTCCGGCGGCGACATCCAGTATGAAAATTTCGCCCAACGCAAGTTGGTCCAAAATCATTTGCCTTATATGTGGCTGCTCTTTGTTGGGGTCAGTGCAAACATATTGCATCCTTGCGGCAGAATTTAGAAATCTATTGATGACGTGATCTCGGGCATGGGTCGAAATCTCACCGCCTATTATTCCGGGTAAATTTGGTTGATAACTTTCAGTCCAGCCCTTCTCGCTCAAAAAACTCCGATGTGAATCGCTCAAATTTGCGGATATGGAAAGTATTTCGTCATTCCATATATTTGGTGAAATGTATTTAATTTTCATCGTGATGACGAGCAAATAACATGAGAATCACCAAACTTTGAAATTTATTTCTTGATGGAATGGTGCTTTGTTTCCACAGTCGGAAATCAAGATGCGGATGCATCACGAAGTCAGGATGCAGGTGCCTGTGTCCGATGAGCACGTCGTACCAAAGCAGGTAGTCGTCTTCGAGCTTTCGCTCAAGCCGCTCTGCCAAGCGCTTTTCGCCGCCTGTCATGCGCGATGCGAAGCTGCTTATCGCCGGAATAAGTGTTGCCATCGGTGCTCCGCGCTCTGTTGCAATGATTTACAAACATCATGCATCAGTTAAACGCGTAGGCGGCCACCTACAAACCGAAGAGGCGGTCGGATGAGGGTTTGTGTGGCATTTTTGGAGCCAAGGCGCCAGCAGCGCGCGTTCTGCAGGCGCGATTTGCTACCGAATTGATAGCGATCTAAAGCTCAGCGCTTCTTCGCGCCGAAGATACCGCCCAGCACGCCACGCAGGATTTCCTTGCCGACCGATGTGCCCATGGTGCGCACCGCAGAGCGCGCCATGGTTTGCGCCAGGCCGTCGCGCTTGCCGCCGCGGGGCCCGGTCGACCCGAACAACAGTTCATTCAGCCCGCCCATCAAGCCACCGCCTGCAGCGTCGGGTGTTGACGCGTCGCCTCTGGCACCCGGAATCGTCGCCGTGCCGGTTGTCGCTGGCGCACCCGGCGCCGTCTCTGTACGACCTTTCAGCTTCTCGTAAGCCGATTCCCTGTCGACCGTCTTCTCGTACACACCCGCCACCAGAGAATTGGCCAGCAGCGCCTGCCGCTGCGCGGGTGTGATCGGCCCGAGCTGGCTGGCCGGTGGCAGCACGTAGACGCGCTCGGTGATGCTGGGCCGGCCCTTGTCGTCGAGCAGGCTCACCAGCGCTTCACCCACCGCCAATTCGGTGATGGCTTTCTCGATGTCGAGGCCTGGCTTTTGCCGCATCGTCGTCGCGGTGGCCTTGACGGCTTTCTGGTCGCGCGGCGTGAAGGCGCGCAGTGCGTGCTGGACCCGGTTGCCGAGCTGCGCCAACACTGAATCCGGAATGTCCAGCGGGTTCTGGGTCACGAAATAGACACCGACGCCCTTGGAGCGCACCAGCCGCACGACGAGCTCGATGCGCTCCACGAGCGCCTTCGGCGCTTCGTTGAACAACAGATGTGCCTCGTCGAAAAAGAAGACCAGCTTGGGCTGATCGGGGTCGCCGATTTCGGGCAGCTGCTCGAAGAGTTCCGACAGCATCCACAACAGAAAGGTCGCATAGAGCCGCGGCGAATTCATGAGCTTGTCGGCCGCCAAGATGTTGACCACGCCCTTGCCATCGACGGTCTGCATGAAGTCGGCGATGTTCAGCATCGGCTCGCCGAAGAACTTGCCGCCACCCTGCGTTTCGATCTGCAGCAGGCCGCGCTGGATGGCGCCCACGCTGGCCGCGCTGATGTTGCCGTACTCGGTGGTGAACTGGCTGGCGTTCTCGCCGACGTGCTGAAGCATCGCGCGCAGGTCCTTCAGGTCGAGCAGCAGCAAGCCGTTGTCGTCGGCGATCTTAAAGACGATGTTCAGCACGCCGGCCTGCGTCTCGTTGAGGTCGAGCATGCGGCCGAGCAGCAGCGGCCCCATGTCGGACACCGTGGCGCGCACCGGGTGGCCCTGCTCGCCGAACACGTCCCACAGCGTGACCGGGCAGGCCAGCGGCGTGGGCGCATCGAGCCCGCGCTCCTTCAAGGTGGCCGCCATCTTGTCGCCGATATGGCCTGGCTGGCTGATGCCTGTGAGGTCGCCCTTGACGTCGGCCATGAACACCGGCACGCCGATGCCCGAGAGCTTTTGCGCGATGGTCTGCAACGTGACCGTCTTGCCGGTGCCGGTGGCGCCGGTGATGAGGCCGTGTCGATTGGCGAGCGCAGGGAGCAGGGCGCACTCGATGGTGTCGTGGCGGGCAATCAAAAGAGGGTCGGCCATAGGCACTCCGGGGTCGTATCGATGCGACAGTCTAGCGAAGGCCGCCTCCTATAATTAGTGGCACTTTGTCGCCTTTGTAGAACAGTTCCGGAGCTCCCTTTTGTCATCGATTGCACAAACCCCCATTCCCGCCGTTGGCGATGCTTCTTCGGAACAAACGCCGCTCGAAGCCGAGCTGGCCGTGTTGCTTGTCGAATCCCTGAATCTGGAGATCGCGCCGGCCGACGTGGCGCCCGACGCGCCGCTGTACGGTGAAGGCCTGGGACTCGACTCGATCGACATCCTCGAAGTCGCGCTGGAAGTCTCGCGGAAGTACGGCTTTCAGCTGCGTTCCGACGACGAGCGCAACCAGCAGATCTTTACGTCGCTGCGCACTCTTGCGACCCACGTCGCACAGAATCGCAGCGCTACCTGAAGCCGATGTCGAGGTGGCGGCTGGCGCTCCTGCTGTTGGCGGGCGCTGCTTACGCAGGGTTGTCGCACTGGATGATGCTTTTTCATGCGGCCGAACCGTGGGCCGTGGTGGTGCTGCTCGTGCCGCTGTGGCTGACCGCGCTTGGCCTCGCCGCGGCACGCGTCGGCAAGTGGGCGCTGCTCATCGTCGCCGCGGCCGGCGCCGCATTGTTCGTGCTGGTGTTGCGCGGCGAGGCGGGCGACCCCAACCGGCTCTACGTGCTGCAGCACGCGGGCATCAACTTCGTGCTGTGCATCTGGTTCGGCAGCACCCTGCGCGGTGATGGCTTGTCGCTCATCGGGCAATTCGCACAACGCGTGCATGCGATCGTGCCCGGCATGAAGCGCTACACCGATCAAGTCACCTTGGTGTGGACGGTGTACTTCGCGTTGATGGTTGTCGCCTCGGTCGTCGTCTACCTCACGCTGCCGTTTTCAGCCTGGTCGTTGCTGGCCAACGTGTTGACGCCGGTGAGCGTGGTGTGCCTGTTCGTCGGCGAACATTTCATGCGCTATCGGCTGCATCCCGAGTTCGAACGCACCCGCATGATCGATGCGGTGCGAGCCTTTTATGGCGCGCCTGTCGACAACGGTGCGCCGCGATGAACAGTACGTCTGGTACCGCGAACACCACGCAAATGAAGTCCGATCTTCCTAAGTTCCTTCCGCTGCTGGGCGCACGCGACCTCGACGCGCCGCTCGCCTGGCGCGCCGGCGTCCCGATTTCGTCACGGCAGTATCTGGCCGACGTCACCGCTCTCGCCGAGCAGTTGCCGGCCCAAGGTCCGGTGGTCAATCTGTGCGTCGACCGCTATTCCTTTGCCGTCGGTCTCGGCGCTGCGCTGGTGCGCCGACTGCCCAGTTTGCTGCCGCCAGACGCCCGGCCCGAGACGCTGTCGCGACTGCGCGAAGGCAACCCGAATCTCTTCGCAATCGCCGACGACAAGCACCTCGATCCGCAAGGCATCACGGTGGTCTGGACCGATCCACGCGTGCATGTCGCCGTGCGCGACGGTGCATCGATAGAGATGCCGATGATCGACGCCGAAGGCCATGCCGTCAGCCTGTTGACTTCGGGTTCGACGGGCGTGCCGCAGCCGCACGCCAAGAGTTGGCGCACGCTGGTCGACGACGTCGGCGCTGCGGTGCCGCGGCTCGCCGATTTGCTGAAGCTGTCGTCGCTCGACGGCTTGACGCTGGTGACGACGGTGCCGGTACAGCACAGCTACGGGCTCGAATCGTCGGCCTTGCTCGCCATGCTCGGCGGCGCATCGTTCGACAGTGGCCGGCCGTTCTTTCCGGCGGATGTCACAGCCACGCTCGAGGCGTCGCCGCGACCGCGTGCGCTCATCACCACGCCGTTTCATCTGAAGACCCTGTTGGTGGCCGGCGTGCCGCTGCCAGCGGTCGACCTGATCCTGTCGGCCACGGCCCCGCTGTCGCCGCAACTCGCCGTGCAGGCCGAGCAGGCGATGTGCGGCGCGCTGATCGAAATCTACGGCAGCACCGAGTCGGGCCAGGTCGCAACGCGGCGCACCACCGAGAGCGAGGTCTGGCACACCTTCGGCGAAATCCAGGTGACGGCCGAGCCGACCGAAGACGGGGCAGAGCGCTTCGTTTTCAGCGGCGATTTCGTGCCCCGCCCGACGCCGATGGCCGACGTGCTGGAGTTGATCGATTCGCAGCACTTTCGCCTGTTAGGCCGGGCCAACGACCTGATTCACGTGGCCGGTCGGCGCAGTTCGCTCGGGCATCTGAACTATCACCTGAACAGCGTCGCTGGCGTGGTGGATGGCGCGTTCTGGCTGCCCGACGAAGTGGCCGACGGCGTGGTGCGGCCGGTGGCCTTCGTGGTCGCGCCGGAGTTGAAGTCGGGTGACCTCATCGCGGCGTTGCGGCAGCGGCTGGAGCCGGTCTTCGTGCCGCGCCGCGTGGTGCATGTCGCGTCGCTGCCGCGGGAGGGCACCGGTAAGCTCACGGTGCGTGCGTTGCGGGAATTCGCGCTGGCGCAACTGGCCGACGACAGCACCGCGGTGCAGGTCACGCGCGACGTGCCGGTCGACCACCCTGCCTTTGCCGGCCACTTCCCCGGCCAGCCGTTGGTGCCCGGCGCATTGCTGCTGGCCGAGGTGCTCGAAGCCGCGCACGGTGTGCCGGCATTGGTCGCGCGACTGGGCCGGCAACCGACCCTGGCGGCGTGCAAGTTCCTGTCGCCGGTACGGCCCGGCGCCACGTTGACGATCGAGCTTCAACCCGAGCCGGGCGCAGCCAGAGGCGTGCGCTTCGAGGTGCGCTGCAATGCGCAGATCGCGGTCAGCGGCCGCTGGATGCCGGGTACAGACACGGCTGCATGAGCGCCGATCCGACCGTGACAAGACCCGCGTCCGAAACCGATCGGCCGGCCGCTGCAGCCGATTGGTCGACCACGCCGGAGCGCGCCAACAAGGTGGCACTTCAGGTGATCTGCTGGATCGCATTGACGATGGGACGCCGCGCCGCGCGGCTGGTACTGCATCCGGTCACGCTGTATTTCCTGCTCTTTTCGCCAGCGCCGCGTCGCCACATCAAGCGGTACCTGTTTCGCGTGATCGGTCCAAACGCAGGGTGGGGCGACGGCTACAAGCTGCTGCACGCCTTCGCCTCCACCGTGCTCGACCGTGTCTACTTTCTGCGCGGCCGCATGGACCTGTTCGATGTGCGGGTCGTCGGCAAAGAGCCGGTCGAGAGCGAAGCACTGGCGGGCCGCGGCGCCTTTTTGCTGGGTGCGCATGTCGGCAGCTTCGAGGCGCTAGGTGCCTGCAAGGGGCTCAGCCCCGACTCGCCAAAACTACGTCCGGCGATGCTCATGTTCCCGGACAACGCGCGGCAGATCAACGCCATGCTGGATGCGATCAGCCTGCCGGAACTGCGGCCGCACGTGATCGCGCTGGGCCGGCCACATTCGATGCTCGAGCTGCGTGACTGGCTCGACACTGGCGGCATGGCGGGGCTGCTGGCCGACCGCACGCTGCCGGGCCAAGTCGAGCAGGCCGGTCAGCGCGGCAACAGCATCGAGCTTCCGTTTCTGGGGCAGCCGGCGCTGTTCAACGACGGGCCGTTTCGTCTGGCTGCGCTGCTGCGCCGCCGCGTCTTCTTCATGGCGGGTTTGTATGTGGGCGGCGCCCGCTACGATGTGCTGTTTGAGCCGCTGGCCGATTTCAGCGAACGCATTCGCGACCCGGCCGAGCGGGAACGCGCGATCCGCGAGGCAGTCGAAGCCTATGTGATGCGGCTCGAAGCGCTGTGCCGCAAGTACCCCTACAACTGGTTCAATTTTCATGATTTCTGGCTCGAAGATTCGCGGTGAGTTGGGCGGGAGCGCAGGCGCAGTGCAATGGCGCGACGTATGCCGCACGCTCCTGCTTCTGCTGGCTTTCAGCGCGTCGTCGGCCTGGGCATTCGAGCTGCCAGACCTGATGGGCCTGCTGGCCAAACAGAAGAGCGGCGAGGCACGTTTCACCGAGCAGCGCTTCGTGCGCGGTCTCGAAGGCCCGCTCAATGCCAGCGGTACGCTGAGCTTCACTGCGCCCGACAAACTCTCGCGTCGCACGCTCACGCCGCGGCCTGAAAGCATGGTCGTCGACGGCAACAACATGGTGCTGTCGCGCGGCGAGCGCACACGCACCATGACGCTCGACAGCGTGCCCGAACTGCAAGGCCTGGTCGAAGCCATGCGTGGCACCTTGAGCGGCGACACGGCCGCGCTCACCCGCTATTTCAAGAGTGTCGTCGGTGGCTCGGTGGACGGCTGGACGCTCGACCTGCAACCGCTCGACAACCGCCTCGCCGCGCAAGTCCGCAGCGTGCGAATGAGCGGCCGTGGCAGCGAAGTGCTCGGCCTCGAAATGGAGTTCGTCGGTGGCGACCGCTCTGTCATGACGATCGTTCCGACCCGGCCTGCGCCGTGACATCGCGCCAGCCGGTTGCGACCTCTGCGGCCACGGGTGCGTCCGGGCTCAGCCGCCAGCGTCGCATCGTGGTACTGCTGGTCTGGCTTGCCATCGTCGCGGCCGGCGTGGTCTTGATCACACGCACACATTTCAGCGCCGACCTGTCGGCCTTCCTGCCCCAGAGCCCCGATGCGCGCCAGCGCGTGCTCATCGAGCAACTGCAAACCGGCGTGGCGTCGCGCACCTTGTTGATCGGCATCGAGGACGGCACCGATGCAACGCAGCGCGCGGTCGTCTCGCGCGCGGTCGCTGGCGCCATGCGCGAAAGCGGCCTGTTCGACCAGGTGCAGAACGGTGACGCCTCTGACTGGAAGGCGGCCGGTACCTGGCTGTTCGATCACCGCTATCGACTGTCGACATCCGTTACGCCCGAGCGCTTCACCGCTGCTGGTCTGCACGATGCCATCGCCGACACGCTGTCGTTGCTCGGCACGCCGGCTGGCAACCTGGTCAAGCCGCTGCTCGACCGCGATCCGACCGGCGAGACGCAAGGCGTGGCCGAAAGCCTCATCCCCGCCAATGCGCCGCGCACCGAAGCCGGCGTGTGGGCCTCGCGCTCGGCACCACGCGCGGTGTTGCTCGCGACCACGCACGCATCCGGCAGCGACCTCGACGCGCTGACCATCGCCATCGCCAAAGTGCAGTCGGCTTTCGATGCGGCCACGCGTGACATGACTGGCGCCAAGCCACGGCTGCGGCTCAGCGGCGCGCCAGTGTTCTCCGTGCAGAGCCGCGATCAGATCAAGGGCGAGGCGATCCACCTGTCCATCGTTGGCGGCATCGTGATGGGCTGTTTGTTGCTGCTGGCCTTCGCATCGCCCAAGGCCTTGCTCATCGCTTTCCTGCCGGTCGCGACCGGCGTGGTCGCGGGCACCGCCACCGTCAGCCTGGTGTTCGGCAACGTGCACGGACTGACGATGGGATTCGGCAGCACGCTCATCGGCGAGACCATCGACTACGCCATCTATTACCTGATCCAGGCGCGCGGCGCTGCGGTGCCGGGCACCGGCTGGCAACGCTGGCGCGACCTCAACTGGCCGACCGTGCGCCTCGGTCTGTTGACCTCGGTGTGCGGCTTCGCAGCCCTGCTTTTCTCCGGCTTCCCGGGGCTCGCGCAGCTCGGTGTTTTCTCGATTGCCGGCCTGGTCGCCGCGGCCCTCGCCACACGCTACGTGCTCCCGGTGCTGGCGCCCGATGGCGCCACCGGCATGGGCATGCGCCGCACCATGGCCAAGGTCGCCGGTGCCATCGTGCGCGGACTGCCGCGGCTGCGTCTGGGCCTGTTCGCGCTCGGCCTTGCCGCGCTGGCTTTGCTGGCGTGGCGCGGTGCCGACCTGTGGCGCGCCAACCTGAGCGCGATGAGCCCGCTGCCCAAGGAAGCGCAGGCACTCGACGAATCGCTGCGTGCGGACATCGGTGCCAGCGACGGCGGCTTGCTGGTGGTCGCGCAAGGTGCCGATGTGCAAACCGTGTTGCGCAACGCCGAAGCCGCCAGCGTCCGCCTCGAAAAGATGGTCGACAGCGGCGAGCTCACCGGCTTTGAAACCGTCACGCGCTTTCTGCCGAGCGAAGCGGCGCAGCAAGCACGCGTCGCGAGCCTGCCCGACAGCGCCACGCTGCGTACCCGGCTCAACGAGGCGATGAAAGATCTGCCACTGCCGGTCGCGCGGCTCGAGCCGTTTCTTGCCGATGTCGAGACCGCGCGCAACCAGCCCATGGTGCAGCGCGAAGACCTCGCGAGCGGGCCGCTCGGGCCGATCGTCAGCTCGTTGATGTACCAGCGGCCGGGCGGCGGATGGGGTGCGTTGATCGCGCTGCACCCGGGCACGAAGTTCGATCAGGCTCGGCTCGAATCGGCGCTCGCCGGCGTGCCGGATGTGCAGGTGGTCGACGTCGGCCGCGAACTCGGTGCGCTCTACGATCGCTATTTGCATGAAGCCTTCGTTCAGGTGCTGCTCGGCGCGCTCGCGGTCGTGGTGCTGCTCGGCCTGTATCTGCGATCGCCGCGCCGGCTGCTCGCGGTGTGCCAGCCGTTGGTGTTTGCTGTCGTGCTCACGCTGGGCGGCCTCGCGGTGCTGCAGGTGCAGCTCGGCATCCTGCATCTCGTGGGCATGTTGCTCGTGGTGGCAGTGGGGTCCAACTACGCGCTGTTCTTCGATCAGTTGCGCGAGACCGGCCGCGCCGACGAAGACACGCTGGCGTCGCTGATGCTGGCCAATCTCACGACGGTGGTGTCGTTCGGCTTGATCGCGATCTCGAACATTCCGTCGCTGTCTGCCATCGGCCGCGTGGTGGCGCCGGGGGCGATGCTGGCATTGCTGTTGTCTGCTGCCTTCGTACGGGGCGCGCCGCCAGCGCCGCCGGTGTCGAGCGGTCGCCGCTGATGGGAAAATATTAAAAGTGACACCACTTATCGACTCGACGCGTGGGACTGCATGGCCCTGGCCGCCCATTCTGCGGGCCAGTGTCGGCTGGCATGTGGCCGCGATCGGCGCTGGTGTGCTGGTCCCGGGCGCACTGCCCTGGGCGGTCGGCGCCATCGTACTGAACCATGCGCTGATCACCGGCGCCGGCCTGACGCCACGCAGCAGTTTGCTCGGCCCTAACGTCACGCGTTTGCCCGAAGCAGCGGCCGCGCGGCGTGAGGTCGCCATCACCATCGACGACGGGCCCGAGCCTGACGTCACGCCGCAGGTGCTAGACCTGCTCGATGCGCACGGCCAGCGCGCAACCTTCTTCTGCATCGCCGAGCGCGTGCGCGCACAGCCGGCGTTGGCACGCGAGATCGTGGCGCGTGGTCACAGCATCCAGAACCACACGACGCAGCATCGGCATAACTTTTCCTTCCTGGGTCCGCGCGGTTTTGCCACCGAGATCGCTCAGGCGCAAGACATGCTCGCCGATGTGATCGGGCATAAACCGACCTGTTTTCGTGCGCCCGCCGGGCTGCGCAATCCGTTTCTGGAGCCGGTGCTGCATCGGCTCGGGCTGCGGCTCGTGAGCTGGACTCGCCGCGGTTTCGACACCCGCGAAGGCGATGCGGCCAAGGTGCTGGCGCGATTGACGCGTGGCTTGCAGGCGCGTGACATCCTCTTGCTGCACGACGGCAATGCCGCGCATACGTCCGCGGGCCGCCCGGTGCTGCTCGACGTGTTGCCCCCATTGCTCGACCGCCTGCGCGCCGAAGGGCTGCAGTCCGTTACGTTGCCGCAAGGACTTCAAGGGCTCCACACATGAATGCCGACACCGCGCCGCTTCCGCAGCCCGACACCGCATGGCGCGAACTGCACGAGGCAGCCACGCTGCCCTACAAAACGGCCGGTAACTTCGCCTGGCGTTTCGCGCGCGGCAAGCTGGGGCGCGACCCGGTTTTTCGCGGCCTGATCGAACGCCGGTTGATCGATGCGCGGCATGCGCGCGTGGTCGACATCGGTTGCGGCCAGGGCCTGTTCGCGAGCCTGCTGGCATCGATGAGCGCGATGCAGGTCAAGGGCCGATGGCCAGCGTCGTGGCCCGCCACCACTGCAGCTGCGCAGTACACCGGCATCGAGCTGATGCCCAAGGACATCGCACGTGCCCAAGCGTCGATCGGCCATCTGCGGCCGGCGCCCCGACTGCTCTGTGCAGACATGTGCAACGCAGATTTGCCGGCGTGCGATCTGGTCGTGATCCTCGACGTGCTGCACTACGTCGGCATCGCCGCGCAGGACAATATTCTGCGGCGCGTGCGCGATGCGCTGCAGCCGGAAGGGCGCCTGTTGTTGCGTGTCGGCGATGCGTCTGACCGACGCGGCTTTGCAGTGAGCCAGTGGGTCGACCGGATGGTCACTCGCATTCGCGGCCACAAGGTTTCGCCGACCTGGGGCCGGCCGCTGGCCGCATGGATCGCCACGCTCGAAGGCTTCGGCTTCAAAGTGCAGAGCGTGCCGATGAGCCAGGGCACGCCGTTCGCGAACGTGCTGCTGGTCGCCGATCTCTGTCTGTCTGAAAGCAAAGAATGACGCCCCAAACACTCGACCGCGCCGCCATCGCCCGACGCATTCCGCACAGCGGCACCATGTGTCTGCTGGACCGCCTTGAAAGCTGGTCGGCCGAGGCCATCCACTGCACTACCGCCACCCACACGGCGCCCGACAACCCGTTGCGCACCGCGAGCGGGTTGCTCGCGCCCAACGCCATCGAATATGCGGCGCAGGCCATGGCCTTGCATGGCGGCGTGCTGGCGGTCGAGGGCAGCGTGCCGTCGGCCGGGTTTCTGGCGAGCGCACGTAACGTGAGGATGGCTGTCGAGCGGCTCGACGACATCGCCGGTTTGCTGCATGTGCGCGCCCGTCGGCTGTCAGGCGATGCGCGGCAGGTGCTCTATGAATTCGACTTGACCGACAGCGAGGGCCGGGCGGTCGCCGAAGGCCGCGCCGTGGTCGTCCTCAACACGCCACTGGCGATGGAAGCTCCCCAATGACTCTCGAAGGCAACACTCTCGCAGGAAAACGCGCCCTCATCACCGGCGCGAGCGGCTCGCTCGGTGCGGCCATCGCGACGCGGCTGGCGCGCGACGGCGCCACTGTGTTGCTGCATGCCAATTCAAGGCCCGAGGCCGTTGAGCAACTGGCCGCGACGATCATCGCCGCCGGTGGCAAAGCCGAGAGCGTGGTGTTCGATCTGCGCAGCGACGAGGCAGCGCGCCTGGCCTGCGAGCGCATGCTCGAAGCCGGCCCGGTGCAGATCGTCGTGAACAACGCCGGCGTGCACGACGACGCGGTCATGCCCGGCATGCGGCCCGAGCAGTGGCACAAGGTCATCGACGTGTCGCTCAACGGCTTCTTTCGGGTGACGCAGCCGCTGTTGCTGCCGATGCTGCGCACGCGCTGGGGCCGCATCCTGAACATCTCGTCGGTCGCGTCGCTCACCGGCAACCGCGGGCAGGTCAACTACGCGGCCGCCAAGGGCGCGCTCAACAGCGCGACCAAGGCGCTGTCGCTCGAAGTGGCAGCGCGCGGCGTCACCGTCAACGCCATCGCGCCGGGGATCATCGCGTCCCCAATGGCGGATGCAGTGTTCGACCCGGCGATGATCAATCAGATGGTGCCGGCCAAGCGGGCCGGGACGCCGGACGAGGTGGCGGCGCTGGCCGGTTTTCTGGCGAGCCCCGAAGCCGCCTACATCACGGGGCAGGTCATCTCGATCAACGGCGGGATGATTTAGCTCGCCCCACCCCTGACCGGGGGCAACACCAGCGGCCCGGCGAAGGCGGTTCCGCGATGTTTCTGGAAGGGGGCAGCGTCGCGATGGCCGGTGGGTCGCAGTGCGGCCAACAAGGCGCGTTTGCTTCAGCGCTTGAATAGCAAGACTGAGTTGCTTCCGCCGAAGGCGAATGAGTTGCTGATGGCGGCCTGCGTATTGGCAGCGCTGTAGCCGGGTTCGAGCACCAGATTCAGCGCGCAAGCCGGGTCGGGCGTGACGCAGTGCGCATTGGGCGGCAGCCGTTGCTCGTAGAGCGCCATCACGGTAATCACGGCTTCGATCGCACCGGCTGCGCCGAGCAAGTGGCCGTGCAGCGCCTTGGTCGAGCTCACTCGCAGCCGGTCGAGATCAGCGCCCCATACCTCGGCAAGCGCCTTGGCTTCGACTTCGTCGCCGATGCGTGTCGCGGTGCCGTGTGCGTTGCAGTAGCCGATGTCGTGAGGCTCCAGGTCGGCCATCTTCAGGGCCTGGCGCAGCGCGCGCGCCTGGCCAGGCGCGTCGGGCTTGGTGAGGTGCGTGGCGTCGCAGCTGCTGCCCCAGCCTGCGAGCGTCGCGTAGTGTTTGGCACCACGCGCCTTTGCACGCTCTGCCGATTCGAGCACGATGAAAGCCGCACCTTCGCCCAGCGCGAAGCCGCTGCGATCGGCGGCGAAGGGGCGCACCGCGTCGGCGGCCTCGCCGGGCGCAAACGAGGCCAGCGTCTGCATCGCCTGCCACGCCATGACCACGCCGGGGACGATGAGCGCTTCGCTGCCGCCGGCGATTGCAAGGTCGACATCGCCGCGCTGCACTGCCTTGGCGGCTTCGGCGATGGCCATTGACGACGATGCGCACGCGACCGAATAGGTGAGCACCGGGCCGTGAACGCCCTGACGCATGGCGACATGCGCTGCCGGAGCGTTGGGCATGAAAGCGGGGATGGTCAACGGCGGCACGCGGCCGGAGCCGCCGCTCTGCGTGTTGCCGCTTCGGTACGCGGCCTCGAGAGCCGCCGCACCGCCCATGCCGCAGCCCACGAAGACGCCGATGCGCTCGGCCTCGACCGTTCCCGCGGCGCCAGCATCCTTCATGGCGAGCTCTGCCGCAGCGACGGCCAACTGGCTCACGCGGTCGACCCCGGCCAGCTGTAGCTTGGTGAACCAACGCGAAGCGTCGAAGATGACGGTCGCTGCGGCCGCCGGCTTGGGCAGCTCCGGAAATACGGGTCGAATGGCCGAACGGCCGAGCATCAGCGCTTCGAACAGCGAAGTGATGCTGTCGCCGTGCGGTGCCACGACGCCCATGCCGGTGACGACGACGGCGTAAGAATTCACGCTGCTTTTTTCACTTCGTCTTTTGCAGCGCGAACACGGTCGACCAGCGCGGCCAATTCACCAAGGGTGTCGATGTTCGGATCGTCGTCCGGCAGCTCGATGTGAAAGTGATCTTCGATTGCGAACACGAATTCGGCGATCGAGAGCGAATCGAGCCCGGTCTCTCGCATCGACGCATCGGGCGCGAGCTTTTCAGGCGGGATGTCGTACTTTTCCTGGATCAGGTCCTGCAACTCTTTCAGCGAACTCATGGTGAGGTGAACTTGGTGTTGTTAGAGGTTGGTGCGGTTGGCAAATGCGGCAGGCAAGGGGTCGGCGCGGGCCATCGGCACATCGGATCGCGGTCGCCAGCGCAGCGACGGCACTGCAAAAGCCATTCCCAGCATAGCGCCACCGATCACGTCCAGCACCACGTGTTGTCGAACGGCCAGGGTCGACCAGGCAATGGCGAGAAACCAGAGCACGTTGAGCAGGCGGAGCGTCCAGGGTACGCGTGCACGGCGCAGCACGTCTTCCACGTGCATCGCAGTGAAAATGGCGACCGCCACGTGCATCGACGGGAAGGCGTTGCCGGTGGCGTCTACGCCTTGCAGCATTGCGAAGCCGGGAAAGCCCGACACGTCGAACGTCAGGGCCGGCACCGCCGTCGGAAATACATAGAACACAGCCAGTCCCGAAAGGCACAGCGCAGCTTCCCACAGCCCGAAGACGACGAGTTCGGCAAAATTGCGCTGCAAACCCGGCGCAAAGCCGATGTAGAACCAGAGCGACAGGTACGCCACCAACGTGTAAGGCTGGAACGGGATCAGCAGGTCGAGCGCGGTCAGCGGCATCGTGATCGGCTGCTGCGTCGGGTGCCGCAGCAGCTGAAAGTAGCCGATGAAAAAGATCCAGGTGAAAGCGATGGTGCCGCCCAGCTTCAACAAGAAAAGACGGCGCATGCGCAGCGCGATCTCGGCGGTCCAGGGACGGGCCTGATTCGACGCGGTCGCGGTCATGGCTGGAACGGTGGCAGACCTCGAAAACGCCGCCACAGGAGGGCCGGCAAGCGAAGAACGAACTCGAACATGAGCCGGGTGTGCATCCACGACAAGAGCACGTTGTCGCGCACATACCGGAAGTGCGAGACGCCACCTTCTTCAGCTGTGAGGTACTTCACCGGTGCATCGATATTGACTGGTTTGACGCCCCGCCAGGCGAGTCGCACGACCGCTTCCGTGTCGAAGTCGAAGCGGCGCATCCAGGGCTGGCTCTTCATGACAGCGATCAGGCCGGCGACGGGGTACACGCGAAAGCCGTAGAGCGAATCGCCGATGCCTGCGAACAGGGTTTCGAGATGCGTCCAACCGTTCGACAGCTTGCGGCCGCGCACGCGCAACAAGGGGGCGCTGGAATCGAAAATCGGGCGGCCCAGAACCATGGTCTCCGGGCGGGCGAGCGATGCGTGCATGAAAGCCGGTATGAGGTCTGCCGGATGTTGACCATCGGAGTCCATGGTGAGTACGTGCGTGTAGCCCGCTTCTTGCGCGGCTTGCAAGCCGTGCAGCACTGCAGCACCCTTGCCCTGGTTGGCCGGCAGCAGCCAGACCCGCAGGCCCGGATCGGCCTCGGCCATCTGCCGCAGCCGCTCGCCGGTGCCATCGGTGCTGCCATCGACGACGACCCACACGGGACTCCATTGCGCTCGCGCTGCACTCACTGTCGAGAAAAGGCGCTCGCCCGTGTTGTAGCTAGGGATCAGAACTAGGTGTGTAGGGGAGACGTCTGGCATTCGGCAGGCGCGGTGTCGTCGCGCTGTTGTTGTTCTACATGGTGTCGAAAATACTGATCGAGCTGCGTCAGCAACGCGGCACTGTCTTGTCGCGGCAAAAAGCGGTGACCCAAACGCAGCTTGAAAACGACCGGTAGCGGCGGCACCCGCCACAGCGGCCAGCCCTTGCCGAGGTAGGGCGAGTCGGTGTCGATAAAGACCGTTTGAATCGGCGCCTGCGCGAGCTTTGCGATCAGCGTCACGCCGGGGCGAAACGCATTAAGCGGCGGCGAGACGGTGCGCGTGCCCTCCGGAAAGATGACCAGCTGGCCGCCGTCGCGCAGATCGTTGACGGCGAGCCGGACCATCGTGCGCGCCGAGTCGTTGCGGATGTATTGTGCGAGCCGCGCGCCGGCACCCAGAAAGACGTTCTTCATGAGCGACGCCTTCATGATGCAGGCGCTTCTGGGCAAATGCGCCACCAGCAGCAAGGCATCGAGCATGGTGGGATGGTTGGCCACGAAGATCACGCCCGGCTCGTCGCGCAGCGCGTCGAGGCAGCTCGCGTCGATGCGCATCATCCTGCAGGCCGACGCTACGTTCCAGAACAGCCGATAGCCCCACGAGATGCCCGCACGGCCGATGCGCAAGCCTTGCCGCGCCGGCAACACCGGATGCAGCACCATGGCAACGAGGTTCCAGCCGAGCGACATGGCGCCGAGGAACAGCAGCAGCGTGTAGAGCAGCAGCGCCAGCGGAATCGTTGCGAGTAAGCGCAGGGCGCGAATCATGGCGTGGGCGCCGGTTCACGCATCGAGTGAGCCGACCGGCAAGGCATCGTGCCGAGCGCCTTGCACACCGGACGCAACCGCATGTGCCTCGATCTCGACCAGCAAGTCGCTGCGGCAGATGTCGGCTTCGAGCACCACCGCGTGCGCAGCGAAGTGCGAGCCCGCGCCCAGTACCTCGTCGATCACTTGGCGGATGGCGACGACATCGTCGACATGCCGTACATAGATCACGCAATCGAGCGCCGGCACCGTGAAGTGTGCGGCGTCGTACGGTGCTTCGAGCTTGCCTGCTGCGTCGTTCGCGGCGGCGACCACCGCAGCGAGGTTGCGCAGCGTCTCGCGTGTCTGCTCGCGCACGTCACCGGGGTGAACGGTCTCGTGGCCGATGATGCTGGCGGTGCCGGAGATAAAAAGTGCGACATCGCCGCCGCCCATTTCGGCGAGTGCCGCGCGTGAGAAAGTCGGCGCGCGCGGCCCGTAGGTCGGCGGGTAGCGGTAGGCTGATACCTGGCGCGGATTTTCGACCGGCACCGGCGCCTTGCGGCCTGCCAGAAAGCGGATGCTCAATGCGCCTTGCCGGATGCCCAGCGCGCAGGCTGCCGGGGCGCCGTCGAAAGCGGGGCGAGCGGCATCGATAAAGGCCTGCTGGCGGCCGAAGTTGAATTGGCGGTAGCGCTCCAGGCCGGTGCCTCCGGTGCCTTGCCCCGCGGCGCTGTCGTCGGAATCGTTGAAGCCGTTGATGCGCGGCAGATAGTTCCAGATGCGCAGCAGGTGAGGCGTACCTGCTTCGTCGAGCGCCTTGAAGAGATCGCTGTAAGCGCGGTGCGACATGTCGGACAAGCCCTCGTCATCGGCCTTGTCGGTCGCTTCGGAAAGATCGATGGCGCCGAGCAGCCACTCGCCATCGCTGCGCCAACGGGCCGAGCCGGTCGCGCCCGAATCGATGCGCTCGCCCGCATGCCAGACGTCGGCCATGGCACCGCGCAGCGACAGCACCTGCGCGTCGACCGTCGGCATCCAGTGCAGATGCGCAGGCGTGCCGTAGCCCAAGGCGCCGAAGGGTGCGTCGCCGGTGGCGCTGAGGTCGAGGCTGTCGGCCAGCGACATCCGTTCGACCCGCAGACGGGACGGAAAGCCCGAGGAGCCCGAGTTGTCGGCAAGTGGCGCGCTCACTTGGCCTCCACCACGTTCTCGCCGACCAGCGGACCGAGGTCGCGAATGTTGCGCCGCCGCCGCGTCCACGCCAGCCAGGTCCGCCTGGGATGGCCGGCCGAAACCAACCAGTACATCGACTTGATGATGCGCAGCGAGCGCCAGATCGGCGTCTTGCCGTAGATGTCGCCCGCCAGCAAGGACATGAGCGCTTCCTTCACCCGCATGGGGTTTTGTGGGTACATGAAAAAGTCGCGCATGGTCGGGTTGGTGACCCGAAAGATGAACCACGAAAACTCGCGTGGCCCCTTGCGCATGTAGCGCTCGAAGCGCTGCATCAGCGCCGCCGCCTGCGCAGGACGCTCGAGCGCGGCGGTCACGACATCGACGCTTTCGAAGGCGCTGTGCATCGCCAGATAGACGCCCGACGAAAACACCGGGTCGACGAAGGTGAACGCGTCGCCGAGCATCAGATATCGCTCGCCGCTGCAATGCGTGCTGGTGTACGAGTAGTTGCCGGTGGCGTACACCGCGTCGTCGACCAGCGTGGCGTCTTTCAGCCGCTCGACCAGTTGCGGGCAGAGCGCGATGGTGTCGGCAAAGAAGTCCTTGACCGGCTCGGTGCGTGACTTCAGGTAGTGCGGCCAGCAAACTGCGCCAATGCTGGTGGTGCCGTCGGCCAGCGGTATGTACCAGAACCAGCCGTGCGCGAACCAGAAGATGGTGATGTTGCCTTCGAGCTTGCCTTCACCGCGCAAGGCGTTGGCGAAGTGGCCGAACAAAGCCGAGCTGTTGTGCTTCGGGTTTTTCTGCTTGGCCTTGAACTTGTTCGACAGGAAGGTGTCGCGGCCCGATGCATCGATGACGAAGCGGGCGCGCCATGTGCGCTTTTCGCCATCGTCGTGCGTGGCCTGCACGGTGGCGCCGTCGGCGTCGAAGTCGACATTCCGCACGCGCCAGCCTTCGCGCGTGTCGGCGCCGTGCGCGGTTGCATTGCGAAACAGCATCTCGTCCATTTCGGAGCGGCGCACCTGCCAGGCGTATGGCATCGACTTGTCCCAAGCCTCGGCAAATTCGAGCGCCACCGTGTGATCGTGGTCGGGCGAGACGAATTCGACGCCGTACTTGGGCATGCCGATCGCCTCGATCTGTTCGCGCAGGCCCAGTCGGTCGAACAGAGCGACGTTGGCGGGCAACAGCGATTCGCCGATGTGAAAGCGCGGGTGGTGCGCTTTCTCGAGCAGCACGACCTTGCGGCCCTGCTGCGCGAGCAGTGCGGCCGCGGTGGAGCCCGCGGGGCCGCCGCCGATGACGAGTACGTCGCAAGCCTCGACGTCTGTCGTGACGACATGACTTTGGACAGGTGTCGGGTCAAGAATGTTCATGCGCAGTGTCAGGTTGAATTCAGGCGCCGCAGCGGGAAAGCGGCGTTTGAGCATTGGATTATCCAGAAAAGCACTGCGGCTCCCGCCGTGCGGCGCAGGCCGTTGCGTGCGACGGACAGTAAACTCGACATCTACTAGACAGCGAGAGCGAAGCCATGGCCGGACACAGCAAATGGGCAAACATTCAGCACAGGAAAGGCCGGCAGGACGAGAAGCGCGGCAAGGCATGGACCCGGGTGATCCGCGAAATCATGGTCGCTGCGCGCCTCGGCGGCGGTGACTTGGGCACCAACCCGCGGCTGCGGCTGGCGGTTGAAAAGGCCAAAGCCGTCAACCTGCCGATCGACACGGTCAAACGCAACATCGACAAGGCCACCGGCAATCTCGAAGGCGTCAACTACGAAGAAATCCGCTATGAGGGCTACGGCATCGGCGGCGCGGCGATCATCGTCGACACCATGACCGACAACCGGGTGCGCACGGTGGCCGAAGTGCGGCACGCCTTCTCTAAATACGGCGGCAATATGGGCACCGAGAATTCGGTCTCCTTCCAGTTCAAGCATTGCGGCCAGTTCGTCTTTGCGCCCGGCACCGACGAAGACAAGGTGATGGAAGTCGCCCTGGAGGCCGGCGCCGAAGACGTTGTGACGGGCGAAGACGGCGCCATCGAAGTGCTGTCGGCGGTCGGCGACTTTGAAGCGGTCAAGAACGCGCTCGACGCCGCCGGCCTCATGCCCGAAGTGGCCGAGGTCACGATGCGGGCCGAAAACACGGTCGATGTCACTGGCGACGACGCTGCAAAAATGCAGCGGCTGCTCGACATTCTTGAAGACCTGGACGACGTCCAGGAGGTCTATCACAACGCTGCACTGTCGGAATGAAAAATCCTCGAATGAAAGCTGGCGAATGAAGGTTCTGGTGATTGGCGGCGGTGGTCGCGAGCACGCGTTGGCCTGGCGCCTTGCACAGGCGACGCGCGTCAGCAAGATTTATGTGGCGCCGGGCAACGGCGGTACGGCGACCGATTCGCGATTAATCGGAGTCGACATCACCGACCCGGTCGCGCTGCGCGAGTGGGCGGCCAAGGAAAAGATCGCGCTGACCGTGGTCGGCCCTGAAGGTCCGCTCGCTGCCGGCGTGGTCGACGAATTTCGCGCACACGGCTTGCGCATCTTCGGTCCGACGAAAGCGGCCGCGCAGCTCGAGAGCTCCAAAGCTTTTTCGAAGGCCTTCATGAAGCGCCACAAGATTCCGACGGCGGAATACGAGGCCTTCACCGACCCTGTCGCCGCGCATGCGTACATCGAAGCCAAGGGCGCACCGATCGTCGTCAAGGCCGACGGGCTGGCGGCAGGCAAAGGCGTCGTGGTTGCCATGACGGCGGCCGAGGCGCACGAGGCGATCGACTTCATGCTGGTCGACAACAAGTTCGGCGTCGCCCACAACGACATCGGCGACGGCAAGGCGGTTCCGCGCGTCGTGATCGAAGAGTTTTTGCAGGGCGAGGAGGCAAGTTTCATCGTTATGTGCGACGGCAAGAACGTGCTGGCGCTCGCCACGAGCCAGGATCACAAGCGCCTGCTCGACGGCGATGAAGGCCCCAACACCGGGGGCATGGGTGCCTATTCGCCGGCTCCGGTCGTCACCGCCGAAGTGCATGCGCGGGCTATGCGAGAGATCATCCTGCCGACCATCCGCGGCATGGAAAAAGACGGCATTCCATTCACCGGTTTCTTGTATGCGGGTCTGATGATCGACGGCACCGGTCACCCGAAAACACTGGAATTCAACTGCCGCATGGGCGACCCGGAAACGCAGCCGATCATGATGCGGCTCAAGTCGGATCTGTTCGAAGTGTTCTTGCACGCCACTGATGGGACGCTCGACCAAGTCGAACTGCAATGGGACCGGCGTGTCGCCTTGGGCGTCGTGATGGCGGCGCACGGTTATCCGCTCGATCCGCGAAAAGGCGACCGTATCGCCGGGGTGCCGGCGGAGACGGCCGATGCTGTCGTGTTCCATGCTGGTACCGCGCTCAAGGGCAAGGAATTGCAGACCAGTGGCGGCCGGGTGTTGTGCGTCACCGTGCTGGCGGACAGCGTCAAGCTGGCGCAGCAGCGCGCTTACGCAGTGGCTTCGCGCATTCAATTCGACGGGGCGCAATACCGGCGCGACATCGGGTATCGCGCCTTGCATGCGCACACGCAGGGGAATACGCAAGGCCGGGGGCAGGGCGGCTGATGGCGGTTGCGTCTGCAACGGTCACGACGACACCGGCAGAAGTCGCCGCCTACCTGCGCGGATTGCAGCAACGCATCGTCTCGTCGATCGAGGCGGCCGATGGCGGTGCGTGCGCCAGCGATGCCTGGCAGAAAGCGCCGGAAGAATTGCTTCAAGGCAGCGGGCTCACCTGCATCCTCGAAGGCGGCAAATTGTTCGAACGCGCAGGCTGCGGCTTCTCTCAGGTTCGTGGCCCCAGGCTGCCGCCTTCGGCCACGCAACATCGGCCCGAACTGTCGGGCGCGCCCTTCGAGGCGATGGGCGTGTCGTTGGTTTTTCATCCCCGCAATCCGTATGTGCCGACAGTGCACATGAACATCCGCATGCTGGCTGCGCTGCCCGAAGGTGGCGAGCCGGTCTGCTGGTTTGGCGGCGGCATGGACTTGACGCCGTACTACGGTTTTGTCGAGGACGCGGTGCACTTTCATGCGACTTGCCGCGATGCGCTAGCGCCCTTCGGCGACGACAAATATCAGCGCTTCAAGCAGTGGTGCGACGAGTACTTTTTCTTGAAGCACCGCAACGAGCAGCGCGGCATCGGCGGCATCTTTTTCGACGATTTCTCGGAGCTCGGTTTCGAACAGAGCTTCGCGATGTTGCGCTCCGTCGGCGATGCGTTCTTGCCTGCTTACATGCCGATCGTCGAGCGCCGCCGCGAAACACCGTATGGCGAGCGCGAGCGCGAATTCCAGTTGTACCGCCGCGGCCGCTACGTCGAGTTCAATCTCGTGTGGGATCGTGGAACGCACTTCGGTCTGCAGTCCGGCGGTCGCACCGAATCGATCTTGTTGTCGATGCCGCCGCTCGCGAGTTGGGCTTATCAGCGCATGCCTGACGTCGGTACGCCCGAGGCGAGTCTGTACAGCGACTTCATCGTGCGGCGCGAGTGGCTTTGAGCGCGCAGGGCAACGGCAGTGGTCGGCCGTCGATCCGCATCGGCGTATTCGGCGGCGCGTTCGATCCGCCGCACAACGCACACGTCGCGCTGGCTGCAGCGGCCCTGGCGCAGCTCGGTTTGCAGGAGCTACGCATCTTTCCGACCGGGCAGGCCTGGCACAAGGCGAGGGCGTTAACCCGTGCCGAAGACCGGCTCGCCATGACGCGTCTTGCGTTTCAGGACTTGCCCGGCGCTGTCGTCGACACGCGCGAAGTGTTGCGGCCCGGCCCCACTTACACGCTCAATACCTTGCAAGAGCTGCACGACGAATTGCCCGACGTGCAATGGGTGCTGGTCATGGGCGAAGACCAGGCCCGCGCCTTGCCGACCTGGAACGGCTGGCAGAGTATACTCGCGCTTGCTATCGTTTCTGTAGCGCATCGAGCAATACAGACGGGCGATGCAGCCCGGTTCGATCCATCTGCCTTGCCCGGCCTACCGGCTGGCGCCCGGTTCGAGAGACTTGAGCTGCCGGCCATGGACATCAGCGCCACCGACATTCGCGAGCGCGCTGCCCGTGGCAGAGACCTTTCCGCACTGGTTCCGCCCGCCGTTGCACGCTATATTGATCAACATCTCCTCTACCGACCTGCCTGATGACAACTGAAGCCGCCGCCAAGAAAGACACCCAGAAACTTCAGCGAGCCATCATCGATGGACTTGAAGACGTCAAGGCGCAGGACATTGCGGTATTCGACACTGAGCATCTTTCACCGCTTTTCGAGCGCGTGATCATCGCCTCGGGCACATCGAATCGACAGACCAAGGCGCTGGCTTCGAGCGTGCGCGATGCCGTGCGTGAAGCCGGCTTTGGCAAGCCGCGCATCGAAGGCGAAGAAAACGGCGAATGGATCATCGTGGACTGCGGCGCGGCGGTCGCGCACATCATGCAGCCGGCCATCCGCCAGTATTACCACCTCGAAGAAATCTGGGGCGACAAGCCGGTTCGTACCAAGCTCGGATCGAGCAAGCCGGCGTCGCCGGCCAAGGTCGTCGAAGAGAAGAAGCCGGCCGTCAAGCAACCGACGACGTTGCGCCGGTCCAGCGCTGCCAAGACCGCCATTCGCGCCGCTGAGCTCGAGGCCAAAGCAGCCAAGGGCCCATCATCGCGCAGGGCGCCGGCTCGCAAGGCTTCTGCCAACACGCCTGTCAAAGTGTTCGGCAAGCCGGCCGCCAAGAAGGCGGCTGCCAAATCGGCGCCGAGGTCGGCCGCGAAGCCTGCAGCCCGACCTGCCTCCAAGACCGCCGCCGCGGTCAAGAAGCCCGCGCGCAAGGCTGCTCCGAAGAACGCATGAAGCTCCTGGTGGTCGCGGTCGGGCAACGCATGCCCGACTGGGCACAGACCGCCTGGGACGATTACGCCAAGCGCTTCCCGCCGGAGCTCAAACTCGAACTGCGGGCTGTCAAGACAGAGCCACGCAGTTCGAAATCACTCGACACGATCTATGCCGCCGAGCGCGAACGCATTGAGGCAGCGATCGCCCGCGGCATGCACATCGTCGCGCTGGACGAACGTGGCACCTCGCTCACGACAAAGGCCCTGGCGGCCCGACTGCAGGCCTGGCAGGGCGAGGGCGACGACGTGGCACTGGTCATCGGCGGCCCCGACGGGCTCGACCCTGCCTTCAAGGCCGCTGCGCACGAGCGCATTCGTTTGTCCGATCTGACATTGCCTCATGCCATGGCGCGCGTGCTGCTGGTCGAACAGCTGTATCGCGCCTGGTCGGTCAACGCCGGCCATCCGTACCACCGCGAATAGCGCCTGGACCACTTGCTTTTGCCTGCGCCGATGCGCTTCATCTACCTTGCCTCGCAGAGTCCGCGCCGTGCCCAGTTGTTGGGACAACTCGGCGTGCGCCATGAGCTGCTGTTGGCCGATGACGACGAGGACGCCGAAGCGCTCGAGGCCGTGCATGGTGCCGAGAGTCCGGCTGCCTACGTACAGCGAGTGACGGGGCTCAAACTCGACGCCGCGGTCGAGCGCCGCAAGCGCCATGGGCTGCCCGACGCGCCGGTGCTGTGTGCCGACACCACCGTGGCGCTCGGCCGCACCATCTTCGGCAAGCCCGATGATGCTGCCGACGCGCGTCGCATGCTGGGTCTCCTGTCGGGTACGACGCATCGCGTGCTGACGGCCGTGGCCGTACATCACGGGCGCCGCCGCGATGCCGCGCTCAGCGTCTCGCGTGTGCGCTTCGCGACCCTGACTCGGCCGCAGATCGCGCGCTATGTAGAGGGCGGCGAGCCGCTCGGCAAAGCCGGCGCCTACGCAGTGCAGGGTGCTGCGGCAGCCTTCGTCGAATACATCGGCGGGTCCTATTCGGGCATCATGGGTCTTCCGATGTTCGAGACCGCGCAGCTGCTGCGGCGCGCCGGTTTCAAGATCTAGAAGAACCCATGCAAGACATCCTGATCAACTGGTCCCCGCAAGAGACCCGCGTCGCGCTGGTGGAGCACGGCGCAGTGCAAGAGCTGCATGTCGAACGCACGCTGGAGCGGGGGTTGGTCGGCAACGTCTATCTCGGCAAAGTGTCGCGCGTGCTGCCTGGCATGCAGTCGGCTTTTATCGACATCGGTCTCGAGCGCACAGCGTTCCTTCACGTCGCCGACATCGTTTCTCCCTTCACGCCGGGCTCACGTGCCAGCACGCAGGTGCCCGAGCGCGACCATCGCGGCAGCGGGCCGATCGTGCCCATCGAAAAGCAGGTGTTCGAAGGACAGTCGTTGCTCGTTCAGGTGATCAAGGACCCGATCGGCACCAAGGGCGCGCGCCTGTCGACGCAGATCAGCATCGCAGGGCGGCTGCTGGTGTTCTTGCCGCAAGACAACCATATCGGCGTGTCGCAGAAGATTCCGTCGGACCAGCGGGATGCCTTGCGCGCCCGCATGCAGGTGCTGATCGAGGCGGCAGCAGCAGCCGACAGCGGCGGTGTGGTGCCGGCCGCCACCGGTGGCTTCATCCTGCGTACCAACGGCGAAGACTCGTCCGACGCCGAACTCGCCGAAGACATCGCGTACCTGCGCAAGACTTGGTCGCGCATTCGCGAATCGTCTTCTCGCATGCCGGCGATGTCGTTGCTGCATCAAGACCTGAGCCTGCTGCAACGCGTGTTGCGCGACATGACCAGCGAAGACACGCAGACCATTCGCATCGATTCGCGCGAGCAGTTCGATGTGCTGCACAAGTTCGGTGCCGAGTTCATGCCACAGGCGGCTGGCAAGCTGCAGCACTACAAAGGCGAGCGTCCGATTTTCGACCTGTATGCGGTCGATGAAGAGATCGCCAAGGCGCTAGGTCGACGCGTCGAACTCAAGTCAGGTGGTTATCTGGTGGTCGATCAGACCGAGGCGTTGACCACCGTCGACGTCAACACCGGTGGTTTCGTCGGCGCGCGAAATTTCGACGACACGATCTTCAAGACCAACCTCGAAGCCGCGCAGGCCATCGCGCGACAACTCAGGTTGCGCAATCTGGGCGGCATCATCATCGTGGACTTCATCGACATGGTGCGAGACGACCATCGCGAGCAGGTGCTGGCGGAGTTCAGGAAGCAACTCATGCGCGATCGCGTCAAGACGACAGCCGGCGGTTTCTCGCAGTTGGGTCTGGTCGAGATGACGCGCAAGCGCACCCGCGAATCGCTGGCTCACATGCTGTGCGAGCCGTGCCTGGCGTGCAAAGGTCAGGGCATCGTCAAGACGGCCCGCAGCGTGGCCTACGACGTCATGCGAGAGATCCTGCGCGAGGCGCGGCAGTTCACGCCGCGCGAGTTCCGGATCGTGTCATCGCCGCAGGTCATCGAGCTGTTTCTGGACGAAGAGAGCCAGCATCTCGCCGGCCTCAGCGACTTCATCGGAAAGCCGATTTCCCTGCAGGCCGAAGCTGCGATCGGCCAGGGACAGTACGACATCGTGTTGCTCTAGCTCGCTCCCAGGTCGCTGCGCACTTCGTGTCGCGACTCCCACTCCCTGGACCCGGAGCAACATCAGCGGCGCGGCAGAGCCGGTTCCGCGATGTTTCTGGAATCGAGGGTCAGATCGTGGGCTCTTTTTCTGGAGGGGCTGTGCGAATGGCGTTGTTTTGCAGGCGGGCGTACAGGCCATCGAGCGCCATCAGTTGTGCGTGGCTGCCTTGCTCGGACACGCGGCCGCGCTCCATGACGACGATGCGATCGGCGTGCTGGATCGTGGAGAGGCGGTGCGCCACGATGAGTGTGGTGCGGCCTTGCATCAAGCGCTGAAGGGCGTCTTGCACCAGGCGCTCCGACTCGGTGTCGAGGGCCGAGGTGGCTTCGTCGAGCAGCAGAATCGGCGCGTCTTTGTAGAGTGCGCGTGCAATGGCCAGTCGCTGGCGTTGACCGCCCGACAGTTGCGCCGCGTTGTGGCCGAGCACGGTATCGATGCCCTGGCTGAGGCTGTCGATGTGCGACTGCAGGTTCGCCGCGACGATGCAGCGCTGAACCTTGTCTCGGTCGATGTCGCCGCCTAACGCGACGTTCGCGGCCAGCGTGTCGTTCAGCATGACGACATCCTGACTCACCATCGCGAACTGCGCGCGCAGGCTCGACAGCTGCCATTCGCCGATGTCGTGGTCGTCCAGCAGCACCTTGCCCGCACTGGGCAGCACGAAGCGGGGCAACAAATTGACGAGCGTTGTCTTGCCCGACCCTGACGGCCCGACGAAGGCCACGACCTCGCCCGGCTCGATCGTCAGGCTGAGCCGGTCGATGGCAGAGGCTTCGTCGTCGCCGCGGTAGCTCACTCGCACGTCTTTCAGTTCGATGCGGCCGCGCGCGCGGTCGGCGGTGTAGCTGCCTTGCGTCTCCGAGGCGATGTCGTCGATCAGCGCCAGCCCGCGCTCCAGTGCGGCGAGGCCGCGCGTGATCGGGTTGGCCATGTCGGCAAGCCGGCGGATCGGCGCGATCAGCATCAGCATGGCCGTGATGTAGGCGACGAAGCCGCCGACAGTCAAACCTTGCTCGCCGCTTTGCCAGAGCGCGATCATGAGCACCACGGACAGCGCGACGGACGCGAGCAATTGGGTCAACGGCGTCATCGCGGCCGATGCGATGGTGGACTTCACGGCAAGCCGGTTCAGCTTCTGGCTCAGGGCCTCGAAGCGCTGCGCCTGGCCGGCTTCCGCGCCGTGCAGACGCACCATGCGGTGGGCAAGCACGTTTTCTTCGACGACGTAGGCCAAGTCGTCTGTAGCCTGCTGACCGAGGCGCGTCAGGTGGTAAAGGCGCTTGGAAAACACCTTCATGATGAATGCGACGCCGGGCACCAGCACACCGACGATGAGCGTCAGTTTCCAGTTCAGGTAGACAAGGTAAAAGAGCAGGGCGACCAGCGTGAAGCCGTCGCGCGACAGTCCCAGCAGCGCTTGCACCAGCAGCATGGCGCCAGTCTGCACCTCGTACACGACCGTGTTCGACAGTGCGCTAGCCGACTGCCGAGAGAACAATGCCAGCTCTGCCGCCAGCACCCGGTCGAACAGCACACGGCGCAACCGCTGCATCCCCTCGTTGGCGATACGTGCCAGGGCGTACTGCGAGACGAACTGCGCCAGTCCGCGCACCGCGAACAGCGAAATGAGCACGACCGGAACGGTCCACAACGCGAGCTGGCCGCGCGAAAAACCGCGGTCCAGCAGCGGCTTCAAAAGCGCCGGCATCAACGGCTCGGTGAGTGCCGCGATCATGGCTGCGACGACCCCTATGGTCCACCAGCGACGAGACTGCCCGAACCAGGTCATGAGCCGCGAAAGACGGCGCATCAAGGGGGCACGCACGGGGGCGTCTGAGGGGGCGGAAGGCATGGCGGCGGATTCTACGGGCGTGGACTGTTGACTCTTTATGAGTTCCTCCATGGGTCCTCATTGACGTTTTTCCCGTTGACATTCGCCCTTTTGCCACGTCCACAAGAGGCGCTCACGTTTTGTGACGACCCCTTCGGAGCTATGTGTACCATTGAGCCTCGCTTCAGATCGGGGAAACTTTTGCCCCGAAAACTTCTCCGAACTGCATGAACAAGCCGTTGCCAGCTCTTATTTCGACTTCTTCTTCCTCGTTCACCGCACGCCGCACCTTGATTGCGGCCCTCGCTGCATCTCCCGCGCTTTCCGCTCTTGCCCAGTTCCGGGTGGAGGTGTCGGGCGTCGGCCTGACGCAGCTGCCCATTGCGCTCGTCCCTTTCAAAGGACAAGACGCCTCCCCGCAAAAAATCTCCGCCATCGTTCAGGCCGATCTCGAGCGCAGCGGCCAGTTCCGCGGCGTCGATGCGTCGGGCCAGGCGCTCGACGAAACATCGCGTCCTGACCTCACTCTGTGGCGCCAACGTACGGCCGATTCGCTCGTGGCCGGTGGCGTGACCAAGCTTGCCGATGGCCGCTACGACATCAAATTCCGTCTTTGGGACGTGGTACGCGGCGCGGACCTCGGCGGCCAGAGCTATACCGTGCCACAGGGCGACTTGCGCCTCGCATCGCACCGTATCGCCGACTATGTCTACGAAAAGCTGACCGGCGAAAAAGGCATTTTCTCGACGCGCATCGCCTACGTGACCAAGGGCGGCAGCCGCTACACCTTGTGGGTGGCAGACGCCGACGGCGAGAACTCCCAGGCAGCGCTCGCAAGCCCCGAGCCCATCATTTCGCCGTGTTGGTCGTCCAATGGACAACAGCTCGCCTACGTTTCGTTCGAGTCGCGCAAGCCGGTGGTCTACGTGCACAACGTGGCGAGCGGGCAGCGGCGACTGCTGGCCAACTTCCGCGGCTCGAACAGCGCCCCGGCATGGGCGCCCGATGGCAATTCGCTGGCGGTGACGCTGAGCCGTGACGGCGGCTCGCAGCTCTACACAATTGCTGCGAGCGGTGGCGAGCCGCGCCGGCTGACGCAGAGCAACAGCATCGATACCGAGCCCGTGTATTCGGCCGACGGCAGTACCATTTACTTCGTCAGCGACCGCGGCGGCGCACCGCAGATCTACAAGATGGGTGCCAGCGGCGGAAACCCGACACGGGTCACTTTCAGCGGCACCTACAACATTTCTCCGTCCATCAGCGCCGATGGCCGGTGGTTGGCCTACATCTCCAGGGTGGGTGGTGCGTTCAAACTCCACGTGATGGAGCTGTCGACCAGCACGGTCAACGCGATTACCGACACCGCAGCCGACGAGAGCCCGAGTTTTGCTCCGAACAGCAAGCTGATCGTCTACGCAACGCAGCTTCAGGGCCGCGAGGCACTGATGACCACCACGCTGGACGGAAAAATTAAGGCACGCCTTGCGGGGCAAGCGGGCGACATCAGAGAACCGGACTGGGGTCCGTTTCAAAAGCAATGATTAACTTGAGGAGTTCGAAAATGTTGAAACGTACGATTTATTCGCTGGCCATCGTGGCTTTGATCGCAGGCTGCTCGTCTGGCACCAAGCTGAACGACGCACCCGTTGTCGACCGCACTGGTGGCGGCATGGGACAGGGCTCGGCGAGCGGCGTGGCACCTGTCACGATCGATCCGAACGCGCAGAACGCGCAAGGCCCGGTCGGAGTCGCACGGATCATCTACTTCGATTACGACAGCTACACGGTGAAGCCCGAGTACCAGGCGCTCATCGATGGTCACGCACGCTTCCTGAAGGCGAACGCACAGCGTCGCGTTTCCATTGAAGGTCACACCGACGAGCGCGGTGGTCGCGAGTACAACTTGGCGCTGGGTCAAAAGCGCTCAGAAGCCGTGCGTCGCTCGCTGGTGCTCCTGGGAGTGAATGATGCCCAGATCGAAGCCGTGAGCTTCGGCAAAGAGAAGCCTGCTGCAACTGGCGCCGGCGAAGCGGTGTACGCGCAAAACCGCCGCGCTGAAATCTTCTACAAGTGATCATGCGCAGTGTTGTCATGCGGCACGCGCTCGCCGCTGCGGCGTTGGCATGCGCGTCGCTTGCATCGGTCGGCGCGCATGCTGCGCTGTTCGAGGATGACGAGGCGCGCCGTGCCATCCTGGACTTGCGGCAGCGTGTCGAAGCGATGCGCGAGGCCACCAACCAACGGCTCACTGACGAAAACGGTCAATTGCGGCGCAGTCTGCTCGATCTGCAGAGTCAGATCGAGGCCATGCGCGGCGACCTCGCTCGCATGACCGGCCAGAACGAACAGCTGACCCGCACCGTGTCCGACATGCAGCAAAAGCAGACGGATGTCGACGATCGTTTGAAGAAGAGTGAACCCTCGACCGTTGCCGTCGACGGACGCGAGTTCACCGCTGACCCTAAAGAAAAAGCGGAGTTCGATGCTGCACTCGGCGTCTTTCGCGGTGGTCAGTTTGCGCAGGCCCAAACGGCTTTCGCCGGCTTCGTGAAGGCCCATCCGCAAAGCGGCTACAACCCGTCGGCCTTGTTCTGGTTGGGCAATGCGCAATACGCGACGCGCAACTACAACGAAGCGATTGCTAATTTCCGGTCGATGCTGTCTCTGGCGCCCGATCACGCGAAGGCGCCGGAAGCCGTGCTGTCGATCGCCAATTGCCAGATCGAGCTCAAAGACACCCGCGCGGCTCGTCGCACGCTGGAAGACTTGACCAAAGCCTATCCGCAGTCCGAAGCCGCTCAGGCTGGACGCGAGCGCCTGGCGCGCTTGAAGTAGGCAGGCTTGCCGTTGGGCGCTCCGACTCCACTCGACGTTGCAGTCCAGATCGTGCCCAAGGCCTCGGTTGAGGACAAGCCTGATCTGGTACGTCGATTCGGCGGGCTCGACCGACTTTATGGCGTCACTGGCGCCGCGCGACTTCGCAATGCGCATGTCGTCGTCACCGGCATTGGTGGCGTCGGTTCGTGGGCTGTCGAGGCGCTGGCGCGCAGCGGCGTCGGACGGCTGACACTCATCGATCTCGATCACATCTCCGAGTCGAACATCAATCGGCAGATTCATGCGCTGACCGGCACGCTGGGACAGGCCAAGGTCGAAGCGATGCGGGACCGCATTGCCAGCATCAATCCCGAATGCAAGGTGTACACGGTCGATGACTTCGTCGAGCCCGACAACTGGCTTGCGCTTTTCGATGCAGCACAGACGGCACAGGGACCGGTGACGGCACTGATCGATGCTTGCGATCAGGTCCGCGCCAAGGTGGCGATGGCGGCGTGGGCACGGCGTCGTGACAGCAGAGAGTTCAACGAGGCCGGCGCACGCTTCGTCACGGTCGGCGCTGCAGGCGGCAAGCGCATGGCACACCGGGTCGACATCGAAGATTTGTCACTCGTCACGCACGACCCGTTGCTGGCTCAGTTGCGCCAGCGACTTCGCAAAGAGCATGGCGCGCCTCGCGAAGGCAAGAAAATGGGCGTGACCTGCGTGTTCAGCCGCGAGAGCGTGGCGCCACCCGACGCCTCCTGCGCGATAGACCAAGGTGCCGACAGCGACGGCACTCTCAACTGTCATGGATACGGTTCCGTCGTGACCGTCACTGCAACTTTCGGTCAATGTGCTGCTGGGTGGGTTCTCGACGAAATTGCCAGCGGCGGCAAGCTATAATCAGAGGCTTTGCTGGACCCCGCCGGCAAAACAGAAAAGCTCAGTCCGGGACGTTAGCTCAGTTGGTAGAGCAGCGGACTTTTAATCCGTTTGTCGTGGGTTCGACCCCCGCACGTCCCACCAATTTCCCCGTATCGGGGCGCTAAAGCCTGCTATTTAATCGATAGCAGGCTTTTTCTTTGGGTTCGAAGAGCAAAGAAACACCAACGAGTCCGTTGGCTCGCCTGATGGTGAAGGATCAAGCGACCTGGTCATCATCCTTCGAGGAATGCGTCGGAGAAGCAATGGCCGAAATGATCCCGATGGCACTGGCACGCAGCAACTCCGACCTGAGTGCCGCTTCGAGCACGCTGCGAGCAGTCTCTGGCTGTTCATGGTCGTATTCGTCGTCGAGCTCGCAGTGCAGGTAGTAGTCCACCCGCTCCATGAGACGCTCGACCGATGCTGCAAGGTCCGATTCATTCATTGGCTTTTCCCGTTCCTCCGATTGAGCTGCGCAGGAGGAACAATTTTGTCTCTGGTTACTTTTCTAGTTATCGAGTTGACCAGTACCTGACTGACGCAAGTGAGTCTGTCGCGGATATACCGCATACACAAGGGTGTATTTCACACCAGTTCCCGTTGTCAGGCCCGCACGTTGGCGACCGCTACGCTTGCAGGATAAGCCACGCAAGGATTTGAGTACGAAAGTTCTGCAGGCGTAATCGCTTGCACGCGCATCCGCCCACGCGAGTTCAGTGCAGGTTGATCGTCGACCCAAGCGTGCCGCGCGACGACGGCGGCAACAGGTGCTGCACCGACAACGCTACCTTCACGCAATCCTTGATGTGCTGCTCGCCGAGCGCGCGCAAGGCTGCGTAGCCCAGCGCAGCCGACACGATCTGGCCGGCCAGCGGCACGTATTTGGTCGCCTGCTTGATCGTCAGCCGCATCCCGGCATGGCGCGCTAGCAAGAGCAGCAGATCGCGCGTGACGAGTCGTCCGATCAGCAACGCGCCGACGGCGGCGGCCGCCTTTTGAATGCGCTCGCGCTTGTGCGGCGCCAGGTTTTCGATCTGCGTGACCGACAGGCCGAACTCCGCGCTGATCTGCGGTACCAGTCGTGACAGCAGCGCGGCGTCGGCGACCCAATCGACGCCTGGCAGCGGCACAGCGCTCGCCGCTGCGGCGAGCAGCGCCTTGCGTGCCAGCAGGCGGCGGCTGCGCTGTACCGCCGCGATCAGGTCGGCGTTGCCTTTGGCGAGTTCGAGGGCGGAGGGCATGGATGCTGTTCCTTCGTCGTGGCCGTCGTGATGCCGATCAGGCTAACAGCCCCTCGAGTTGATCCGACAGCGACAGCCACCGCTCTTCGAGCTTGGTGATCTCTTCGTTGACCGCTTTCAGACGCTTGCCGGCGTCCGCCATGTCCGCGGCTTTGCCCTGCTTCGCCATTTTTGCTTCGAGCGAAGTCTTCTCGGCGCCGGCTGTCGCCAGCTTCTCGTCGACTTGCGCCAGCTCCTTGCGGATCGGCTTGGTCTGGTCGACACGCGCCGGCGCTGCAACGATCGGCTTGACGGCAACCGCCGCCTCGCGCGTGGCGACCTTGGCTTCTTCGCGCTGTCGCTTGGCTTCTTCGAAGAGGTAACGCTGATAGTCGTCCAGGTCTCCGTCGAAGTCGGCAACGGCGCCACGCCCGACCAGCCAGAACTCGTCGCAGACCGAACGCAGCAGTGCGCGGTCATGGCTCACCAGCATCAGCGTGCCCTCGAATTCGTTGAGGGCGACGGCCAGTGCTTCGCGCGTTGCCAGGTCCAGGTGATTTGTAGGCTCATCGAGCAGCAGCAGGTTAGGGCGTTGCCACACCATCATCGCCAGCACCAGTCGCGCTTTTTCGCCGCCGCTCATGGTGCCGACCGCCTGCTTGACCATGTCGCCGCTGAAGTTGAAGCTGCCCAGAAAGCTGCGCAGGTCTTGTTCGCCGGTGCGCTCCTTGACCGCGCTGCCGAGCTCGCGCGCCATGCGCATCATGTGTTCTAGCGGATTGTCTTGCGGGCGCAGCACGTCGAGCTCTTGCTGTGCGAAGTAGCCGATGTTGAGGCCCTTTCCTTCGGTCACTTCGCCGGCCAGCGCGCCCATTTCGCGCGCGATGGTCTTGACCAACGTCGACTTGCCCTGGCCGTTGGCGCCCAGGATGCCGATGCGCTGGCCAGCCTGCACAGAACGGCTTACATCCGTCAGGATGGTCTTGGGAACGTCGTCCACCACATAGCCGAAGCTCGCCTTGCTGATCGACAGCATCGGATTCGGGATGTTGCCCGGCTCCTTGAATTCGAATGTGAAGTCGGCTTCAGCCAGCAGTGGTGCGATCTTTTCCATTCGCTCCAGGGCTTTCACCCGGCTTTGCGCCTGCTTGGCCTTGCTGGCCTTCGCCTTGAAGCGGTCGATGAACTTCTGCAAGTGCGCGATCTTGTCCTGTTGCTTTCCGAATGCCGTTTGCTGAAGTGCCATTTGCTCGGCGCGCAGCGTCTCGAAGGCGCTGTAGTTGCCGCCGTAACGTGTGAGCTGTGCGTTGGCGATGTGCAGCGTCACGTCGGTCACCGCATCGAGGAATTCGCGGTCGTGGCTGATGACGATCATCGTGCCCTGGTAGCGCTGCAACCAGGCTTCGAGCCAGACCAAGGCGTCGAGGTCCAGGTGATTGGTCGGTTCGTCGAGCAGCAGCAAATCGCTCGGGCACATGAGGGCCCGCGCGAGTTGCAGGCGCATGCGCCAGCCGCCCGAAAAGCTGTTGACCGGCCCGTCGAGCTCATGGGTCTTGAAACCCAGGCCCTGAATGAGCGCCTGCGCGCGCGGCACCGCGTCGTGCTCGCCGGCGTCCGCCAGGTCGGTGTAGGCGTGTGCCAGTTCCATGCCGATGTCGGCATCGTCCGGATTGGCTTCATATGCGGCCTCGATGGCGGCCAGGGTGTTGCGCACTTCGACCAGCCGCGTGTCGCCGCCGACCACGAACTCCGTGGCCGACTCGTCGGTCTCGGGCATGTCCTGCGCTACCTGTGCCATGCGCCATTGCTTGGGCACATAGAAGTCGCCGCCGTCTTCGTGCAGCGTGCCATTGAAGAGCGCGAACAGGGTCGACTTGCCGGCGCCGTTGCGGCCGACCAACCCGACTTTTTCGCCTGGGTTGAGGTTGACGGTGGCACCGTCGAGCAGCTTCTTGGCGCTGCGACGCAGAACGACGTTTTTAAGAGTAATCATTGACTCGGCGAAATTAGGCCCAGGGCTTCGACCGCGGCCAGCACCGTGGCGGTCTGGGTGTCGTGGGCAAGAATGAAAGGATCGCCGTAGATCGTTTCGTCAGGAAACTCGGTGATCAACGTCAGGGCGGGGCCCGGACGGTTGACCTCGCTGATCGTGCAGGCCGTGCCATGGATGACTTCGAAAGGAAGATCGCCGGCGTGGGCATTGTAACTGGCGAGCTGTTTTTCGTTGAATGCGACCAACGCTGGCCGTGTTGCCAGTTGCTTGCAGACGTGTGTCGCAAGCTGCCGTGCGCGCTCGGCCCAGCCGGCGTGGTGGCGCACGATCAGGAAGAAGCCCTTCGGAATCGTCCACGCCCCGAAGCCGCGCGGGATGTAGCCGCTCAGGGGCCGAGTCCATTCGTGCGCCGGATAGCCGTGTAGGTTGATGTGCAGATCGGCACCCGACAGCGTGACCGCCTGGTGCCTCGCCTCGCGCTCGTACCAGGGCGCCGCGTCGCGATATTCGAGGTCGTCGCCCAGCGCGGTATAGCGCGCGGCATGGTGCATGTGGCGCGGTGCGTGGGCGCACAACTCGCGGTGGAGCGCGTAACCGTCGGGGTTTTCCAGCGGAATGAGCGCGAAGTGCGCATCGGGTTGCTGCGCGAGTACCTTGGCTGCGCGCAGTGCGCCGACCACACCTGAGGTCTCGTTGGCGTGCTGCGCGCCGCTGATGATGACCGCAGGCCCGGTGCCCGCGCGATAGACGCCAGCAACGGTGCGGCCTTGCCGCGTCGTGGCTTCGAACCGTCGACCGGCGATGAGGCTCAGCTCTGACGCGATGCGGGCGGGCGCCAGCGGCGCAACCGATTTAGCAAGCGGCACATCGCCAGAGCCGGTTTTGGAGCCGATCACCGAGGTGGTGACATCTGCGGCTGTCTCGGTAACCGCGGCGATTGTTGGATAGCTTTGAACCGCGATGCGCAGTCGAATCGCGCCGCTGCTCGAACGCACGTCCGGGACGATCTGTCCGGGCTGCATGCGCCGGTCGCCTTCGGGCCGCCCGCTGCGACGCTGAAAGATTTCCATCAATGAAAAATACAGGTCTTCGTGCAGCGCCTCTTGCGTGTCGAGGAAGCCGGTTTCCTGCAGCGGCGCGTAGTGGATGCCGGGCAGGTCGACGCGGATGTCGAGCCGTTCGAAGTACGGTTCGGTGCCGGGCCACGCGTGACCTTGAACGCACTCGATGGCGCGCCGAAAAAGCGCTTCGTAGTCGGATTCGCGGCGACCTTCGGTGATGCTGCCGTCGCGATGTTTCACGCTCAGCCACGCGGTCGGCGAGAGCAGCGTTTCGCCTAGAGCGTCGACATGCACCCGATTCGGCGCGAACACGGTGTCACTGCGGCGGGCGCCGTTGTGCCAGCGCAGCTCGACCCGGTATTGCGGCATGCCGGCGGCAACCGCCTGCGGCTCCAGGTGAAGTTCAGCGCCGGCAACCATGTCGACCAGTGGGTAAGCCTCCAGCGCGAAGCGGCGCGGCGGCGCGTTTGGATGCACCGGGTAGTGAACCACCACGTGCGCCAGGTCGTTGCAATCGACGTGTTCCAGAAAGTGATGGACCAGCGGCTTGTAGGGGCTCATGAAGCGTGAGTGGATGCCAGCCGCCGCGAGCTGCTGCTCGGCCGCGCGCCGGGCGGCAGTGCCTTCAAAGAGCCAGCCCTCTACGGACTCTGCCGGCCCCACTGAATAGCCCGGCTTCGCGCCTTTCGCTCCGGCAAGCAACTCGCCCACCCACACGTCGAGTGTGCGAGGCAGTTCGATTTCCAGAAGTACGGTCATGTTCAGAGTCGCCTCGTTCGCAAATCCAAGCCGGCGCCGCAGAGCGGGGCGCCGGACAAAAGATCAGTGCAAGTCGCGGACCAGCGTCTCGCGCGTCAGCAGCAACACCTGGTCTTCACCGGCCGAGGTTTCCAGCCACACGGCCTGCAGCCTCGGAAACGCTGCTTCGAAATGCGTGCGCTCGTTGCCGATTTCAAGCACCAGCACAGCGCTCTCGCTCATCTTCGCGGGCGCGGTCTCGAACAGCGTGCGAATGAAATCCATGCCGTCGGCGCCTCCGGCCAGTGCGAGTTCTGGCTCGGCACGGTATTCCGCCGGCAGCGCTTTCATGCTGGAGGTGTTGACGTAGGGCGGGTTGCAGAGGATCAGGTCGAACGGCCCGGTCACGCGGGTCAGTGCATCGGAGGCGACCAGCGTGATGCGCGCGTCGAGTGCGTGCCGCGCCACGTTGATGGCGGCGACTTCGAGCGCTTCGGTGGAAATGTCCGCGGCGGTGACCGAGACGTCCGGATACGTCATTGCGGCCAGCACGGCCAGGCTGCCGTTGCCGGTGCACAGATCGAGCACCCGCTGCGTGTGCTCGCCGAGCCAGTAGTCGATGCTGCCATCGACGATCAGCTCAGCGATGAAGCTGCGCGGCACGATGGCACGCTCGTCCACGTAGAACGGCACGCCTTGCAGCCACGCCTCCTTGGTGAGATAGGCCGCGGGCTGGCGCGTGTCGATGCGCCGCTGCAGCAGTGCCGCGACCTTGGCTTGATCGGCTGGCGACACAGACCGATCGGCCACGGCGTCGAGGTCGTCGATCGGCAGCTGCAGCTGCCACAGCACCAGCCACGCGGCTTCGTCGAAAGCGTTGATGGTGCCGTGTCCGAAGGCGACGCCGGCCTCAGTCAATTGCGTTGCGCCGGCTTCCACCAGCTCGATCACGCTGCGTACGGACTGCATCGGTTGCATCAGGCCAGCGACTTGTCGAGCCGTTCGAGCGTACGGCGGTAGATGTTCTTCAGCGTCTCGATCGATGCGACGTCGATGTGCTCGTCGATCTTGTGGATGCTGGCGTTGACCGGCCCCACCTCGATCACCTGCTTGCAGATCTTGGCAATGAAGCGTGCGTCACTGGTGCCGCCGCTGGTCGACAGCTCGGTGGCGATGCCTGTCTCGTCGGCGATGGCGGCGCGAACCGCTTCGACCAAATCACCCGGTTGCGTCAAGAAGGGCAGGCCGCCGATCGTCCACGCCAGCGTGTAGTCGAGCGCATGTGCATCGAGCACGGCGTGCACGCGCTGCTGCAGCGATTCGACTGTGGACTCGGTCGAAAAGCGGAGGTTGAAGTCGATGACGGCCGCGCCCGGGATCACGTTACCGGCACCGGTGCCCGAGTGAAAGTTACTGACCTGCCAGCTCGTCGGCTGGAACGACGCGTTGCCGGCGTCCCAGCCGCCTGCGCTGTTGATGGCGACCAACTCGGCGAGCGCTGGCGCGAACGCATGCACCGGATTCTTTGCAAGATGCGGGTAGGCGATGTGGCCCTGCACGCCCTTGACCGTCAGCTTGCCGCTCATCGTGCCGCGACGGCCGTTCTTGATCATGTCGCCGCAGCGCTCCACGGCCGTCGGCTCGCCGACGATGCAGTAGTCGATGACTTCACCGCGCGCGGCCAGCGCGTTGCACACCGCCACCGTGCCATCGACACCCGGACCTTCCTCGTCGCTGGTGATGAGCAACGCCAAAGAGACACCCGGTTCGGGCACTGCTTTCAGAAACTCTTCGATCGCCACCACGAAGGCGGCGATGGATGTCTTCATGTCGCAGGCACCGCGGCCGTACAGCTTGCCGTCTCGATGGGTTGGCGTGAAGGGGTGGCTGGTCCACTGGTCGACCGGGCCGGTCGGCACCACGTCGGTGTGGCCGGCGAAGACCAGCGTTTTGGCTTGCTCTCCCGAAGACTTTGTAGCGGCTATCCGCTTCGCCCACAGATTGGTGACTCGAAAATTCGTCGGCCCGCTTTCGATCGTTTCCAGCGTGAAGCCGAGGGGCGCCAAACGCTCGCCGATGATTTGCTGGCAACCGCCGTCTTCGGGCGTGACCGAAGGGCGTGAGATCAGGTGTTCGGCAAGCTGGAGGGTTCGGGACATCGAAATCGGAGTGGGGTTGAAGGCTTAAAAGCGGACGTCGAGCGTGATGTCTGTGAACGTCGGTTCATCGACCTGGTCTAGCAATGCGCGTTCGGCGGCGGGCGCCTTGGGCGCGTCGGCGTTTTGCAGACGCCACATCAGGTTGGTCGGCGAATCGGCTTGCGACAGGCCTTCTTCCCGCGACACGCGGCCTTCGTTGATGAGGCGGGCGATGTCTTCTTCGAAGGTCTGCGAGCCCTCGGCCATCGACTGCTCCATCGCTTCCTTGACGGCCGAGAAGTCGCCTTTTTCGATCAGCTCGGCCACCAGCGCGGTGTTCAGCATGACTTCGAGTGCCGGCACGCGCGAGCCACTCGGCTGGCGCAACAGGCGTTGCGCCACGATGGCGCGCAGGGCACCGCCCAGGTCGCCCAGCAACGTGGCGCGCACTTCCACCGGATAGAAACTCAGGATGCGATTCAGCGCGCGGTAGCTGTTGTTGGCATGGAGCGTGGCGACGCACAGATGGCCCGACTGCGCATAGGCGATGGCTGCGGTCATCGTCTCGCGGTCACGGATCTCGCCGATCTGGATCACGTCCGGTGCCTGGCGCAGTGCGTTCTTCAATGCGATGTTGAGCGACTGCGTATCGCTGCCCACGTCACGCTGGTTCACCATCGACTTCTTGTTGGTGTAGGTGAACTCGATCGGCTCTTCGACCGTCAGGATGTGGCCGGTGGCGTTCTCGTTGCGGTAGTCGAGCATCGACGCCAGCGTGGTCGTCTTGCCGGCGCCGGTCGCGCCGACCATCAGGATCAGCCCACGCTTTTCCATGATGAGCGTCTTCAGGATGTCCGGCAGATTGAGGTCGGCAAAGCTCGGAATCGTCGAGGCGATGTGCCGCACCACCACCGCATAGGTGCCGCGCTGGCGCATTGCGCTGATGCGGTAGTTGCCGGCACCTTCGAGCGCGATCGCCATGTTGAGCTCGCCCATGCGTTCGAGCTCGGCGATGCGGCTTTCGTGCACGACTTCGGCCAGCAAGTTGAGCGGCGCGTCGGCCGGCAAGATCTGCGCGTTGATCGGAAGGCAACTTCCGTTGATCCGGATGAGCGCGGGTGAATGCGCCGAAAGGTAGATGTCCGAGGCCTTGCGCTCGGCCATCAGGCGAAGAATGCGCTCCATCGTTCCGATCATCGAAATCTCCTCCGGCAGTTGTCGTGGCAGTTGTCGTTGAAAAAAAAGTCTAGTCGCGCAGCAGGTCGTTGAGGCTGGTGGTCGAGCGCGTCTTGGCGTCGACCTTCTTCATGATGATGGCCGCGTAAGTGCTGTACTTGCCGCCCGGCTTGGGCAGGTTGCCGGCCACGACGACCGAGCCTGCGGGAACGCGGCCATAGCTGACGGTGTCGGTCGCGCGGTCATAAATCGGCGTGCTCTGGCCGATGAAGACGCCCATCGACAGCACAGAGTTTTCTTCGACGATCACGCCTTCGACCACTTCGGAGCGGGCGCCGATGAAGCAGTTGTCTTCGATGATGGTCGGGCCGGCCTGCAAGGGTTCCAACACGCCGCCGATGCCGACGCCGCCCGACAAATGACAGTTGGCGCCGATCTGCGCGCAGGAGCCGACGGTGGCCCATGTGTCGACCATCGTGCCTTCGCCGACGTAGGCGCCGATGTTCACGTAGCTCGGCATCAGGATCGCGCCCTTGGCGATGAAGCTGCCGCGACGGGCCACGGCCGGCGGCACGATGCGCACGCCCGCTTCTTTCAATTCAGCGGCCGACAGGTGCGAGAACTTGGTCTGCACCTTGTCGTAGAAGCCGAGCGAGCCCGCCTGAATCTGCTCGTTGTCCTTCAGCCGAAACGACAGCAGCACCGCCTTTTTGATCCACTGGTGCACCGTCCACTGGCCGACACTCTCGCGCGTGGCGACGCGCAGCGTGCCGTTGTTGAGTTCGCTTATCACGTGCTCGACGGCGTCGCGCACCTCGGCGGGCGCGTCGGAAGGGGACAGGTTGGCGCGGTTGTCCCACGCGGCGTCGATGGTCTGCTGGAGTTGTTGGGTCATTGAAAGGAGTCTCGAAAGAAAAACGGTGGCCTCAGCGGCCTTTTTGAACGAACTGAACGATGCGGCCGGCGGCTTCGACGCACTCGGCGGTGTCTGCGACCAGCGCCATGCGGATGCGACCCCGGCCCGGGTTGATGCCCTGCGAATCGCGTGCCAGGTAGCTCCCTGGCAAAACCGTCACATTGTATTGAGCGTACAGCGCCCGCGCGAAGCCTTCATCGTCGCCGGTCTGGTCGCCTTTCCAGGCGTCGGGCAGGCCGGCCCACAGGTAAAAGGCCGCGTCGGGCAAGCGCACGTCGAGCACGGCTTCGAGCAGCGGCGTCACCGTGGCGAACTTGCTGCGGTACAGGGCGCGGTTGTCGATCACATGCGTCTCGTCGCCCCAGGCCGCGATGCTGGCCGCGCCCACGGCACCGCTCATGGCGCTGCCGTGGTACGTCCGGTACAGGAGAAAGCTCTTGATGACGTCGACATCGCCGGCAACAAAACCACTGCGCATGCCCGGCACATTGCTGCGCTTTGACAAAGATGTCATAGCGATCAGGTTCTTGAAGTCGGCACGACCCAACTTGGCAGCCGCCTCGAGTCCGCCGAGCGGCGGCTCGTCCCGGAAATAGATCTCGCTGTAGCACTCGTCTGACGCGATCACGAAGCCGTAGCGATCAGACAAGGCGAAGAGCTTCTTCCATTCGTCGAGCGGCATCACTGCGCCGGTAGGGTTGCCCGGCGAACACGCGAAAACGAGTTGCGTGCGCGCCCAGATGTCGGCCGGAACGCTGTCCCAGTCGACCGCGAAATTGCGCGCCGGATCGCTCGGCGCGTACCAGGTCTCGGCGCCCGCCAGCAAGGCCGAACCTTCATAGATTTGATAGAACGGATTGGGCGAGATCACGATGGGCGCGGGAGAACGTGTGCCGTCGACCACTGTTTGCGTGAGCGAGAACAGCGCCTCGCGCGTGCCATTGACGGGCAGAGCCTGCGTCGCCGGATCGAGCGTCACGCCGTAACGGCGCTGCAGCCAGTCGGTGAAGGCGGTCCGCAGCTTCAGGTCGCCCGCAGTCGCTGGGTAGGCAGACAGTGCGCCAAGACCCTGCGTCAGCGCGTCCTTGATGAACTGCGGCGTGGGATGTTTCGGCTCGCCGATGCCGAGGCTGATGGGCTTGAATGCCGGGTTGGGAGTGACGCCCTCGAACAGCTTTCGCAGGCGCTCGAACGGGTAGGGCTGCAGTTTGGCGAGCAGGGGATTCATGTGCCGAATTATCGGCGAGCGGTGTGCTGAACCCGTGAATCAGGCCTTCGAGGCGATGCGCTGCCAAGCGTCGCGGGCCGTGACGATGGGGATGCCCTCATTGCTGTCCAGCGGCAGCAGATCGCGCCGGCCACCCGATGCGATCAGGCCAGCCGCGCCGGCCAGAGCTGCTGCCAGCACCTCGTCATCGTCAGGATCTGTGGGCACCACGCGCGGCACGCTGATAGGAGTGACCAAGATGGCCAGCATGCGCAAATCGCCAGCGATGCCATCCGGCGTTTGACCAGCCAAACGGTTGGCGAACTTTTCGTACAGCGGCAGCTGATCGTCAACGGCGAGGTGCTGGGGCGCTACGGGGCCACGGCGGACCACAGCTACGACGGCACGGTGTTCGCCCAGATGGGGACATTTTTCAAGTCAGACAGCGAGTTCAGTTTCGGGTACCAGCCGATCGATGGCAACTACCCGGCCGGCAGTCCGGGCACCTATGCGGTGGCCGCGGGGGACACGCTGCAGACGATCGCCAAGGGGGCCTATGGGGATGCGAACCTCTGGTACCTGATTGCGGACGCCAACGGGTTGTCGAGCAACGGGGACTTGCGGGCCGGGCAGGTGCTGACGATTCCCACTGCGGTGGGCAGTGCGAACAGCGCCAACACCTTCAGGCCTTACGACCCGAGCAGGATCACGGGGAATACGAGTCCGACCTTGATGGCGCAGCCGCAGGACAAGGGCGGCTGTGGGGCCATCGGGACGATCATCGTGGTGATCGTGGCGGTGGTGGTGGCGATCTTTGCGCCGGAGCTGATTCCGGCCATCGGCCAACTCGGCGGTGTGCTGGGTGGTGCGGCGTCGGCGGCCCTCGGCTCGGTGGCCAGTCAGGCGGTGGGGGTCGCCATCGGTGCGCAGGACTCGTTCAGCTGGAAGGGCGTGGCATTGGCCGCGGTCAGCGGAGGCATCTCGGGTGGGCTGAGCGGCGTGGACTTCACAGGGAGTGGCACCGTCAGTTCGATCGGCAATCGCATTATTCAGAGTGCTGCGGGCAATGCTTTGACCCAAGGCGTCGGTGTCGCCACCGGCCTGCAGTCGAGCTTCTCATGGCGCTCTGTAGCGGCCTCTGCAGTGAGCGCTGGCGTGGGTCAGGGGATCAATGAGGCCATGGGCTCCCGAGTTCGACAGTTAATCGCTGGCTGGGTGCTTCGACTCCAATATAAACAACGACTTAGCGCTCCATTTTCGATATTCTGGTAATGGCACGTTTTTCTATTTTCTATCCATTTCTACATTTATAGTGTGATCGATTAGAGTAGTGGCGTGTTCATCAAAGTCACCCGCTCCGGCCCGCGCCAATACGTCCAACTCGTCGAAGCCTATCGCGACGATTCCGGACGCCCCAAGCAGCGCACCGTGGCCACCCTGGGTCGACTCGACCAGATGGACAGCGGCCTCGAGTCCGTCATCTCCGGCCTGCTGCGTGTCACCGGTCAGCCCGTTGGCTCGCCTGCTACTTCACCCGCTACATCACCCGCTGTCTCACGCAGGCTGAGCGGCGCGTCTGGTGCTGCAGCGCAACCAGTCGTGCACTTCGAATCGGCACGCGACTTCGGCGACGTCTGGGCTCTCACGCAGCTGTGGAATTCGCTCGGCTTCGATCGTCTGCGAACGCTGTTCCGGCGCACCCGCCACACCATCGACGTCGAGGCCCTGATCCGCGTGATGGTGCTCAACCGCCTGTGCGATCCGGACTCCAAACTCGGCGTGCTGCGCTGGGTCGAGACCGTCAGCCTGCCCGGCATCATGTGCGAGTCGATCACCCACCAGCACCTGCTGCGTGCCATGGACGCGCTGGTCGACAGCCACGAGGAAGTCGAGGCGGTGCTCGCCGGCTTGCTGCGCCCGCTGGTCGATCAGGATCTGGCCATCGTGTTCTACGACATGACCACCATCCGTGCCAGCGGCCTGTCGCAGCAGGAAGGCGACTTGCGCCACTTCGGCATAGCCAAGGAAGGGCTCATCGCCCGCCAGGTCATGCTCGGCGTGGTGCAGACCGCCCAGGGCCTGCCGCTGTACCACGAGGTGTTCGATGGCAACACGGCCGAGGTGACCACGCTCAAGCCCATCATCGAGAAGATCGTGCAGCGCTTGCCCGTCAAGCGCGTCATTGCCGTGGCCGATCGCGGGCTGCTCTCGAGCGACAACCTGGCAGATTTGCAGGCCATCACTTTGCCAGGTGGGGGTCAGCTGGAATTCATCCTGGCCGTGCCAGGACGACGTTATGCGGACTTCATCGATCTGCTGGGTCCACTGCATGCGGCGCAGTGCGCCGATGCGCCGTCCGAGGTGGTCACCGAGACGCGCTGGAACGACTTGCGCCTGGTGGTTGCACACGATCCGCAGGTTGCGTTGGAGGCCGGTGCCAAGCGCGACCGGCGCATCGAGGCACTGGAGCAGCAGGCCGCGCAATGGACGGGCAAGCTCGATGCGCAGGACAGCGCAAAGGACAGCCGGAAAGACAGCAAAAACAACAGCGATCAGGCCCTCGTCAAAAAGGTTCGCGGCCGCAAGCTGTCTGACGGCGGTGCACGGGCGCGCTTCTATCACGAGGTGTGCGAGGCCCATCTGGCACGCATCGTCAAGGTCGATCTCAAGAGTGAGCTGTTCAGCTACGGCATCGATGAGCGCGCCCTGGCGCACGCGCGTCTGATGGACGGCAAGCTGCTGCTGGTGACCAATGTCGCCGATCTCGCGCCTGAGGATGTGGTGCGGCGATACAAGTCACTGGCCGACATCGAACGAGGGTTTCGAGTCCTGAAATCGGAGATTGAGATCGGACCCATTTATCACCGGCTGCCCGGACGCATCCGGGCGCACGCGGCAATCTGCTTCATGGCGCTGATCCTGTACCGGGTGATGCGCACCCGCCTGCACGCAAGTGACACGGCGCTATCACCCGAGCGGGCATTGGCACAACTGCGCCGCATTCAGCATCACCGCATCACTCTGAACGACAGCCAGCCGGTGGCCGGACTGTCGTCGGTCACCACACAACATGCCGCCATCCTGGCGGCACTGGACATCCCAAAACCCAATCTCGATACCCAACTGACCCTGTTGTAGTGGAGCGTTTGATGCGCGGCCCTATATGGATCAATACGTTACGCGTTTAACTGTCGAACTCGGGTGGGCTACAGCCCGGGCACTTCGGGCAACTTCGAGTTCGGCAAGAGTCTGGTGTCCGCGCTGGCTTCCAGCGCCATCGGGCAGGCCGTGCGTGGGGGCAAGATGAATGCGGCCACGCTGGCTTCGGACGTCTTTGGGAATGTGTTGGGGGACTCGGTTGCTGCGGCCAATGCGTCGATCGGCGTGCCGAAACAGGTGGGGGCCGATGAGCGGGCACGCATCTTTAGCGGGTTCGATGCAGGGTCGCCAACCTCGATGAGCACGCTGCACGACGGCTCCTTGATCAGCAATGCAGAAAACATGCGTCACATCGACCTCAACCGAGGCGCAATGTACGCAGAAAACAGCATTGGCGACCCTTCGAGCCCATTGGCTTTGGGCGACAGCGTCGACCCAGGCCATGTCGCGCCTAGCGGGATCTTGCCCGCGACGATCGTGCGAAGTGCTGACGACGAAGCGCTGGGCAACGATCTTTTGGACGACTGGTCTCAGGCAAGTAGCGGCGTCAGCACCGCGTGGCAAGCCTACTCTGGCGCGATGGCCGGTGAGTTCAATGCGGTCAAGGGCATTGTGCTGAGCGCGGCTACCTTGACCAACGATTCGGCTCTGCAACTTGGGAATTTCGCCACGGGCGGCCTCTTGAGTCGGACGACTTCAAAGGTCGAGCAGGCCAATTACCGGCAGAGCCAACGCACCGACGCATTGCTGGGCGGGTTGAAGTCGCTGTCGATCAATGCGGGTTTGACCGTCGTGGATCCAGCGGGACAAGCTTCACGGGCTTGGGACGCGGTGAGTGGCGAGGCGGGGCGCATCGGTGATGCGTACCGCTCGGGCAATGTGTACGGCGCCTTCGAGCGTGCGGCCAATGACGCAACGAATGTGATTGCGTTGGCAGCGCCGATGGTCGCGCCGGTTGCCAGGACTTTGGGGGCGATGGGGGAAGTTGGCGGCGCTGCAACGCGGATCGCGGTCGAGGACTTGGCTGCGTCGCGGACCGGGCAACTCGGGTATCAGCAGTTGACTCAATTCAATTATCAGTTGGGGGCCGCGAACTACGTCGTCCCTCCAATGCAGCGAGCGATTGGTTGGGCTGACGCGATCCCGGAAACTTCACCTTATGTCACTCGATACGATCCTAGCTTTCCAGGAAGGGCTGACCCTGCTTATACGATAGACACCAGCCGGTTCACCAGCGGGACGTCAACATCGGGCGCTGGCGGGGGATTGCGAAACTCGTCTCAATTCTGGAAAGCTTGGACCGACCAGATACCGCAATCTTTATCACCCGGCAATGCCATGCGAGCGGCAGACGGACTTGCTCCAAAGATTGATAGCACTTGGGTCAGCACTTTTCCGGAACATATGTCATTTATGGGGGATGCTTTGATTCATCATCACGTCGATTTCGGCGCCTATGCGTCGCCAGTACCTGCAGCGACTCACACCAGCTCGTCGGGAATATGGCATCTGCAGAGCATTGGGAACTAATCCGTTATGACTCCACTAACATTTGATCAGATCGATGCAGCACTTCGACGCAAGTACGGGGAAAAGGCGAATTCATTTCCAGACTACTACTCCGATTTATTACCTTCGCCATCGTCCGCTACTCAACTTTCCGACGTGCAGGCTGCAGTGCAACAGCTTGCTGGAAATGGCTGTCCGCCGGCATTCGAAGAAGTGCTCTCGCGATGGGATCTAACGAACCTCAATGTGGCAGGTTTTAGCTTCGGCTTCAAAGGCTCCTTCGCAGGGCGACTGTTGAGCAACAACCAGTGGGGTAATGCCAATAGTTGGTGGGATGACGCTTTCACAGAACGTCCAAAGACCTGGTTATTCATTGCGCAAGGCGACCCCTATGTGATTTTGCTCGACGTTCAATCCGGTGATGTACTCGCCTACCAAGCTGCAGATGGTGCAAATACAGCGGTGAAGATTGCCGGCGATTTTTCGACATGTCTTCGAATGCTGTCAACGGTGCAATTGCACAAAGCAGACTCAGCACTGGAATATCTAACGGTTTCCGACATAAAAGCTGCGGTGGGAGCGGATTGCGACGATCGCTTCTGGACTGAGCAAATTGATCACTGGACTCAGTTCAATTGAGTTGAATCGCCTAATCTCTGCAGGTCTACGCCTACGACGCGATGAACCGCCAGACGCTGGTGGATGCACAGGATGCAGCCGGCACCCTGGGTACCAACGGCCACGCCCTCGCCTACGACCTGGCGGGCAACCGCGTGAGCGATGTCAGCGCCGCAGGCAGCGACACCTACAGCTACGACGCCATGGAGCGCCTGTCCGGCAGCACGCACAACGGTGCGGCCGTGGACCGGCGTCTCTATGACGGGGCCAGTCGCGTCATCGCCAGCGGTGCGGTCAGCGGCCTGACCGTCGACAGCACCAATCCCGCGGTGTACGGGCGCACCAGCCAGTACGACGCCAACGGGCGCCTGGTGCACCAGAACATCTTCGCCGGCGGGGTCTGGAAGACGGCCGTCGACTACAACCAGTACGACGCTGCGGGCAACCTGCTGGGTTACCTGAGTGCGGACGTGGGCTCGTTGACCATGGCCAGCACCCTCAACACGCTGGAGCGCGCCGAGGGCTACCGCCAGAAGACCAGCATGACAGCCTCGCACGTGGTGGCCGGACCGGGTGCCGGCGGTGCCGGGCAGATCGGGGGCGTGGCCTATGGCTACGACGCCAACGGGGCGCTGAACTTCGTGGGGGACGCCGGGCAGATCAGCCAGCCGACCTTGCGCACGCACCGCTTCGTCAACGATGCCAACGGCAATGCGCTGTACGCCTACTACGCCAACGAGAACACCCCCGGCGAGCAGGCTTTCGTGCAGCGCCAGCTGATCGTCAACGGGGAGGTGCTGGGGCGCTACGGGGCCACGGCGGACCACAGCTACGACGGCACGGTGTTCGCCCAGATGGGGACATTTTTCAAGTCAGACAGCGAGTTCAGTTTCGGGTACCAGCCGATCGATGGGAACTACCCGGCGGGCAGTCCGGGTACCTATGCGGTGGCAGGATCACGGGGGAACACGATGGTTCGGAGTGCGGTCGATCCACATCCAGGGTCGCATGGTTCGCTCCTTTGCGCTGAGCGGCCATTGCGTGGAACGGATGCACCACCCCCCATTCACCGAGCGGCCGACAACGAAGGGCCAACGAAACCGCCGCGTTCGGAGCGAGACGCTCGAGTCAGAGCTTCTTTACCAACACCTGGCTCTTGCGATCCCAGTTGTACTTGCGCTTGCGCGCATCAGGCAGCCACTCCGGATTGACCTGCTCGAAGCCGCGCTTGATGAACCAGTGCATCGTGCGCGTGGTCAACACGAAAATGCTTTCCAGCCCCATCGCCTTGGCGCGCTGTTCGACACGCTTCAGGATGCGTTCGCCGTCGCCTTGCGATTGAACGCTGGGTGACACCGTCAGCGCAGCCATCTCGGCAGTGCGTGCCTCCGGGTACGGATACAACGCCGCGCAGCCGAAGATCACGCCGTCGTGCTCGATGACGGTGTACTGGCCGACGTCGCGCTCGATCTCTGTGCGGTCGCGCTTGACCAGCGTGCCGTCTCGCTCGAAGGGCTCGATCAGTTGCAGGATGCCGCCGATATCGTCTGCTGTGGCTTCGCGCAGCGACTCCAGCTTTTCGTCGATCACCATCGTGCCGACGCCGTCGTGCACATACACCTCGAGCAGCAGCGCGCCGTCGAGCGCGAAGGGCAGGATGTGGTTGCGCTCGACGCCGGCCTTGCAGGCTTTCACGCAGTGCTGGAGATAGAAGGCAGTGTCGGTTGGCCGCTGTGCTGGCGGCAGCGAGGCCAGCAGCTTTTCGGCGGCAGCGAGCGGCAGTTCGGTATCGATCGGGTTGTCTTCGCTCTCGGGCAGTTCGCTGTCCATGCGAATGCCCGGAACCTCGGTCAAGAAGATGAGCTTGTCGGCCTGGATCGAGATCGCCACGCTGGTCGCGACCTCTTCCATCGTGAGGTTGAAAGCTTCGCCCGTTGGCGAAAAACCAAAGGGCGACATCAGCACCATCGCGCCGAAATCCAGCGTGCGGCGGATACCGACCGCATCGACCTTGCGGACCAGCCCCGAATGCTTGAAGTCGACGCCGTCGACCACGCCCACGGGGCGGGCGGTGATGAAGTTGCCGGAGATCACACGCACCGTGGACCCGGCCATCGGCGTGTTGGGCAGGCCCTGGCTGAAGGCGGCTTCGATCTCGTAGCGCAGCTGGCCGGCGGCCTCCTGCGCTGAATCGAGCGCAACCTCATCGGTGATGCGCATGCCGTGCGAATACCTGGCTTCGTGCCCCTTGGCGCGAAGCTGCTCGTTGACCTGCGGTCGAAAGCCGTGCACGAGCACGACCTTGACGCCCATCGACTGGATCAGCGCCAGGTCTTGCGCGATGTTTTGCAGCTTGCCCGCAGCGATCGCCTCGCCTGCCAGCGCCACCACGAAGGTCTTGCCCCGGTGCGTGTGGATGTAGGGCGCCACCGAACGGAACCAGGGCACGAAGGTGAAATTGAAGACAGTGGACATGGGCGGGATTTGTGCGTATCAGGCGGCAAGAAAAGGATTCTCGATCAGCAGTCTGCCAAAGCGCTGACCATGCTGGCCGTCTTGCGACACCAGCACATCGGCATTGGCGCGCAGGGCGGCTTCGAGGATGAGCGCATCCCACCACGACAGCTGGTGCTGTCGCGCCAGGTTAGCTGCGGCAAGCACGCTGTCGGCGGTCGCGCCAATGACCTCAAACGCGCAGAGCTGGGTGATCTGGCTGGTGGCCTCGGCCGCGCTGAGCGGCGGCCTCAACTTGCGCGTGGTGACGTTGTAGAACTCCTGCAGCACCTGTGTGCTGATCACGACCGAATCGTCTTTGATGGCTCGCGCCAGCCGATCGATCGCGATGTTTTGTCGCGCCCGGTCACCGGCATCGACGGCATACACAAGGATGTTGGTATCGAAGAACGTGCTCATCAAGCGCTGGACGATGGCGAAGACGTCCCAGCCGGCGTAATGGCCGGCGCAATGGTCGGATAGGGCCGGTCATGCGCGTCGTCACGCGACCACTGCGCGTTTTCGCTGTTGGCCTTGCTGCGCCTCGCGGCCGCGATGAAGGCCTGTCCCGCGATTTGCTGGCGGTCCTTGCCTTGCGCGTAGTCAGCCAGGAATTCCCGGATGCGGGCGCTGACGGAAGTGCCCTCGTTGATAGCGCGGACGCGCGCCTGGCGCACAATTTTTTCGTCAACGGCAATGGTGAGATTCGACATAGGAAACTCCTTTGAGTCACACGAAAACAAGTGTAACACGTGACAATGTGAAATGCGACTGAAGTGAGATAATTGGCGATCTCATGAGTTCTCCTCCCGTCGCTCCCGCCAAAGCCAATCCCGTCGCCTCTGCCATTCGGTCGCCACTGAAGATCGAGTTCCCCGAATCGCTGCCGGTGTCTGCCCGGCGCGACGAAATTGCCGCTGCCATCGAGGCGAACCAGGTCGTGATCGTGTGCGGAGAGACCGGCTCGGGCAAGACCACGCAGTTGCCCAAGATCGCCTTGCTGCTCGGCCGCGGCAAGCTGAACAAGCCGCCGGGGCAGGGCAAGCTCATTGGCCACACGCAGCCACGACGGATTGCAGCCAGCTCGGTGGCCAAGCGCATTGCCGAAGAACTGAAGACGCCGCTCGGCGACGTGGTCGGCTTCAAGGTGCGGTTCCAGGACCGGTTGAGCCGCGACGCCTCGGTCAAGCTGATGACCGACGGCATCCTGCTGGCCGAGACGCAGACCGATCCATTGCTGAAGGCCTACGACACGATCATCATCGACGAGGCGCACGAACGGTCGTTGAACATCGACTTTTTGCTCGGCTACCTGCGCGAAATCCTGCCGCGACGGCCCGACCTGAAAATCATCGTGACGTCGGCCACCATCGACGCCGATCGCTTTGCGACGCACTTTGCGTCACGCAACGGGCCGGCGCCGATCATCTATGTCTCGGGTCGCACCTTCCCGGTCGAGCAGCGCTACCGGCCTTACGAAGAGTCGCGCGAGTACGACCTCAACAACGCGATCGCCGATGGGGTCGACGAACTCTGGCGCGATCCGCACCACGTCGGCGACATCCTGGTCTTCTTGCCGGGTGAACGCGAGATCCGAGAGGCGGCGGACTATCTGCGCGGGCATCTGAGCCACAGCCCGCTGATGCGCAATGCCGAGGTGCTGCCGCTCTTTGCGCGTCTCTCGCCGGCCGAGCAGGACCGCATCTTCGACGGCCACACCGGGCGGCGCATCGTGCTGGCCACCAACGTGGCCGAAACCTCGCTCACCGTGCCAGGCACGCGCTATGTCATCGATACCGGCACGGCGCGCGTCAAGCGCTACAGCTTTCGCAGCAAGGTCGAGCAGCTGCTGGTCGAGCCGATCAGCCAGGCGGCGGCCAACCAGCGTGCCGGCCGTTGTGGCCGTGTCGCCGACGGCATTTGCATCCGGCTCTACGACGAAAAAGACTTCGAAGGTCGGCCGCGTTTCACAGACCCGGAAATCCTGCGCTCATCGCTGGCGGGCGTCATCTTGCGGATGAAGTCGCTGCGGCTGCGCGACGTCTCGGAGTTTCCGTTTCTCGAAGCGCCATCGCCGCGCGCGATTTCCGATGGCTATCAGCTGCTCAACGAGCTGGGCGCGGTCGACGACAACAACGAATTGACCGCGACCGGTGCCGAGTTGGCGCGCCTGCCGCTCGACCCGCGTGTCGGCCGAATGATCCTGGAGGCACGGTCACGCGGCGCGCTCGAAGAGGTGCTGGTCATTGCGTCGGCCCTCAGCGTGCAGGACGTGCGCGACCGGCCGATGGAGGCGCAGCAGCAGGCCGACCAGGCACACGCCAAGTTCGACGACGAGAAGAGCGAGTTCAGCGGCTACCTCACGCTGTGGAAGTGGCTCGGCGATGCGCGTGGCGGCAATGCACCGATGACGCGCCGGCAGATGCACGGCAGTGAGGCGAAGCGGCCCAGCGCCGCCGTGCTGTCGATCGCCCAGCGCATGGCCGCGCCGGCAGCGGCGAGCGCCGCGGAGGTCGCTCCGACCCACAAGCTCAGCAACCGCCAATACGAGCAGTTGCTGCGGCAGAACTTCGTCAACATACGGCGCGTTCGCGAATGGCGCGACACGCATTCGCAACTGCTGACGGTCGTTACCGAGCACAAATGGCCACTCAATCCGCAGCCGGCCAGCTATGACGCATTGCACCTGTCGATGCTGGCCGGACTGCTCGGCAATATTGGCTGGAAAATGGAAGATCCGTCAGCGGGTTCAGGACAGTCCGGCGACTACCTGGGCGCGCGGGGCATCAAGTTCTATCCGCATCCGGGCGCGCACCTGCGCAAGAAGCCGGGCCGCTGGATCGTCGCCGCGGAGCTGGTTGAAACCACGCGACTTTTCGGTCGAGGCATTGCCAACATCGAACCGCAATGGCTGGAAGAAGTCGGTGGTCATCTGCTGAAAAAGCAGCTGCTGGATCCGCATTGGGAAAAAAAGGGCGCGCAGGTGTCCGCCTTGGAGCGGGCGACTTTGTACGGCCTGGTGGTGTACAGCGGTCGGCGCGTCGACTTCACCAAGGTCGACCCGGTGGCGGCCCGCGAAATCTTCATTCGCGAAGCGCTGGTCGGCGGGCAGTGGGAGAGCCGGTTTCCGTTTCTGGTCGCCAACCGCAAGCTGGTGCGCGAGGTCGAAGGTCTGGAGCACAAGGCGCGCCGGCAGGACGTGCTGGTCGATGACGAACTCATCTACGCGTACTACGACGCGCAGTTGCCGGCCGACGTGGCGAGCGGCATCACTTTCGAAAACTGGTACCGGCACGCTTCGCACGATCAGCCGCGCCTCTTGTACCTTACGCGCGACGAACTGATGCGGCACACGGCCGCCGGCATCACGACGCAATCGTTTCCGCCAACGGTGCGGCTGGGCGGTGTCGATTGCGCGGCGACGTATCTTCACGAGCCGGGCGATGCGAAAGACGGGCTCACCGTCAGCGTGCCGCTCTTCGTGCTCAACCAGGTGAGCGAAGAACGCTGCGAATGGCTCGTTACCGGCATGCTGAAGGACAAGATCCAGGCACTGCTGAAAAGCCTGCCGCAGCGTCCGCGTTCGCGCTTGGTGCCGCTGCCCGCCACGGCTGAAAAGCTGCTCGAAGCGTTGTCGGTGCCTGAGGTGTTCGGTGCCGGCTCGCTGACGGATGTGCTGCTGAAGCGCGTGCGCGACATGACCAGCATCGATGTGATGCGCGCCGACTTCAAGCTCGACATGCTGCCGCCGCACCTGTTCATGAATCTGCGGGTGGTCGATGAGCATGGACGCCAACTCGGCATGGGGCGCAACCTCGGCGCACTGAAGGCAGAGTTGGGCGCGCAGGCGCGTGGCGCGTTCCAGGCGTTGGCCGGGCTCAACGTGAAGGTCACGACGGCGCCGGATGCTGCAGATGCGCAAGCCGGTGCCGACAAGAAGCCAACGGGAAAGGCCGAGCCGGGCACACGCAGCAATGCGACGCCCGCACCATCGCTGCCTGCAGGACAGCGCTACACGGCATGGACTTTCGGCGAGCTGCCGGAGTTGATGGAAGTTCGGCGCGGCTCGCAATCACTGATCGGTTTTCCGGCGTTGCTGGATGCCGGCGACGCAGTCACCATCGAGGTCTTCGACGAACCAGCAGTGGCAGCGTCCAAGCACCGTGCCGGCTTGCGTCGGCTTGTGGCGCTGCAGCTGAAAGATGCGCTCAAGTACCTCGAAAAGAACATCCCTGATTTGCCGAAGATGGCGGTCGCCTACATGTCGCTTGGCACTGCCGACGAATTGCGGTTGCAAATCATCGAAGTCGCGCTCGATCGGGCGTTCCTGCAGGAGCCGCTGCCGACCGACGAGTTCGCCTTCAAGCGGCGCATCGAAGAGGGCCGCGGCCGCCTTACCTTGATTGCCAACGAAGTGGCACGGCTGACGGGCATCATCCTCGTCGACTATGCGGTGGCGGTACGCAAAATCAAGGACACCAAGGTGCAGCCCGACGCAACGGCGGACGCCGCGCAGCAATTACAACGGCTGATGGGCAAGCGCTTCCTGGCCGACACGCCCTGGCCGCAATTGCAGCACTTCGCGCGCTACCTGAAGGCCATCACCTTGCGGCTCGACAAGTTGCGTGCCGACCCGGCCCGCGACGCCGCCAAGCTGGCTGAACTCAGGCCGCAGGAACAGCGCTACTGGCGCCTGTTTGCCGAGCGCAAGGGGGTCACCGACGAGCGTATGAGCGAATTTCGATGGCTGCTCGAGGAGTTGCGCGTCAGCTTCTTCGCGCAGGAACTCCGAACGCCGCAGCCGGTGAGCATCAAGAGACTCGACAAGGCCTGGACGCAACTGCATACGTGACGCCAAGTCGTTCAATGCAGGATCGAGCGCGCGCAAAAAAGCCCGCCGGAGCGCGCTTCAGTGTCTTAGCGAGCCGCCTTCATATGCGGCCCATCAGCAGCAGCACGATGACGACGATCAGCACCAGGCCCAGGCCGCCGCTCGGGCCGTAGCCCCAATTGCGGCTGTGGCCCCAAGTAGGAAGGGCGCCGACCAGCAGCAGGATGACGAGGACAAGCACGATGAGCGAGACAGACATGGGGTTCTCCGAAGGGCATTAAAAAGAGTCCCTATGTTCTGTCTGATATCCCCTTTGGCCTAGGGAATGCATCGCCTTTGGCAGTCAGGGGACGCCTACGAAACGTGTCAGAGCCTGGCGAGCCGATCGAGCGCGGTTTGGAGCGTCTCGTCTTTCTTGGCAAAGCAAAAGCGCACCACGCGTTGGTCGAATCCATCGCCATAGAAGGCAGACAGCGGAATCGCCGCGACCCCGATCTCGCTGGTGAGCCATTGGCAGAACTCCGCTTCGCCCAGGTCGCTGACCTCGCCGATTTCGACGCACTGGAAGTAAGTGCCGGCGCTCGGCAGCAACTTGAAGCGCGTCTTCGCGAGGCCGGCGGCAAACAGGTCGCGTTTGTGCTGATAGAACGCCGGCAGCTCGAGGTAGGGCGCCGCATCGCCCATGAAGTTGGCCAGTGCGTGCTGCATCGGCGTGTTGACCGTGAACACGTTGAACTGATGCACCTTGCGGAATTCGGTCGTGAGCACGGCCGGTGCCGCGACGTAGCCGACCTTCCAGCCGGTCACGTGATAGGTCTTGCCAAAGCTGCTCACGATGAAGGCGCGCGCCGCGAGGCTTGGAAAACGGGCAGCACTCTGATGCAGCGCACCGTCGTAGACCATGTGCTCGTAGACCTCGTCGCTGATGAGCAGCACCTCGGTCGGCGCCAGCAACGCGTCGAGCTGGCGCATCTCGGATTCGGTCCACACGGTCGCGCTCGGGTTGTGCGGCGAGTTGACGATGATGGCGCGTGTACGCGGCGTCATCGCGGCGGAAATCTTTTCGAAGTCGGGCCGGAACGTGCCTGGCGTGAGGGGCACACGCACCACCGTACCGCCGGCCAGCTCGATGTTGGGCACGTAGCTGTCGTAGCAAGGCTCCAGCACGATGACTTCATCGCCCGGCCTAACGACGGCCAGCACGGCGGTGATGATGGCCTGCGTGGCACCGGCAGTGACGGTGATCTCGCTCGCCGCGTTGTAGCTGTGGCCGTAGAGCGCCGTGACCTTGGCAGCGATCGCCTCGCGCAGTGTGGCGATGCCCGGCATGGGCGGGTACTGGTTGTGGCCGGCCGCCATGGCTGCTGTCACGTCTGCGATCAGCTTTGGGTCGCAATTGAAATCCGGAAAGCCCTGGCCCAGATTGACCGCACCCTTTTCAGCGGCCAATGCCGACATCACGGTGAAGATCGTTGTGCCGACCTGAGGTAGCTTGGTACCGACCTCAGGTGTGCGAAGAACAGCGCTCATAGTTCGTAGTCTTGATGATGGCCCGACAGGGCCTTGGCGATAAGGTTGCGGTCGAGCCGGTCGCTCAGCAACTCGGCAAATTTGAAGACGAAATTGCGCATGTAGGCGCTGCGCTTGAATGCGACCCGAGCGATGTTGGTGCCGAAGATGTGGCCCATCGGCTTCACCACCAAATCGGCATTGGTGTCGTCGCGCACCGCCATCTCCGCGACGATGCCGACGCCCAGGCCCAGGCGCACATAGGTCTTGATGACGTCGGAGTCGATGGCTTCGAGCGCGATGCGCGGGGACAGCTTCTTCTGCGCGAAGGCCGCGTCGATGCGCGTGCGGCCGGTGAACGACGGGTGGTATGTGATGAGCGGCTCGGTCGCCAAATCTTCGAGCGACACGCGCTCCTTGGCTGCCAGCGGATGGTCCTTTGGCAGCACCAGCACGTGCTGCCACTCGTAGCAGGGCAGGGTGACGAGTTCGCTGTAGTCAGACAGCGATTCGGTGGCGATGCCGATCTCGGCGATCTCGTCGATGACCATGCGCGCCACCTGATCGGGCGAACCCTGGTGCAGGCTCACGTTCACCTTCGGATAGGCCTCGCGCAGCTTGGCGACCGGTACCGGCAGCACATAGCGCGCCTGGGTGTGGGTGGTAGCGATCGACAGCGTGCCGCTGTCTTCGGCGCTGAACTGCTCGCCGATGCGCTTCAGGTTGCCGACCTCGCGCATGATCAATTCGATGCTGGCCAGCACATGCTGGCCCGGCTCGGTCACACGCTTGAGCCGCTTGCCGTGTCGCGCAAAGATCTCGACGCCAAGCTCTTCTTCGAGCTCGATGATGGCTTTGGAGACGCCGGGTTGCGAGGTGTGAAGCGCCTTCGCGGCCTCGGTCAGGTTCAGGTTACGCCGCACGGCTTCCTGCACGAACTTGAACTGGTGGAGATTCATAACAAATTCCGTCTTATTGTCGGATTTATTATGCCTTCTGCAATCTATGGAGCGTTGCGCAGGGTCAGCCGTGCAGGGCGATTTGCGCCAGCAGTTCGACGACTCGAATGTCTTCGCCGACCGCTGTTTGCAACGAAAACGTCACGCCGGGATGCGCGGCGCGCAGTCCATCGATCAGCCCCGGCAAGTCCTCGCGAACGTGCTTGCCGATGCCCAAGAAGAGCGGAACGATGCGCACGGCCTGTGCGCCTTGTGCGAGCAGCCCTGCGGCAGCTGTCGGCAAGTCGGGCGCCATCAGCTCAAGGTAGGCGCAAACCACCGGCGCACCCGGCGAGAGTTCGGTCATGCGCCGCGCGACGGCCTCGACCGGTGCGCGCCACCGCGCGTCTCTCGAGCCGTGCGCGAACAACACAATGCCAACTATGACCACATCGTTCATTCTTAACGCCTCAATACCAGCCATGTGAACGCTGCCAGCGACATCACGGAATAGATAAGTCCCGGCGCTGCTGCCGTCATCCACGGCCACCAGTTGCTCAGGTTCCCCAGATAGCCGAAAACGTTGTTCAACATGAAGAAACTGATCCCGATCATCACGCCGCCGAACACGTAGCTCGTGATGCCGGCTTGCCGAAAGTGCAGATAAGCGAAGGGCAGCGCCAGCACCACCATTACAAGACACGAGAGTGGATAGAACACCTTGCGCCAGAACTCGATTTCGTAGCGTTGCGCGGTCTGTCCGTTGGCATCGAGATGCCTGATGTACTCGAAGAGGTCGATGGTCGCCATGCGCTCTGGCTTGAGCAATGCGACCGACACCATCTCGTTGGTGAGAGTCGTCGGCCAGTGCATTTCGGGCATCTGCACGATGCCGATTCGACCCTTGTCGACGGTGTTTCGCGTGTTGTAGTCTTGCTGCTCGACGTTGGTGAGAACCCACTCTTTGCCAACGACGCGCGCAGAGGTGGCCGATATCTGCTTGGCAATGAAGCCATCGGCATCGAATTCAAAAATGCGAGGGTTGGTCAAGGTGCCATCGCGCCGAATCGACGCGACATTGACGGCATACGACTTGTCGTCGCGCCGTTCTTTCAGCCATGCACCCGTGATGCCGGCGGTCGCTATGTAACCCTGATAGCGTGCCTTCAGGAGTTGTGCCGTGCTGCCCGTGAACGGAGCGACGTAATCCCCGATGGCAAAGGTAAGCACGACGAATCCCAAGCCCAGCACAAGCAACGTGCGCAAGGCGCGCCAGGGGCCCAGTCCGCTGGTTCGGAGGATCGTGTATTCGGAGCTTTGCGCGAGCCGCGCCATGACGAAAATCGTGCCGATCAATACCGCGATGGGCAGCAGCTCGTACAGATGTCCCGGGATTTGCAAAGTCACGAAAAGAAGCGCCTGCGGCAGGCCGTATCCCAGGCCCGTTTTACCGATGCCGGAAAGCTCGTCGACGAAGTCGAAGAAAAAGAACAGGCTCAAGAAGCCGAGGGTGACGAAAGCAACCGCCTTCAGCACTTCGGCGTAGATCAGGCGACGAATTGTTTTCACGTGGACGATGACGATGACGCAGACGAATGCGAGGGCGCAGGTGCACGTTGGAACAGCCGTCGCAGGCTCCAGCTCTGATGGCGCGCTGACAGCCAAGTCAGGCTGATCGCCAGCACGCCGCCGTGCAGCGCCACCATGAAGCCGACGAAGCTGTAACGCCCCGACGTCACCCAGCCCTGGCCAAGATTGATGAGGTTGTAATAGACGACGAAAGCGAACAGCGCGAAGAGCAGGTTGCCGCTGCGGCCGACTCGCGGATTCACACTCGAAAGCGTCAAGGCCAGCAGCACGAAGTTGATGCCAGCCAGTAGCATGCCGATGCGCCAGCCGAGTTCACCCATGTTTTCCGGCGTGGGTCGCGCCAACAACATGAGGGTGGGACGCGAACGCGCGGGAGCGTCATCGGCCGAGTCGGAGGTGTTGACTCCGGTTCGGGCGCCATAGGTCTTGAACTCGCTGATCTTCAGGCCCGACTTGTCGAGCGGGCGTTCGACGCGCTGGCCATTTTCCAGCATCAAATAGCGCGCCTTGTCGATGTCTTCCATGTGGCCGCTTCGCGCCGACGTGACGATCTGCCGGCTGCGCTCGATCGATGAAATGAACACGTTCGATGCGGTGTTGGCATTGGGTGTGTCCTTGTCGATGAAGAACACCCGCATGCGGCCCGCCGATTCGACGAACTCGCCGGGCGATACCCGCTCTATGTCGCTGCGGCGCTCGTACTGGGCGCGCATCCCCTGTGTCTGCGAATTGGCCCAGGGCCAGCCGATGAGCGCAAGCGCCAGGATGAGCAACAACACCGGCCAGGCGAAGCTGAAGATCGGCTTCACGAAGTCCGCCAGACCCCGGCCGCTCGAAAACCAGATCACCATTTCGCTGTCACGGTACATGCGCGACAAGGTGCCGACGATCGAGACGAAAAGGCTCAGGCTCAGGATGGTCGGCAGGTAGCCGAGCACCGTGTAACTCATCACGAGGAACACCTCGGATGGGTTGACACTGCCTTTGGCGGCCAACCCGAGCGTACGGATCAGCATCATGGTCATCACGATGGTGACCAGCACGACGAGTGTCGCGCCGAAGCTGCGAGACAACTCTCTACGTAGGGAGGAATGGAATAACATCGTCGAGGGAAAAAAAGGATTATGGACTTCCAACTCAAGACCCTCACCAGCAGCCTGGCTGCATCCGAAAAAGCCGACGCGCTTGTCTTCCTCGTGCCCGAAGGTGCAATCGCGGACAACGATGCTTTGTCGGTCATCGCATCCGCCGCGCGACTCGCGGGGGACTTCCCCGACAAGGCCGGCAAGCTACTGAGCCTGTATCACCCGGTCGGCATTGCAGCGCCGCGCGTCGTCCTTGTGTCGATCGGCAACGGTCAGCCGGCGCAGGTGCGCAGCGCGGTGATCGCTGCAATCAACGCTGCGAAAGGCGTCGGCACCAAACGCCTGGCCATGGTCTTCGCGAAAGCGCCCGAGGCCGGTGCGCTGCACAGCGCGATGCTTGCCGCCGCCGATGCCAGCTACGTCTACACGACCACCAAGTCGAAGCCCGAGCCGCGCACACTGCGGCATGTAACGCTCGGCGTGCCGGACTCCGCGTCGCTGGCCGGCGCGTTTGCTGAAGCGAACGCGACAATCTCGGGCATCGAACTGGCCAAGGAATGGGGCAACCGCCCGGCCAACTATTGCACCCCGACGATGCTGGCAGACGCCGCCAAAGAGCTGGCCGATCTGCCGCGCATCAAGTGCGAGGTGCTCGGCCCGAAAGAGGTCGCCAAACTCGGCATGGGCTCTTTTGCAGCGGTGGCGCAAGGCTCGTCGGAGCCGCTGCGCTTCATCGTGCTGCAGTACAGCGGCGGCGCCAAAGACGAAGCGCCCGTCGTGCTCATCGGCAAAGGCATCACCTTCGACACCGGCGGCGTTTCGCTCAAGCCGGCTGCCGAAATGGACGAGATGAAGTTCGACATGTGTGGTGCGGCGAGCGTGCTCGGCGTGTTTCGCACACTGGGCGAACTCAAGCCGGCCATCAACGTGGTCGGGCTGATTCCTTCCTGCGAAAACATGAACGACGGCAAGGCGCTGAAGCCGGGCGATGTCGTCACGAGCATGAGCGGCCAGACCATCGAAGTGTTGAACACCGATGCAGAAGGGCGCCTCATCCTGTGCGACGCGCTGACCTATGCGAAGCGCTTCAAGCCGGCGGCGGTCATCGACATCGCGACGCTCACCGGCGCTTGCGTTGTCGCATTGGGTGGCGTGCGCAGCGGCTTGTTTTCTCCGGACGACGTGTTGGCGAAGGCGCTTGAAACCGCCGGCGAGCAATCGCTCGACCGCTGCTGGCGCATGCCGCTCGATGACGAATACGCCGAGGGCCTGAAGACCCACTTTGCAGACGTCGCCAACATCGCGGGCCGCGCCGGCGGTGCGGTGACGGCGGCCAAGTTTTTGCAGCGCTTCGTCGACGGGTTTCCGTGGGCCCATCTGGACATTGCCGGCAGTGCATGGAAGAGCGGCGCCGCCAAAGGATCGACCGGCCGGCCGGTCGGCTTGCTGGTGTCTTATCTGGTTAGTCGTGTCGGCATGGCGATCGCAGCCACGCCGGCTGTGGCGCCGCGCAAGGCCGGCCGCAAAGCGCGTCCTGGCGCTTGATTCTTCCGATCTGTCAAACGATCGCCGCGTGACCGAAATCGACTTTCATTTCAACGCGCCGAACAAGGTGCACCACGCCTGCCGGCTGTTGCGCAAGGCTGTCGGCAAGCACGATGCGCGGCTTGTGGTGGTGGCGGATGCGGCAACGCTCGATGCGATCGATGCTGCGCTGTGGGACTTTTCGGCAGTCGACTTCGTGCCGCATTGCCGGGCAGACAGTGCACCGCACGTGGTGGCGCGCTCGCCCGTGGTGCTTATGGGCGCCGACATGGGGACGCCGCCCCATCGGCAGGTGCTGGTCAATCTGGGCAACGCATTGCCGATTGGATTCGAGCGTTTCGATCGACTGATCGACATCGTCAGCAGCGATGCACAAGACCGGCAACTGGCACGTGCGCGATGGCGGCACTATGCCGACCGCGGATATTCAATCAAGCGGCACGACTTCGGGGAGGCAACTGCCTGATGGCCAGCAACCAGCGCACGCCGCCGCGCTTCGTGCCGACGTTGACCACGGTGCTCGACATGCTGGCCGAGCCGCACGCGCTGCCATCGCCCCTTCCGCTGCCACTGCCACTGATGTCCGAAGAAGAGGCACAGCACACGCCGTCGGCGGAGGCACGCCAGGCCGCGATTGCGACGGCGATGGTCGGTATCGCCGCTGACATGGCGCAGACAGCGGATGAGGCGTACGTAGCCGGGCCGCCTGCGCCCTTCGCTTCGGACGCAGCCTCCAGCCCGCCGCCGGAAAACCGGATCGCCATCGATGTACATGCCTTGTCGGACGCCGATGCGTTTGGCCTCGAAGAGCAATTGATGCACCGCGTGCTGCAGCGTATCGACCTGTCATTGGAGGAGCGTTTGAGCGACGCGGTGTCAGCTGCAGTTCAGCAACAGCTCGATGCGATGGTGCCGCGCTTGCGCAGCGAAATTGAAGGCGTCTTGCGGTCGCTGGTGGTCGAGGCGCTGTCGAAAGAGCTTTCCGACAACACAGGGTCTGTGCCAGCCTTCGGCCCACAATCCGTCGGCTAAACTGCGCGCCGGGTCGGCTGGCGCAGGGGCGTCCCCGGTCCGCGGCGCGAAACTTGCTGAACAAATTGTTCGGAATTTCACGCCCGGATCGAAAGACCGGTTTTTACGTAATTCTTCATCAATGTTCTGGAGGTTTCCCATGCAATTGAAATGGACTGTGACTGCGGTCGCAATGGCTGCGCTGACGCTAGCGGCTTGCGGCAAAAAAGAAGAAGCTGCCGCTCCTGCCGCTGCGCCGGCGGCCACTACCGCTGCCGCACCTGCTGCAGCGCCTCCTGCCGACGCACTGATCGTCAAGATCGGTCACGTCGGCCCGACCAGCGGCCCGATCGCCCACCTTGGCAAGGACAACGAGTTCGGCGCCAAGATGGCCATCGAAGACCTGAACTCGCGTAACCTGAAGATCGGCGACAAGGTTGCCAAGTTCGAACTCCTCGCAGAAGACGATGCTGGCGATCCGAAGCAAGGCACCGCTGTGGCGCAAAAGCTGGTCGACGCCAAGGTCAACGGCATCGTCGGTCACCTGAATTCGGGCACCACCATCCCGGCTTCCAAGCTGTACAGCGACGCTGGCATTCCACAGATCTCGCCATCGGCCACCAACCCCAAGTACACGCGTCAAGGCTTCAAGACCACGTTCCGCGTGGTGGCCGACGACACGCAACTCGGCGGCACGCTGGGCAAGTACGCAGTCGAAACGCTCAAGGGCAAGAATATTGCCGTGATCGACGACCGCACTGCTTATGGCCAGGGTGTGGCTGAAGAGTTCGAAAAGTCAGTCAAGGCGGCGGGCGGCACCATCGTCGGACATGAGTTCACGACCGACAAGTCGACCGACTTCAACGCCATCCTGACCAAGCTCAAGGGCACCAAGCCCGACGTGCTGTTCTTCGGCGGCATGGACGCGGTTGCCGGCCCGATGCTCAAGCAGGTCAAGCAACTCGGCATGACCGTCAAGTTCATGGGCGGCGACGGCCTGTGCACTGGCGAACTGGCCAAGCTGGCCGGCGATGCGATCGGTGAAGACATGGTGGTTTGCGCCGAAGCCGGCGGTGTCGACGGCGACTTCAAGGCGCCTCTGGAAAAGTTCAAGGCCGACTTCAAGGCCAAGAACGGCGTCGATGTGCAGATCTATGCACCGTACGTGTACGACGCCGTCGAGATCCTGGCCGACGCCATGGTCCGCGCCGGTTCGTCGGACCCGGAAAAGTACCTGCCTGAAGTTGGCAAGACCAACTACAAGGGCGTGACCGGCCCGATCGCCTTCGACGAAAAGGGCGACATCAAGAACGGCGCGCTGACCCTGTACACGTACAAGGCCGGCAAGCGCGAACAGATCGCTGTGGTTCGCTGATAGAGGCTGATCAGCCTTCGCGGCAATCCAAAAAGGGGCCTTCGGGCCTCTTTTTTTGTCCAGAGAAAAGCGGTCTTTCGACCTCATTGTCAGTAAGGGAAAACGACAGATGTGCTCGGAGGAGCGACGTGTTTTTATCAACCTGCCATTCAAACAACAAGCAGGAGACAAAAATGCGCAAATCAGTGACAGGTGCCATCGCTCGGCCGCTCGGTCTGGGGGCCATGGCCAGTGTGGCGAGCGTGTGCGCCGCGCTCTTCGTGCTGCCGGCTACCCAAGCCCAGGCTCAGGCAGTCAAGAGCTACGACTCCACCAAAAAAGACTTCTGGGAACATCCGCCCGCGGACTGGTTTCTCGGTGACGAAACCCAATCTCAAAAGGGTCTTGCGCCGCCATCCGGTCCGGCCTTGCCGGCATCGATGGCCGACCTCGAAAAGAACCTGAAGGCAATCAAGTTGCCGAAGGGTTTCAAGATCAACGTGTATGCAGCCGGCGTGAACAGCGCGCGCCAGATGGCGTGGGGTGACAAGGGCACGCTTTTCGTCGGCTCTTTCGGCGTGGGCACCGTCTATGCCATCACGGACAACGGAAAAACCGTGAAGCCGATCATCACTGGTCTGAAGATGCCGACCGGCGTCGCGTATCGCGATGGTGCGCTGTACGTGGTCGACATCGACAAGATCCTGAAGTACGAAAATGCCGAGGCCAACCTCGACAAGATGCCCGAAGGCAAGGTCGTCTACAACGACATGCCGGCTTATGCGGCCCACGGCTGGAAGTACCTGACCTTCGACAAGCAGGGCTGGCTCTACGTGCCCTTCGGCCCGCCGTGCAACGTGTGCTTGCCACCAACGAGCCTGTCGCAAGTGCGGCGCATCAATCCGGCAACCGGCGAGGCGGAGATGGTCGCCATCGGCGTGCGCAACAGCGTGGGCGGCGACATCGATCCGCGCACCGGCGACTACTGGTTTACCGAGAATGCGCGCGACTGGGTTAGCGACGACATGCCGAGTGACAAGCTCAACCATGTGGCAAAAATCGGCGCGCACTACGGCTATCCGTATTGCCACCAGGGCGACATGCCCGACCCGAAATATGCGATGGGCCACAAGTGCTCCGAGTTCACGCCGCCGGCCTTGAAGCTCGGCGCGCACGTGGCACCGCTGGGGATGAAGTTCTACACCGGCAAGCAATTCCCGGCCGAGTACGCCAACAACATCTTCATTGCGAACCACGGCTCATGGAACCGTCACAAGTACAGGGGCGGCGAGATCGTCCGCGTCACGACCGATGCGCAGGGGAAAAAGATCAAGCAGCAGACGTTCGCAACCGGCTGGATCACGGGTGATCAGGCTTACAGCGGTCGGCCGGCGGACGTGGTGGTGGCGGCCGATGGATCGCTGCTCGTCGCTGACGACTGGGCGGGTGCGGTGTATCGCATCAGCTACGGCAAATAACGAGAGGCGCGCTCAATGGCTGGAGTAAAGCGATGGGTGTGATGGCACCGGTGCGGCTGTGGGCCGCGTTGGCCGCGTTTGCAACGTCAGCTGCGTTGAGCGGCGCGGCTCACGCTGCCGACCTGCCCGCTGCGTCGGCCAAGGCAGAAACATGCATCGCGTGCCATGGCACCGTCGGCATTTCGCAGATGCCGGAGACGCCGTCGCTGGCAGGTCAACCGGAAAGTTTTCTTCAGTGGCAACTCGTTTACTTCAGGACGGGCACGCGCAAGTCCGCGGTGATGCAGCCACTGGCGGCGAGTCTGAGCGACGATGACATCCGGGTGCTGTCCAAGCACTTTGCCGCGATGGCGCCACCGCCGCGCGCCACAGCTTCGGGCGATCAGTCGATGTACGCGGTCGGCCTCAAACTGGCGCAACAAAACCGCTGTGCCTCGTGCCACAAGGACGACTATTCGGGCACCCAGGCAACGCCGCGAACGGCTAACCAGCGCGAAGACTATTTGCTCAAGGCGTTGCGCGACTTCAAGGCCGGCAAGCGAACCGGCGGCGGCGTGGCCGCGATGGCCGATGTGGTGTATCCGCTGGCGGACGACCAGCTGCGCGCGTTGGCAAATTTCATGGCGCAGTACCACTAGGCTCCTCGGAGCCCAGACGCAAAAAAGCCCCGCGAACGGGGCTTTCAGCAGGTTTTTGGAATGACCTGATGCGACGTGAATCGCATCGCTGGCGGAGCAGGCGGGATTCGAACCCGCGGAGGGTATTAACCCTCACACGCTTTCCAGGCGTGCGACTTAAACCGCTCATCCACCGCTCCAGCAGGCCGTGATTCTAACCGGCTCCGGGACTGGTTTTTGCGGCTTGCACCATTCGCATAGCCGATGCGATGAGCGCCGAGGTCTCGGTCATGTTGCTGGGCACGATCAGCGTGGTCTTCGAATCGGCTGCTACCTTGCTGTAGGCATCGATTGCGCGCTCGGCCACCTTCAGCTGCACAGCTTGTTCACCGCCCGGCTGGCGGATTGCAGCGGCAACACGCTCGATGGCAAAAGCCGTTGCATCAGCGACTGCGGTGATGGCAGCCGCCTCGCCCTGGGCGTTATTGATCTGCGCCTGCTTCTCGCCTTCGGAGCGCGCGATGAAAGCCTCGCGCTCGCCGGTGGCGATGTTGATCTGCTCTTGTCGACGACCTTCGGAGGCAGCGATGAGCGCGCGCTTGCCGCGCTCGGCGGTGATCTGCGCCTGCATGGCCAGCAAAATTTCCTTTGGAGGCGTCAGGTCCTTGATCTCGTAGCGCAGCACCTTCACGCCCCAGTTGAGCGCGGCCTCGTCGATGGCTTGCACCACTTGCGCGTTGATGATGTCGCGCTCCTCGAATGTCTTGTCGAGCTCCAGTTTGCCGATCACGCTACGCAACGATGTTTGCGCCAGCTGCGTCACCGCCATGATGTAGTTCGAAGAACCGTAGCTCGCGCGCATCGGGTCGGTCACTTGGAAGTACAGGATGCCGTCGACCTGCAGCTGCGTGTTGTCGCGCGTGATGCAGATCTGGCTCGGTACGTCGAGCGGGATTTCTTTCAGGCTGTGCTTGTAGGCGACCTTGTCGATGAACGGAATAAGGAAGTTGGCGCCAGGCGTCATCGTGCTGTGGTACTTGCCGAGGCGCTCGCGCACCCAGGCGTTTTGCTGCGGCACGAACTTCACGGACTGGCTGATGAAGATCACCGCGATGATCAATATGACGAGGGGGACTGCGTAATCCATCTGCTATCTCCTTGGGTTTATGTTTTTCAGATCTTGTCAACGACCAGCCGGCTGCCGATGACTTCGGTCACGCGATGCTCTCCTGGCGCTGGCGTGTGTCCGGGGCGCGGCACCACGGTCCATTGCGCGCCGCGGTAGCGGACCGTCGCCGTGCCGTCGGAGTTCCACGCATCGACCTGCACCTTTTCGCCGATGTCCATGTTCACGTCGGGGTTCGATGCACTGTCGAGCGGGGCAGGGCGGCCACGTCGAATCAGATGCCAGGTAAGCACGGCGCCTACGCCGACGATTGCCGCGACGATGATTTGGGTGGTCAGACCGAAGCCCAGATGCGCCGCGATGGCAGCCGAAGCGAAGCCCGCGCTCAGCAGCAAAAGGTAGACGGTGCCCGACAGCAACTCGAGCACGATGGCTGCGCCCGCAATGAGCCACCAGACCGATGAGTTCGCCATTGAAGCCTCTTCGTTGTTGTTGGCCCCTATTGTCTGATAGATGGTCCGGCAGCCGTCACGCGAATTCCTTACACTTCGCGGCTCTTTTGCCTGCCGGACCCCGCACATGAAATTTCGTTTTCCGATTGTCATCATCGACGAGGACTACCGCGCCGAGAACACCTCGGGCCTTGGCATTCGCGCATTGGCGGAAGCGATCGTCGGCGAGGGCTTCGAGGTGCTGGGCGTGACGAGCTACGGCGACCTGAGCCAGTTCGCGCAGCAGCAAAGCCGCGCCAGCGCGTTCATCCTGTCGATCGACGACGAGGAGTTCACCGTTGGCCCCGACCTCGATCCTGCGGTACTCAATCTGCGCACCTTCATCGGAGAGGTGCGGCGCAAGAACGCCGACGTGCCGATCTACATCTACGGCGAAACCAAGACGGCGCGTCACATTCCCAACGACATCCTGCGCGAGTTGCACGGGTTCATCCACATGTTCGAGGACACGCCGGAGTTCGTGGCGCGCCACATCATCCGCGAAGCCAAGAGCTATCTGGAGGGCGTGCAGCCGCCGTTCTTCAAGGCGCTGATCGACTACGCCGAGGACGGTTCGTACTCGTGGCATTGCCCGGGCCACTCGGGCGGCGTGGCGTTCTTGAAGAGCCCGGTGGGACGCATGTTCCATCAGTTTTTCGGCGAGAACATGTTGCGTGCCGACGTCTGCAACGCGGTCGAAGAGCTGGGGCAGTTGCTCGACCACACCGGCCCGGTGGCGGCCAGCGAGCGCAATGCGGCGCGCATCTTCAACGCCGACCATTGCTTCTTCGTGACCAACGGCACCAGCACCAGCAACAAGATGGTGTGGCACCACACGGTGGCGCCCGACGACGTGGTGGTGGTCGACCGCAACTGCCATAAATCCATCCTGCACGCGATCATCATGACGGGCGCGATCCCCGTCTTCATGAAGCCCACGCGCAACCACTTCGGCATCATCGGACCGATACCCAAGAGCGAGTTCGAGAAGAGCGCGATCAAGGCCAAGATCAAGGCGAACCCGCTGTTGAAAGACCGCGACCCCGAGACCGTGAAGCCGCGCGTGATGACGCTCACGCAGTCGACCTACGACGGTGTGATCTACAACACCGAGACCATCAAGAACATGCTCGACGGCTATGTCGATACGCTGCATTTCGACGAGGCCTGGCTACCGCATGCGGCGTTCCATCCGTTCTATGGCGCCTACCACGCCATGGGCAAGCGGCGCGTGCGGCCCAAAGATTCGCTGGTGTTCGCGACGCAATCGACCCACAAACTGCTGGCGGGCATCAGCCAGGCCAGCCATGTGCTGGTGCAGGATTCGCAGAACCGCGCGCTCGATCGTGACCTCTTCAACGAGGCTTACCTGATGCACTCGTCGACCAGCCCGCAGTACGCGATCATCGCCAGCTGCGACGTAGCCGCCGCCATGATGGAGCCGCCCGGCGGCACCGCGCTGGTCGAAGAAAGCATCCTGGAGGCGCTCGATTTCCGCCGTGCCATGCGCAAGGTCGAAGAGGAATTCGGCAAGGACGATTGGTGGTTCAAGGTATGGGGACCGGAGAAGCTCGTCGACGAAGGCATCGGTCGCGCAGAAGACTGGATCATGAAGGGCGAGAAAGAGGCCAAGCGCAAGACCAAGAAGTCACCGCGCAACTGGCACGGCTTCGGCGATTTGGCCGATGGTTTCAACATGCTCGACCCGATCAAGTCGACCATCGTCACGCCCGGCCTCGACCTCGAAGGCAACTTCGCGGACACCGGCATCCCGGCCAGCGTGGTGACCAAGTTTCTGGCCGAGCACGGGGTCATCGTCGAGAAGACCGGGCTCTACAGCTTCTTCATCATGTTCACCATCGGCATCACCAAGGGCCGCTGGAACACGCTGCTCACGGCGCTGCAGCAGTTCAAGGACGACTACGCGCGCAATCAGCCGATGTGGCGCATCCTCCCTGAGTTCTGCCAGAGTCATCCGGGCTACGAGCGCCTCGGCCTGCGCGAGTTGTGCCAACACATACACAAGCTCTATGCGCGCTTCGACGTGGCCAAGCTCACCACCGAGATGTACCTGAGCGACCTGACGCCTGCCATGAAGCCGAGCGATGCCTTCGCGCATATCGCGCACCGCAAGACCGAGCGCGTCGAGATCGACTTCCTCGAGGGCCGCATCACGACGAGCCTGATCACGCCCTACCCACCGGGCATCCCGTTGCTCATTCCGGGTGAGGTCTTCAACAAGAAGATCGTCGACTACCTGCGTTTTGCGCGCGAGTTCAACACCGAGTGCCCGGGTTTCGAAACCGATATCCACGGTCTGGTGGCGAAGATCGACGAGACGGGCAAGAAGCGCTACTACGCGGATTGCGTCGCAGCACCTGTTGCTGCTGTCACGGCGTCGGACTGACCGGGCGCGCGACGATCGCGCTTCGCTTCAGCCGAAGCGCAGCGCGATCACTCCGCACACCACGACCACGGTGCCGATGGCGCGCTGCCAGCCGAAGGGCTCGCGCAGCAATAGCGTCCCTATGACGGCTGCGAACAGCACCGAGGTTTCGCGCAGCGCGGCGACCAGCGCCACCGGTGCACGCGTCATGGCCCACAGCGCGATCGCATAGCTGCCGAGCGACGCCAGCGTGCCGACAGAAGCGAGCTTCCAGCGGCCCGCCATGTAGCGCAGTGCTGCACCGCGTTGCGCGGCGGGCCGCTGCCACGTGACCAGCAGCAGGTACGGAATGCCATCGAACAGGAACAGCGCTGCGACGTAGGCCAGCGCATTGCCGGAGGCGCGCACGCCGATACCGTCAACCACCGTGTAGAGCGCGATGATGGCCGCGTTGCAGAGCGCAAAGGTCAGCGCCTTGCGTCGCTGCGACTCGTCGCCGACGTGCAGCGCCGACCGTGACAGCCCGAGTGTGAGCACGCCGGCGCAGACGACGGCGACACCGATCCACGCTACCAGCGACAGCCGCTCGCCAATGAAGGTGAAGCTCCCGAGCGCGACCAGCAGAGGCGCGGTGCCACGCATCAAGGGATAGGTGAGGCCGAGATCGCCATGCCGGTAAGCACCGGCCAGCGCGATGTAATAGCCGAGATGGATGGCCGTCGACGTGGCGATGTAAGGCCATGACGTCGCGCTCGGCAATCCGATGTAGAGCAGCAGCGGCAAAGCCAGAAAAAAGCCGAGACTGTGGATCAGCGCCGTGTCGAGCTGCTTGTCGCGGCCCGACTTGATGAGCGCGTTCCAACTGGCGTGCAGCAGCGCGCCGAACAGCACGGCGAGCACGATCGGCGCGGTCAGTCCTGCAGCGAGCACCACCGGTGCGACGGTGTTCAATGAACCATGCAGCGGCGGGCGCGCGCGAGGTAGTGCGCCAGCGGTGGAGTGACCAGGTCGGCTGATTTGGCCTGGTCGTCCCACAGTCGCAATTGCACCGCCTCGGGCGCGTTCTCTTGCGCGATGAACTGCGCCGCCTGCTCGGCTGAAAAGACGCCGCCTTGCAACGTGAGGCTGCGCTTGGAGTCGGCCGACAGGCTGGCCCAATAGTCGCGTCGCGTCGCACACAGGTAGCGCTTTGCATCGACGTGCCACTTGATCGCGCACAGCACGCGCTCGCCGAACACGCCGCGAAGAAAGGGAAGGGCGAAGTACTGGTGCACATCGTCGACGCCGCGCAGGCTCGGCGTCTCGCCCTGGTCGTTGAGCAGGTGGCCGAGGTCGTGCAGCAAGGCAGCCGTCACCAGTTCGTCGTCGGCACCGGCCTGTTCTGCGAGGTAGGCGCTTTGAAGTGCATGTTCGAGCTGCGTGACCGGCTCGCCGCTGTATTGCGCGGCGCCGTGGCGAGTAAAGAGCGTGTCGATGTCTTGCAGTGTCAGTGCCATGGGTCAGGCCTCCACGGTGGCGTTCGATTTAACTGCATTGCCAGCGTTCAGGACCGCAGCCTTCAATGCGTCTGCCTGCTTGGCCTCGTAGTTGCGCAGGGTGCGTTCGCGGCTGTTCATCACATGCTGGTACATCGCCTGGCCGGCTGCCTCAGGCTCGCCCGCTGCGATGGTCTTAACGATCAAACGATGCTCCCGCGAGTAGACCGTCATCGATTCGTTGGTGAGGTTCTGGCGTCGGAACAGCGAGAGTTCGTTGACCAGCTTGCGATACGTCGACGTGAGCTTGGTATTGCCGGCGAGTTCGAGCAAGCGGTCATGGAACTTCAGGTTGAAGCGGTGGTAGTCGTGCGCGTTGTCGGCCTTCACGGCCTGGTCCATGGCGTCGGTCAGCTGGCGCAACTCGCGGACTTCTGCGGTGCTGATCCCTTCCGCAAGTTTGCGTCCCACATGAAGATCCAAGACGGCGCGCAATTCGAAGATCTCCAGCGCTTCTTCGATCGGCACATCGCGCACGAACACGCCGCGGTTCTTTTCGGTACGAACCAATCCAGCTTCCTCGAGCATGCGAAAAGCTTCGCGCACCGGGCCGCGCGATACGCCGAGTTGCTCTGCCAGCGTGGCTTCCGTCAGCTTGGAACCCGACGACAACTCGCCATCCAGAATCATGCGTTCGATCTCGACCTGCACCAGATTCGCGAGCGAATTGCCCTGAAGCTGTGCGATGGCGGGACTGCTGGATATCTTTTTGACCATGATCGATCGTAGGTTAGTCATTCGAGATTGTCTACAATTTACAAAAGACAATAAACTAAGTTTTCGATCGGGCCCCGATTTTGCTTTGCCTTCGTGTCACGAATATGTCGTGTCGGTCCGGCAGAGTCCATCTTCGATTTTCTTTAGATCCAGGAGCCCCTTAAATGAAGTTCGCAAAGTCCCTGATTGTTGGCCTGCTCGGTCTGGCGTGTGCCGCCGGCGCATGGGCGCAGAAAACCCAGCTGACCGTTTACACCGCGCTCGAAACCGACCAGCTGAAGGCCTACCAGGAAGCATTCAACAAGGTCGAGCCCAACATTGAAATCAAGTGGGTGCGCGATTCGACCGGCGTCATCACCGCCAAGCTGCTCGCCGAAAAAGCCAACCCGCAAGCCGACGCCATCTGGGGTGTGGCAGCCACCAGCCTGGCGCTGTTCAAGCGCGACGGCATGCTCGAGCCCTATGCGCCGTTGAACCTCGACGCGATCATGTCGCAGTACCGGGACAAGGCATCGCCACCGGCTTGGTGGGGCATGGACGTGTTCGGTGCAGTGGTCTGCTTCAACACCGTCGAGGCCAAGAAGAAGAACCTGCCGATCCCGACGACCTGGAAAGACCTGACCAACCCAATCTACAAGGGCCAGGTCGTGATGCCCAATCCCGCCTCTTCAGGGACTGGTTACCTCGACGTCGTGTCGTGGTTGCAGATGTGGGGCGACGACGGCGGCAAGGGCGGTGGCTGGAAGTTCATGGACGCGCTGCACGAGAACATCGGCCAATACACGCACTCGGGGTCCAAGCCGTGCACCATGGCGTCGGCCGGTGAATACGTGGCGGGCATTTCGTTCGAATACCGCGCACACATGAACAAGACCAAGGGCGCACCGATCGACCTGGTGTTCCCGAAGGAAGGCCTCGGTTGGGACCTCGAAGGCTTCGCGATCTACAAGGGCACCAAAAAGCTTGAAGCTTCGAAGAAGCTCGCCGACTGGGCTTCGTCGAAGGACGCGATGATCCTCTACGGCAAGAACTTCGCGATCACAGCGCAGCCGGGCGTGGCGCCCAAGCTGGCAAACATCCCGGCCGACTACGAGTCACGTTTGATCAAGCTCGACTTCGACAAGGCCGCTGCGGGCCGCGCTGCGACGCTGGCCGAATGGTCTAAACGCTACGACGCCAAGAGCGAGCCCAAGGCCAAGTAAGCCAAGCAAGCCAGCGAAGGTCATCGCAATGGTTGCAGTCAACGACTACCTTCAGCTGAAGGGCATCCGCAAAAGCTTCGGCGCGTTCAATGCGTTGGACGGCATCGATCTGTCGATTCGACAGGGCGAGTTCGTCTGTTTCCTCGGGCCGTCGGGCTGCGGAAAGACCACGTTGCTGCGCATCATCGCGGGGCTCGAGACGCAATCGGCTGGCACCATCCTGCAGGCCGGCCGTGACGTTTCTGTGCTGCCGCCAGCCGGGCGCGACTACGGAATCATGTTCCAGTCGTATGCGCTCTTTCCCAACCTGACGGTGGCTCAGAACGTCGGCTACGGGCTGGTCAACCGCAAGCAGAGCAGGTCGCAGATCGCGCAGCGGGTCGAAGAGCTGCTCAAGCTGGTCGGCTTGCCGGGCAGCGGCGGCAAGTACCCGGCACAGATGTCGGGAGGGCAGCAGCAGCGCATCGCGCTGGCACGTGCGCTCGCGACGTCGCCAGGCCTGCTGCTACTCGACGAGCCGCTCTCTGCGCTCGACGCCATCGTACGGGTGCATCTGCGCAACGAAATCCGGTCGCTTCAACGCGAGTTGGGCGTGACGACCGTGATGGTCACGCACGACCAGGAAGAAGCGCTGTCGGTGGCCGACCGCATCGTGGTGATGAACCACGGTGTGATCGAGCAGATCGGCACGCCGCTAGAGGTGTACCGCGAACCGGCATCTCCCTTCGTTGCTGATTTCGTCGGCAAGGTGAATCGGCTGACCGCAGTGGCGGAGGGCGATCACTGGTTTCGCTGTGGCGACATGCGTCTGAAGACGGCGGCCGGTCATGGCGCGGACTTCAGGCCCGGCCGCGACGTCGCGCTCTACCTTCGTCCGGAAGACCGGGTGGTCGGCAACGTGCTCGACGACGATCCGATGCGATGCGAGGGCACTGTGCGGCACATTGAATTCCTGGGCGGCAATTGCCTGGCCGAAGTCGACGTGCTCGGCATCCCCGGGCAGCCGTTGCTTCTGCAGTATTCGCTCAACCAGATGGACGAGTTCGGCGTGCGCGAAGGTGCCAGCGTGCGCTTCGCGCTGCGGGCCGATCGGCTGCGGGTGTTTCCTCTTTCCCCCATGCATTCCGTGGCTCCCGTGTCTGCCATGGCAGCTGCTGCCTGACGCGACCGCGATAGTGCGAGAACTCGATGTCAGCATTCCCCGCACTGTCAGCCGCGTCGATCGTACGGGTCGCGCCCCCGCTGAAGCAACGCGTCTATTGGGTCGATCGAATGTCGCATTTGGCGCTGCTGTTCACAGTCGCCTTGCTCACCATCGGACTTGTGGCGCCGCTGCTGTTTATTCTTTCTAAGGCGCTGGAGACACCCGATGGCGCTGCTTCGGGCGTGAGCGCGTTCGGTGGCTACATCGCGTCGCCTGCGCTGATGCAGAGCCTCTGGCACAGCACCTGGGTGTCGGTGCTGGTGATGATCATCGTGGTGCCGCTGGCATTCACCTTCGCCTATGCGCTCACGCGAAGCTGCATGCCGTTGAAGTCGCTCTTTCGCACCATCACGCTGCTTCCCCTGCTGGCGCCGTCGCTGCTGTCGGCCATCTCGCTGATCTACTGGTTCGGCAATCAAGGTGTTGCCAAGGACTTCTGGCTCGCGCTCGGATTCACCGGCATCTACGGACCGTCGGGCATCGTGCTGGCGGAGTGCTTCTCCGTTTTCCCGCACGTGTTGATGATCCTGGTCACGGCGCTCACGCTGGCCGATGCGCGGCTGTACGAAGCGGCCGATGCGCTGGGCACGAGCACGGTGCGGAAGTTCTTCACCATCACGCTGCCGGGTGCCAAGTACGGGCTGATCTCCTCGGGGTTGGTGAGCTTCACCCTGGTGATGACCGACTTCGGCATCCCGAAGGTAGTCGGCGGCAATTTCAATGTGCTGGCGACCGACGTCTTCAAGCTTGTCATCGGTCAGCAGGACTTTCAGCGTGGCGCGGTCGTCGCGCTGTTCTTGCTGACGCCGGCTGCGCTCACTTTCGCCATCGATTACTTCGTGCAGCGAAAGCAAGTGTCGGTCTTGTCGGCGCGCGCGGTGGCGCTGGTGCCGCGGCCATCGCGCCGCTTCGACCTGGCGATGACGATCTACTGCAGCGTGATCGTCGCGCTCATGCTTGCCATGTTCTTCATGGCGGTGTTCGCATCGTTCGCGACGCTCTGGCCGTACAACCTGACACCCAGCTTCTCGCACTACGTGTCAGGTTTGGTCGATGCCGAACTGGGCGACGCGATGCTCAACAGCCTCAAGCTGGCGGCATGCACGGCGGTGATCGGCACCATCGTCGTCTTTATCGGCGCCTACCTGCTGGAGAAGACGCGCGGGCTCGGCTGGGCGCGGCCCGTGATCCGGTTGATGGCAATGCTGCCGATGGCGGTACCGGGCCTGGTGCTCGGCTTGGGCTACATCTTCTTCTTCAACGCACCTGCCAATCCGTTGAACTTCATGTACCAGTCGCTGGGCATTCTGGTGCTCTGCACGATCGTCCATTTCTACACGACGGGCCATCTGACGATGGTCACCGCGTTGAAGTCGATCGACCCGGAATTCGAGTCGGTCTCGGCTTCGCTCAAGGTGCCGTTCTACAAGACCTTCTGGCGTGTCACGCTGCCGATCTGCCTGCCGACCTTGCTGGATGTGTCGCGCTACTTTTTCATCAACGCGATGACGACGATCTCGGCCGTGGTGTTTTTGTACTCACCCGACACCAAGGTGGCGGCCGTCGCGATATTGAACCTCGACGAAGCCGGCGACACCGGCCCGGCCGCCGCGATGGCGGTGCTCATCGCCGTAACCTCGCTGGTCGTCACCTTGCTGTACATGGCGCTCGGCAAGTGGATCGACCGACGCACGCAAGCCTGGCGGGCGCCTAACCGTTGATGCGGTCCACTGCGATGTCCACGCCCATGCAAACTCTGGCCCTGTTCGATCTCGACAACACCTTGCTGACCGGCGACAGCGAGGTACTGTGGGCCGACTTTTTGGTGAGACGCGGCCTGCTCGGCGACTGCTTCGCTCAGCGCAACGCCGACATGGACCGGCGTTATCACGCAGGCGAAGCAGCGCCGGGCGAGTTCTGTGAATTTTTCGCTTCCACCTTCGAGGGCCGCAGTCCGGCCGAGTGGTCGCCGACGCGCGCTGCGTTCATGAACGAAGTGATTAGTCCGCGCATTCCGGACGCGGCACGCGAACTCGTCCAGCAACATCGCGATCGTGGCGATCTGCTGGTGCTGACCAGCGCGACGAGTCGCTTTCTTGTCGAACTGACTGCGGGCGAACTTGGCTTCGAGCATGTGATCGCGACCGAGCTCGAAGTGCTTGCCAATGGCCGTTTTGCTGGCCGCACGCGCGATGTGCTCAATATGCGCGAGGGCAAGGTCATGCGCTTGCGCAACTGGCTGGCAGCGCGTGACGACACGACCGATGGCCTCGACGCGCAACTCGCGCGTGCTTTTTTCTACAGCGATTCGATCAACGACCTGCCGCTGTTGCTGGTGGTCGGCCAGCCTGTCGTGGTCGATCCCGATGCTCGCCTCGCGGTCGAAGCGCAGCAGCGGCACTGGCCGGTGCTGCGGTTGGCGCGTGGGCTTCCTTCTTCCTCATCATGACCTCTTCCGAAACGAAATTCGATCTCATCGTGGTGGGTGCCGGCATCGTCGGCCTGGCTCACGCGTACACGGCGGCCAAGCGCGGGTTGAAAGTCTGTGTGCTCGAACGCGACGCCGCGTGCGTCGGTGCATCGATCCGCAACTTCGGCTTCATCACAGTCACCGGCCAGGGCGAAGGCGACACCTGGCGCCGTGCCCGCCGCGCGCGGGAAGTGTGGGGCGAGGTCGCCCCGCAAGCGGGCATCGCCGTGTTGCATCACGGCCTGTACCTGAGCGCTTTTCGCCCCCAGGCGTTGAAGGTGCTCGAGGAGTTCATGGCCACACCAATGGGAGACGGTTGCGAGCTGCTCGACATCAGCGAGGCCATGCGGCGCGCGCCGGTCATGCAACTCGAGGGCGCCCAAGCGGTGCTCTACAGCCCTCACGAGATGCGGGTCGAATCGCGCACCGCCATCGGTCTGCTTGCCAAGTGGCTGGCCGCATCGTTGGGCGTGGTGTTTCGCTTCGGCGAAGCGGTACTCGAAGTCGCCACGCCGCGAGTGCGCACCTCGCTCGCCACCCTGCATGCGGAGCGCGTGGTCGTCTGCACCAACACCGACTTGCACGGCCTCTTCGCGGAACGACTGGCGCTGCACAAGCTCACGCTGTGCCAGTTGCACATGCTGCGCGTTCAGCCCGAGCCCGGCTTCCGTTTGCCCGGCTCTGTGATGTCCGATCTGAGCCTGGTGCGCTATCACGGCTACAGCAAGCTGCCGGCCGCGGCACTGCTGCTCGAACAGATGCGCCGCGAGGAGGGCGAGTCGCTCGACAACGGCGTTCACCTGATCGTGGTGCAGAGCGCCGACGGCTCGCTGGTCGTCGGCGATTCGCATCATTACGGCGCCGCGCCGGAACCCTTTGCCGATCAGCGCGTGGACGATCTCATCCTCGGTCACCTGCACAAGACCCTGAAGTTGCAGCAGGCCAAAGTGACCGAGCGCTGGGTCGGAACCTATCCTTCATCCGCCAGAACCGACTGCCTGATCGACAAGCCTGACGACGCTACGCGGCTGGTGCTGGTCACCAGCGGCACCGGTGCCAGCACCGCTTTTGGCATTGCCGAGGATGTCTTCGCCGGTTGGTAGATTTTCCCGAGACAAACTTCCATGACCACTTCTTCCGCCGCATTGCCCCACCACCTCAGCGCCGTCGTTTTCGACTGGGCCGGCACCATCCTCGACTTCGGTTCCTGCGCGCCAATGGGCGCCTTCGTGCGTCTGTTCGAAAAGTTCGGCATCGTGATCACCGTCGACGAAGCGCGCGGGCCGATGGGCGTGGCCAAGTGGGACCACATCAAGGCGCTCGGTACATTGCCGCGCATCGCCGCGCAGTGGCAAAAGCGTTTCAGCCGGCCGCTCACCGATGCCGACGTCGACCACCTGTATGAAGTCTTCACGCCGATGAATGCTGCCGTCGTGGCCGACTTCGCAGACTTCATTCCGGGCGCGGTCGAGATGGTGAACACGCTGCGCGCGCGCGGGCTCAAGATCGGTTCGACCACCGGATACAACCGGCCGATCATGGAAGTCGTGACGCCCATCGCTGCCGCTGGCGGCTACGTGCCGGACAACCTGGTTTGCGCCGGGGATCTGGCAGCCGGGCGGCCCTCGCCGTTGATGATGTACCGCACCTTTGCCGACATCGGCGTGTGGCCACCGTCGAGCGTGGTCAAGGTCGACGACACGGGCGTCGGGATCGAAGAGGGCATCCATGCCGGCACCTGGACAGTGGGGCTGGCTGTGAGCGGCAACGCGGTCGGCCTGTCGCTGGCTGAATGGCAGGCACTCGACGCTGCCAGCCAGGATGCGCTCAGGCAGATCGCCACCGCCAAGCTGAAGGCATCAGGCGCCCACTACGTGATAGACAGCGTGGCCGATTTGCTGCCGGTGATCGACGATATCGAAGCGAAGCTCAGGCAAGGCATCGCGCCCTGATCGAGCGGCGCCGATTTCAGGTCGGGCCTTCTTCCCGCACCCGCAAAAATCGTGCGAAGCGCGGCAGTCTGCTGGCGTTTGCACCGTTGAAGCGGTAGGTCACCCAGGCGCCCACTGCCGGCGGGTTATCGCGCTGCGCATCGGTGAAGCCGCCGCCGAGCTTGAAGCGTCGCCCTCCGGGTGTCTCGACCAGCAAGGCGCCGAGTCGACCGGTGTGTCGGCCCTTTCCCGGCAGTTGCTCGACCACGCGCGCCTCGGCATCGTCATAGGGTTTGAACTTGAGCAAGTCGCCATTGCGCTCGCCGCGATAGAGCGACGCGCCGCGATGCAGCATCAGCCCCTCGCCGCCCAGCTTGACGGTCTTGTCGAGCAGGGCCTGCAAGTCGGCATGCGTGGTCGTGTGCTCTTGAGCCACCGGCATCACCCAGGGCGCGCTGGTGATTGGCAGCAGCTTTTTCAGCGCGGCCAGCCGGAGGTCGAAAGTGCCGGGTTGGGCTGGCAAGTCGAACACCATGAAGCGCATCTCGCGCCAGGCAGCGTCGTTGGGCGTTTGGCTGCGCACGGTCGAGAGCGCACGCTCGAACTGGCCACGTCCGGCCCACAACTCACCGTCGAGCGGCGTGCGAGGCAGTGGCGCAGTGAACCAGATGGGCGCTGTCACGCGCTCTCCGCCGCGCGTCCACAACTGCTTGCCATCCCAGTAGCCTCGAACGCCGTCGTACTTCTCGCTGACCCAGAAGCCGTCGAGCGACATGCCGCGGCGGTACACCTCGGCCAGCATCAGCGGTGGTGCCGGCTCGCGCGCGTAGGCGGCAGGAGCCAGCGATGTGACACTCGTGGCTGTAGTGACCGCAGCAGCGAAAGCCGCGGATAGAAAAATGCGCCGTTTCATATGGCCCTCCCAGGCACTCTCTCCGCGACGGGACCGGTCAGGATGCCGGTTCGTCGATTCCGCCGACGACCTGGCTGAAGCCACCGTCGACATAGGTGATTTCGGCCGTCACGCCGCTTGCCAGATCGCTCAACAAGAACGCAGCGACGTTGCCGACGTCTTCGATGGTCACGTTGCGCCGCAACGGCGACACTTCGGCGACGGCCGACAGGATCTTGCCGAAGCCCTTGATACCGCTGGCCGCCAGCGTCTTGATTGGTCCGGCACTGATGCCGTTGACGCGCATGCCTTTGGGCCCGAGCGAGCCGGCGAGATAGCGCACCGAGGCTTCGAGCGACGCCTTGGCAAGACCCATCGTGTTGTAGTTGGGCAGCGCGCGAATCGCGCCGAGGTAGGTCAGTGTCAGCAACGCCGACTTGTCGTTGAGATAGGGCAGTGCCGCCTTGGCCATGCCCGGAAAACTGTAGGCGCTGATGTCGTGTGCGATGCGAAAGCCTTCGCGCGTGATGCCTTCCAGGAAGTCGCCCGAGATCGCTTCGCGCGGCGCGAAGCCTATGCTGTGCACGAAGCCGTCGAACTTGGGCCAGCTTTGCGACAGGTCGGCGAACAGCTTGTCGATTTGCGCGTCGTCGCTCACGTCGCAATCGAAGATCAGCGTGGAGCCGAACTCTTTCGCGAAGTCGGCGGTACGGTCCTTGAAGCGATCGCCGACGTAGCTGAATGCCAGTTCTGCGCCTTGCTGGTGGCACGCTCTGGCGATGCCGTAGGCGATGGAGCGGTTGCTCAGCACGCCTGTGATCAACAGTTTCTTGCCCGAAAGAAAGCCCATAAATTTGCCTCACATAAATCTTGTGCAGAATTCTCGCATGCGATGTTGGCTGCTTTGTCTGTGGATGCTCGTGGCAGCCCCCTCGTGGGCAGCCCATGCCTACGCACAATTCGGCGATATCAAATACCCCGAAGGCTTCACGCATTTCGGTTACGTCAACCCCGACGCACCCAAAGGCGGGGAGTTGCGCATGGTGCCGCCGATCGCGGTCACCAACTTCGACAAGTTCAACCCGTTCACGCTCAAGGGCACCGCGCCGGCAGGACTGGGGCTGTTGGTGTTCGAGAGCTTGCTCACTGGCAATTCAGAAGAAGCCACGACCGCATACGGCTTGCTCGCCGAAGACGTCACTGTGGCGCCCGACATGCTGTCCGCTACTTTCAGACTGCGGCCGAGGGCGCGCTTCAACGATGGTTCGCCAGTGCTGGCCGCCGACGTGGTGCATTCGTTCGAGACGCTGACCGGCAAGCTGGCCGCTCCCCAGTTTCGAACGATCTACGCGGAGGTGAAGCGAGCGGTGGCTGTCGACGAGCGCACCGTGCGGTTCGAGTTTGCCAACCCCAATCGCGAGTTGCCGCTGGTGGTAGGCGGCATGGCGGTGTTCAGCCGTGCGTGGGGCGGCGGCAAGCCGTTCGATCAGATCACCGGCGATGTGCCGATTGCGTCCGGACCGTACAAGCCAGCCAGCGCGAGGCTAGGGCGCGATATCACCTATTTACGTGACCCGAGCTACTGGGGCGCGCAGTTGCCGGTGCGCAAGGGGCAGTTCAACTTCGACCGACTGACGTTCAAGCTCTACCTCGACGAGACGGCGCGCTTCGAAGGCCTCAAAGCCGGCGAGTTCGACTTCATGCGCGAGTTCATTTCGCGCAATTGGGCGCGGCAATACAGAGGCAAGCAGTTCGATTCGGGCGAGGTCAAAAAGCAGGTCTTCGAGAACCGCAACCCTGGCGACTTTCAGGGGTACGTGTTCAACCTGCGCAACCCGAAGTTTCAGGACGTGCGGGTGCGACAAGCGATTGGCTTGGCGATGGACTTCGAATGGCTCAACCGGCAGCTTTTCTACGGCCTCTACAAACGCGTGGACGGCTATTTCCCAAACAGCGAATTTCATGCGTCGGGGTCGCCGACCTCGGACGAGCTGGGATTGCTCGAACCCTTGCGCAAGGAGTTGCGGCCCGATGTGTTCGGGCCCGCTGTCGTGTCGCCGACGACCCTGCCGCCGGCGAGCTTGCGCGACAACTTGCGGCAAGCGCAACTGCTGCTGGCACAAGCCGGCTGGACATATCGCGACGGCGCGCTGCGCAATGCGAAGAACGAGGTCTTCGACATCGAGCTGCTCAACAACCAGGCATCGTTGATTCGGCTCATCACCCCGCTGCAAACGTCGCTGAGCAAGCTGGGCATCGACCTGCGGGTGCGCACCGTCGATGGCTCGCTGTACCAGCAGCGCATGGACAACTTCGAGTTCGAGATGACCACGGTGCGACTGCCTGGCAGCAATGCGCCGGGCGGCGAGATGTTCGAGCTGTTCGGTTCCAAAGCGGCGGCCACGACCGGCTCATCGAACATCTGGGGCATCGCCGATCCGGCGGTCGATGCGCTGCTGCAGAAGGTGGTGCAGGCCACGACGCGCCCCGAGCTAACCGCCGCGATGCGCTCGCTCGACCGCGTGTTGTCGCATGGTTACTACTCCATCCCGCAGTGGTACAGCGATGCGTTCCTGGTCGGCTATCGGCCGGCCGGCTTTGTGCTGCCGCCGACCCTGCCGCCGTTCTATCAGCCCGATTCGTGGGCGATGGCGACCTGGTGGGCGTCGCCTTCCAACAAGTAGATCAACGCCAATGGCCAGCTATATCCTCAAACGCTTGTTGCTGATGGTGCCGACGCTGCTCGGCGTACTCATCCTGACGTTCGTGGTGACCCAGTTCGTGCCCGGCGGGCCGGTAGAGCAAATGGTCTCGCAGCTGCAAGGCCGTGACTCGGGCGGTGAGCGTGCCGCTTCGAGCGGTGCAGGTTATCGCGGGCGGCAGGGACTCGATGCCAAGCGCATCGAAGAAATCAAGCAGCTTTATGGCTTCGACAAGCCGCCGATTGAGCGCTTCTGGGGCATGCTGAAATCTTTCGCGCGTTTCGATCTCGGGCAGAGCTTCTATCAGCGCAAGGACGTCTGGCAACTGGTGAAAGAAAAGCTGCCGGTGTCGATCAGCCTCGGGTTGTGGACCTTCTTCATCAGCTACCTTATCGCGGTGCCGCTGGGCGTTGCCAAAGCGGTACGCGCCGGTTCTCGCTTCGACTTCGTGACCACGCTGGTCGTGCTTGTCGGTTATGCGATTCCCGGCTTCGTGCTCGGGGTGGCGCTGCTGGTGATCTTCGGCGGGCAGTTGCAGTGGTTTCCGCTGCGCGGGCTCACCTCGTCTAACTGGGACAGCATGACCTGGGGCGCACGCATCGTCGACTATCTGTGGCACATCACCTTGCCCATCACCGCGATGGTGCTCGGCAGTTTTGCGGTGACCGCCATGCTCACCAAGAACTCGTTCCTCGAAGAGATCCGTAAGCAATACGTGCTGACCGCGCGCGCCAAAGGTCTGTCGGAGCGGCAGGTGCTGTGGAAGCATGTGTTTCGCAATGCGCTGATCCCGATCATCACGGGCTTTCCGGCGGCTTTCATCGGTGCGTTCTTCACCGGATCGTTGCTTATCGAAACGCTGTTCTCTCTCGACGGGCTGGGCTTGCTGAGCTATGAGAGCGTGATCCGTCGTGATTACCCGGTGGTCCTCGGCACGCTTTACCTCTTCACCCTGATTGGCCTGGTGACCAAGCTCATCAGCGATCTTTGCTACGTGTGGGTCGATCCGAGAGTGAAGTTTGACTGAGCCCGTGAACACGATCGTGGCGCCTGTGCGCTCAGCCCCGTCGCTGTCACCGAGGCGGCGCGCGTGGCGGCGCTTTCGACGCAACCCGCTCGGGTTTTGGAGTCTCGTGCTTTTCAGCATCCTCGTCGTACTGAGCCTGTTCGCCGAATTGCTGTCGACCGACAAGCCGCTGGTGGTTCGATACGAAGGCCAAACGTACTTTCCGGTGATGCGCGACTACGCCGAAAAGACCTTCGGCGGCGACTTCGAGACACCAGCCGACTACCTCGACCCATTCATCCGCGAGCGCATTACGCAAGGGCCGAACTGGGCGCTTTACGCGCCCAACCCCTACGGGCCGAAGACGCTCAACTACTTCGCGAAATTTCCCAACCCAGCGGAGCCGTCGCGCGACAACCTTTTCGGCACCGACGACCGTGGGCGCGACTTGCTGGCGCAACTGATCTACGGCTTCAGGGTGAGCGTGTTGTTCGCGTTGGCGCTCACGTTCATCGGCACTTTGCTGGGGGTGATCACCGGCGCCATTCAGGGCTTCTTCGGCGGCAAGACCGACCTTGCGTTTCAACGCTTCATCGAAATCTGGGGCTCGATGCCGGAGCTCTATCTGCTCATCATCTTCAGTGCGATCTTCGCGCCCAGCATCGCATTGCTTTTGATTCTGCTGAGCCTGTTCGGCTGGATGGGCTTGTCCGATTACGTCCGTGCCGAGTTCCTGCGAAATCGCCAGATGGACTACGTGCGCGCCGCACGCGCACTGGGGGTCGGCAACATGCAGATCATGTGGCGCCACATCCTGCCCAACAGCATGACGCCGGTGGTCACGTTCTTGCCGTTTCGCATGAGTGCCGCGATCCTGGCGCTGACCTCGCTGGATTTTCTGGGGCTCGGTGTACCGCCAGGCACGCCATCGCTGGGCGAATTGCTGAGCCAGGGCAAGGCCAACATCGACGCCTGGTGGATCTCGCTGTCGACCTTTGCCGTGCTGGTCGTCACGCTCATGCTGCTCACTTTCATGGGCGATGCGTTGCGCGACGCGCTCGACCCGCGCAAGGCCGAAAAATGAAGTTCGAACCGCTGCTCGAGGTGAAGAATCTGCGGGTCGCATTCGGCGACAAGGAAGTCGTGCACGGTGTCGACTTCAGCATCGGTGCAGGCGAAAAGCTTGCGCTCGTCGGGGAGTCGGGTTCGGGCAAAACGGTGACTGCGTTGTCGCTGTTGCGCCTCGTGCAGAACGCCACGGTGAGTGGCGTCGCCAGGCTTCAGGGTGGCGACAAAGTTTCGGGTTTTCGCGATCTGCTGTCGCTCCCTGAGCAGCGACTGCGCGGCATCCGCGGCAAGGAGATCGCGATGATTTTCCAGGAGCCGATGACAGCACTCAACGCGCTCTACAGCGTCGGCGACCAGATCGCGGAGGTGCTCGAACTGCACGAAGGCCTGTCGGCGCGTGCTGCCCAGGCTGCAGCGGTCCAGCTACTGGCCGACACCGGCATCGCCGAGCCGGCACGGCGGGCGCAGGCGTTACCACACCAGTTGTCGGGCGGGCAGCGCCAGCGCGCCATGATCGCCATGGCCCTGGCCTGCAAGCCGCGGGTGCTGCTGGCCGACGAGCCGACTACTGCGCTCGATGTCACAGTGCGGGCGCAGATTCTCGAACTGCTGGCCGACCTGCAGCGCCGCTACGGCATGGCCGTGCTGTTGATCACGCACGACCTGAATCTGGTCCGCAGGTTCGCAGATCGCGTGGCCGTGATGGAAAACGGCGACATCGTGGAGCAGGGCGATGTTTCGGCGGTGTTCGACGCACCGTGCCATGCCTACACGCGCAAGCTGATCGACAGTCATCCGGTGCGCAATGTGAGCCCGGTGCCGAGCACGAACGTTGCGGCGCCTGTGCTTCGGGCCGAAGCGCTGCGAGTGGTCTACCCGGTGCCGCGCCCCGGCATCGCCGGATGGTTCAGCAAGGGATCGTTCGTAGCGGTCGAAGGCGCGGATTTCCGCATCGTGCCGGGCGAAACGCTGGGTGTGGTCGGCGAGTCGGGCTCGGGCAAGTCGACGTTGGCGCTGGCCGCGCTGGGCTTGCTGCCGCACGGTGGCACGCTTGCAGTGACGGGGCAACGCTGGGCCGCCGGCAAGGGCGCTGATCGGGCATTGCGCCGCGTCATGCAGGTCGTTTTTCAGGATCCGTTCTCGTCGCTCTCACCGCGGATGACAGTCGAGCAGATCGTCGGCGAGGGGCTGCTTGTGCACGAGCCGGCGCTCGGCTCGTCCGCGCGGCGGGATCGCGTGCTGACGGCGCTGGCCGATGTCGGCTTGACGGAGGTTCAATTCCCGGCGCTGCTCGACCGTTATCCGCATGAATTTTCGGGCGGCCAGCGGCAGCGACTGGCCATCGCGCGTGCCCTGATCGTCGACCCGCAGTTGCTGGTGCTCGACGAACCTACAAGTGCGCTCGACGTCACGGTGCAAAAACAGGTGCTCGGTCTCCTGCAAAAGCTGCAGCGCGAGCGGGGGCTGAGTTACCTGCTCATCACGCACGACGTCGAAGTGATTCGGGCCATGGCGCATCAGGTGATCGTCATGAAGGACGGTGCCATCCTGGAGCGCGGCACTGTCGATGAAGTGCTCGACTCACCACACCATCCCTACACGCAAACACTGGTCCGGGCCGCATTGGCCACCTGAAATGAAGCATGACAAGTTTTGAATCGGATCGCCGCGGAGCCTGGCGTGCGGCGCTGGCTTGCATGGTCACGCTCGCGGTCGCCATGGGGCTGGGGCGCTTCGCTTTCACACCGATGCTGCCGATCATGTTGCATGAGGGCAAGCTCGACCTGCAGGCGGGTGGTCTGCTGGCGTCGCTCAACTACCTGGGTTACTTCGTCGGTGCGGTGACCTGCGCGTCGCTCCGGGTCAAGGCCACAACGATGGTGCGCAGCGGCCTGATTGCGACCGCGGCGTTGCTGATCGGAATGGGATTGCTGCACGGCTTCAGCATCTGGGGCGTGCTGCGGACGGCGGCTGGCGTGATGAGCGCATGGGTGTTTGTCTTTGCGTCCGGCTGGGGCGCACGTCGGCTCGCAGAAACCAATTCGCCGATGCTGGGCGGCGTGATCTTTACCGGGCCAGGCGTTGGCATCGCGACGACCGGCCTGCTTGGCGGCGTGGTGGGGCGCTGGGGCTCCGATGCGGCGTGGATCGGTTTCGGCATCGTGGCGCTGGCGCTGATCGCGGTGATCTGGCGGGTGTTCGACGATGGCGCAAAGGCAGTGCCAGCGTCGGTGGGCATGTCGGCGGCGCCTCGTTCTGCTGCAGCGACTCAGGCGGCGCGCGGCGACGCTGGCTGGTTGATCGCTCTGTACGGTATCGCCGGCTTCGGGTACATCATCACAGCGACGTTTTTGCCGGTCATCGCGCGGCAGGCGTTGCCTGGGTCTCCCTGGCCAGACCTTTTCTGGCCCTTGTTCGGGCTGGCGGTGATCGTCGGCGCGCTGATCGGCGCCCGAGCGCCAACGCATTGGGACAACCGGCTGCTTATGGCCATTGCTTATGCGCTGCAGGCGGCAGGTGTCGTGCTGTCGGTGGTTTGGCCCACGATCGTCGGCTTCGCGCTTGGCAGCTTGCTGCTCGGCTTGCCGTTTACGGTCATCACGCTGTTTGCCGTGCGCGAGGCGCGGCGGCTCCGCGGCAATTCAGCGGCAGGGCTGATCGGCTATGCGACGGCGTCTTATGGCGTCGGCCAGATTCTGGGGCCGCTTTTTGCGGCGCCGCTGGCGCAGCGCACCGGTTCGTTCGGCGTGCCCTTGCTGGTCGCGGCGGCTGCCTTGGGGCTCGGCAGTGTCATGTTTGCGTGGGTATGGTCGAAATCTCGTGCCTCAGGCCGCATGGCAGCCGTCTAAGGCCTGGGAAAGCCTTTATTTGTCACCTGGATGGCATATAATTCGAGGCTCACGACCAAACGGGCGGGTACCAACCGCCCGTTTTTTTTGGTCTGTGCATTTCCGGCATTCCGGCTTTCCAGATAGGGCACCTTCGAACACGTGGCATTGCAGCAGACAGTGGAACAAACCGTCGTCGCGACCGTAAAAGGGTTGGGCTACGACCTCGTCGAGATCGAAAGATCGGCCGGGGGACTGCTGCGCGTGACGATTGATTTGCCATGGATGGCCCCCAATTCGGAAGCAGTGGCTGCCGGGTTGCCCGATCCTGCCGTCACGGTGGAAGATTGTGAGAAGGTCACGCGGCAATTGCAGTTCGCGTTGGAAGTGGACGGTGCTGAATACAAGCGGCTCGAGGTTTCCTCGCCGGGTATCGACCGGCCGCTGCGCAATGAGCAGGATTTCGAGCGTTTCGCAGGCGAGGTGATCGACCTCACGCTGAAGGCCCCCATGGGAGCGGCCGCGGCGGGCCAGGTGTCGCCCACCCGCAAGAAGTTTCGCGGCACGCTGGAGCGTGTTGAAGGTGCGGCTGGCGCCGACGGAAGCGATTCCGTCAGAGGCTGGCAGATCGTCTGGAGCGAAGAGCCGAAGACCAAGCCTGGACAAAAAGTGAGCAAGAAGCGTGAGCCGGCCCCGTTGCAGGCGCTCGGCTTCAGGTTGGACGAGCTGCGTGACGCGCGGCTCGCGCCGATTGTGGATTTCAAGGGTCGCAAGACGAAAACCGCCAAAGCCGCCACAGGCAATGGACCGGATTGATCGAGGAGCAGTGGCATGAATCGCGAAATGTTGATGTTGGTGGATGCGATCTCGCGCGAGAAGAACGTCGAACGTGACGTTGTCTTCGGCGCGGTCGAGTCTGCGCTGGCCCAGGCCACCAAGAAGCTCCACCAGGGCGACGTGGACATCCGCGTGGTCGTGGACCGCGATAGCGGTGACTACGAGACTTTTCGCCGTTGGCATGTCGTTCCGGATGAAGCCGGCCTGCAGCTGCCCGACCAGGAAATCCTCCTGTTCGAAGCCAAGGAAGAGATGCCCGACATCGAGGTCGACGAGTACATCGAAGAAACGGTGGACTCGGTACCCATCGGCCGCATCGGCGCGATGGCGGCCAAACAGGTCATCCTGCAAAAGATCCGCGACGCCGAACGGGAGATGCTGCTCAACGATTTCATGTCGCGCGGCGACAAGATTTTCGTTGGCACCGTCAAGCGCCTGGACAAGGGCGACATCATCGTCGAGGCCGGTCGCGTCGAAGGGCGCCTGCGCCGCAGCGAAATGATCGCCAAGGAAAACCTGCGCAATGGCGACCGCGTCCGCGCCATGATCATGGAAGTCGACCTGACGCTGCGCGGCGCGCCGATCATCCTGTCGCGCTCGGCGCCGGAATTCATGATCGAGCTGTTTCGCCAGGAAGTGCCAGAGATCGAACAAGGCCTGCTTGAAATCAAGAGCTGCGCCCGCGATCCGGGCTCGCGCGCCAAGATCGCCGTGCTGTCGCACGACAAACGTGTCGACCCAATCGGCACCTGCGTCGGCGTGCGCGGTACGCGTGTCAATGCCGTTACCAACGAGCTGGCCGGTGAGCGCGTCGACATCGTGCTGTGGTCCGAAGATCCAGCGCAGTTCGTAATCGGTGCTTTGGCTCCCGCCAATGTGTCGTCGATCGTCGTCGATGAAGAAAAGCACGCCATGGACGTGGTGGTCGACGAGGAAAACCTCGCCATCGCCATCGGCCGTGGTGGGCAGAACGTGCGCCTTGCGTCCGACCTGACCGGCTGGAAAATCAACATCATGGACGCCAACGAGTCTGCGCAAAAGCAGGCCGTCGAAACCGATGCCAGCCGCAAGCTCTTTATGGAAAAGCTCGATGTCGACGAGGAAATGGCCGACATCCTGATTTCCGAGGGCTTCAACAGCCTCGAAGAAGTGGCTTACGTGCCAATCTCAGAATTGCTTGAAATCGAGAGCTTCGACGAAGACACGATCAACGAGCTGCGCACGCGTGCAAAAGATGCGCTGCTCACAATGGAAATCGCCAAGGAAGAGGGCGTCGAGACCGTCTCGCAAAATCTGCGCGACCTCGAAGGCCTGGACCCTGAGTTGATTCCGAAACTGGCCGAGGCGGGTGTACACACCCGTGACGACCTGGCCGACCTTGCGGTCGATGAACTTACCGAGATCACCGGCCACAGCGCCGCTGACGCCACAACCCTCATCTTGAAAGCCCGCGAACATTGGTTCGCTGGCCAAGAGTGACGGTCATGAAGGCACGAAACCAATATGTCCAGTACCACTGTCGCCGAGTTCGCGAACGAGCTCAAGAAGACTCCCGAAACCTTGCTTGACCAGCTCAAGAGCGCAGGCGTGCCCAAAGCCGCGCCTACCGATGCGCTCACGGAGGCCGACAAGCAGCGCTTGCTCGGTTTCCTGAAGGCCAGCCACGGCACCGCCGAGCCCGAGCGCAAGAAAATCACGCTCACAAAGAAGTCGACCAGCGAGATCAAGCAGGCCGACGCGATGGGGCGCGCCCGCACGATCCAGGTCGAAGTGCGCAAGAAGCGCACATTCATCCAGCGCGATGAAGGGCCGACCGTGGCGCCCGAGCCGGTGCATGAAGCTGAGGCGCCTGCTGCCCGTGGTATAGACGAAGCTGAATTGGCGCGGCGCGAAGAAGAAGCTCGCCGTCAGGCCGAACTGATTCGCCGCCAGGAAGAAGAACTGGTCGAAAAGCGCCGCATTCGCGAAGAAAGCGAAGCGCGAGAGCGCGAGCACGCCGAGCGTGCTGAAAAAGCCGAACAGGAAGCACGCGCCGCCGAAAAGAAGGCGGCTGCTGTGCCGGCCGTAGCGACCGAAGGCGCTTCCAGCAAGTCCGCAGTAACCGAAGAAGCGACCAGCGCTGCTGCCACCAAGGCGGCAGCCGACGCCACCGTGGCGCAAGCCAAGGAAGACGCCAAAGCCAAGGCCGCTGCCGATTCGAAGGCGCGTGCCGACGAAGAATCCGCGCGTGCCAAGGATCTGGACGAACGCCGCCGCAAGGCACTCGCCGAAGCGGAAGCCATCCGCGCGATGATGAACGCGCCCGCTCGCGTGCTTGTGCCGCACAAGGTGCCCGAAAAGCCCGCACCAGAAGTCAAGCCGGCCGTCAAGGGCACTTTGCACAAGCCTGCCACGCCCGCGGCACGTCCCGGCGCACCTGCAGCGCCTGGTACGACCGCGCCCGGCGCCAGCAAGGATGTCAAGTCCGCCAAGCTCTCATCGAGCTGGGCTGGCGATCCGGCCAAGAAGAAGGAAATCAAGACCCGCGGCGATGCCAGTGGTGGCGTCGGTCGCGGCAATTGGCGCGGAGGCCCGCGCGGCCGTCGTGGCAGTAACGATCGTGGCGGCCACGAAGAGCAGCAACAAGCCGCTCCGGTCGAAGCGCGTGTGCTCGACGTGCACGTGCCGGAAACCATCACGGTGGCCGAGCTCGCGCACAAGATGGCCGTCAAGGCCCAGGAAGTCATCAAGCAGTTGATGAAGGCCGGGATCATGGCGACCATGAACCAGTCACTCGACCAGGACACCGCGATGGTGATCGTGGAAGACATGGGTCACAACGCAATGGTGGCGGCACTGGACGATCCGGAAGCCTTCACTGACGACGACGCGGCCGCACAGACCGCAGAGTCATTGCCACGTGCCCCCGTGGTTACGGTCATGGGTCACGTCGACCACGGCAAGACTTCGTTGCTCGATTACATCCGCCGTGCCAAGGTCGCAGCGGGCGAAGCCGGCGGCATCACGCAGCACATCGGTGCCTACCACGTGCAAACCGATCGTGGCATGGTGTCGTTCCTCGACACCCCGGGTCACGAGGCGTTCACCGCCATGCGGGCTCGTGGAGCACAGGCGACCGACATCGTCATCCTCGTGGTGGCGGCCGACGACGGTGTGATGCCGCAGACCAAGGAAGCCATCAAGCACGCGAAAGCTGCCGGTGTGCCGATCGTGGTCGCGATCAACAAGATCGACAAGTCCGATGCCAACTTGGACCGCGTCAAGCAGGAACTGGTGGCTGAAGAAGTCGTGCCTGAAGAGTACGGCGGCGAAGTGCCTTTCATCTCCGTCTCGGCCAAGACCGGCCAGGGTGTGGACGAACTGCTCGAGCAGGTGCTGCTTCAGGCTGAAGTGCTGGAACTCCGCGCGCCGGTCGATGCCGCTGCCAAGGGTCTGGTTATCGAAGCGCGCCTCGACAAGGGTCGTGGCCCTGTCGCTACGGTGCTGGTCCAGTCCGGTACGCTGAAGACTGGCGATGTGGTGCTGGCTGGCTCTACTTTTGGCCGCGTGCGCGCCATGCTGGACGAAGACGGCAAGACGATCAAGACCGCGGGTCCATCGATCCCGGTCGAGATCCAAGGCCTGACCGAGGTGCCGCAAGCCGGCGACGAGTTCATGGTGATGGCCGACGAGCGCCGTGCGCGCGAAATCGCCACCTACCGTGCCGGCAAGTTCCGCAACACCAAGCTGGCGCGTTTGCAGGCATCGAACCTGCAGAGCATGTTCACGGACCTGTCTGCAGGCGAGGTGCAGACGCTGCGCCTGATCATCAAGGCCGACGTTCAGGGTTCGCAAGAAGCTTTGGCGCAATCGCTGCTCAAGCTGGCTACCGAAGAAGTCAAGGTGCAGATCGTTTACGCCGGTGTCGGCGGTATCAGCGAGAACGACATCAACTTGGCCATCGCGTCGAAGGCGGTCGTCATCGGCTTCAATGTGCGGGCCGACTCCGGTGCGCGCAAGCTGGCCGAGAACAACGGCGTGCAGCTGAACTACTACAGCATCATTTACGACGCTGTGGACGAGATCAAGGTTGCGATGTCCGGCATGCTGGCGCCCGAACGCCGCGAAGAGATCATCGGCTCGGCCGAGATCCGCACGGTGTTCGTCGCTTCCAAGATCGGTACGGTCGCAGGTTGTATGGTCACTTCGGGCTCGGTCAACCGCAGCGCACATTTCCGTTTGCTGCGCGAGAACGTGGTCGTCTATACCGGCGAGGTCGACTCGATCAAACGTATGAAAGACGACGTGCGCGAGGTCAAGGAAGGCTTCGAGTGCGGTATCAAGCTCAAGAACTACAACGACATCAAAGAGGGCGATCAGCTCGAGTTCTTTGAGATCAAGGAAATCGCCCGGACGCTGTAAAGCGCCCAAGCGAACCTGGCCATGCCCAAGAGAAAAGCCGCAGCCCCTAACCGCTCGTTCAAGGTTGCTGATCAGATCCAGCGCGATCTGACGGAACTGATCGCGCGCGAGCTGAAGGACCCGCGGGTGGGCATGGTCACGATCCAGGGGGTCGAGGTCACGCCCGACTACGCGCACGCCAAGATTTTCTTCAGCGTGCTCACGGGCGACATTGTCGAGACCACTGAAGCGTTGAATCAGGCAGCCGGATTTCTCCGCAACGGCCTGTTCAAACGCCTCCATATCCATACCGTGCCGACGCTGCACTTCCTGTTCGACCGAACCACCGAGCGTGCGGCCGACATGAATGCGTTGATCGCACAGGCCGTCGCCTCACGCTCGAAGGACGAGTAGCCATGAACGCCCCTCGCACCAGGGTGCAGCGGCGCCCCGTGCATGGGGTGTTGTTGCTCGACAAACCCCTCGGCCTTTCGAGCAACCAGGCGTTGCAGCGAGCCAAGTGGCTGCTGCGCGCCGAAAAGGCGGGGCACACCGGCACGCTCGATCCGTTGGCGACTGGCGTATTGCCGTTGTGCTTCGGTGCAGCGACGAAGTTCAGTCAACTGCACCTCGAGGCCGACAAGACCTACGAGGCCACGGCGCGGCTCGGCATAAAGACGTCGACAGGCGACGCTGAAGGCGCGGTCATCGCAGAACGTTCCGTGCAGTTCACGGGCGAAGACTTGTGTCGGGTCCAGTCCTTGTTCACTGGGCCGATCCATCAGACTCCGCCGATGTACAGCGCGCTGAAGAAAGATGGCAAAGCCCTGTACGAGTACGCACGCGAAGGCATCGAGATCGAACGGGCGCCGCGCGACGTGATCGTCCATCAACTTTCCGTCACTGAAACGCCCGACGTCGTGCCGTATCGCGCGCTGAAAATCGCAGCGACGGTGAGCAAAGGGACCTACATTCGCACGCTCGGTGAAGACATCGGCGAAGCGCTTGGTTGCGGCGCGCATCTCACCGCGTTGCGCCGCATCGCCACTGGCGATTTCGACGTGTCGCAATGCCTGACGCTCGAAGCGCTCGAAGCCATGACCGAAGACGAACGGCTCGCGCTCTTGCTCCCTGCCGAGTCCCTCGTCGCCGGCCACGACCGCGTCACGTTGGGCACGGAAGATGCGGCGCGGTTCCTGTCCGGCTTGCGTCGGCGCGGCGATTGGGCCGATGCAGCCGCGGTGGCGGTGTTTGGCATTGAGCCTGCCGCGTTTTTAGGCTCGGCCCATATCTTGGCCAACGAATTGATTCCGGGGCGCTTGCTGAACCCCATTGAAATCCAGCAAATCCTTTTGAACGCCCCCGTCCCCCATTTTTTCTGCGAAACGACATCATGAGCATCAAGCAAATCCGCAATATCGCCATCATTGCCCACGTCGACCATGGCAAAACCACGATGGTCGACCAGCTGCTGCGCCAGTCCGGCACCTTCGCCGAGCACGAGAAAGTGGTCGACACAGTGATGGACAACAACGCGATCGAAAAAGAGCGTGGCATCACGATTCTTGCCAAGAATTGCGCCGTGACCTGGGAAGGCACGCACATCAACATTGTCGACACTCCCGGTCACGCTGACTTCGGCGGCGAAGTCGAACGCGCACTGTCTATGGTCGACGGCGTTGTGCTGCTGATCGACGCGCAAGAAGGCCCGATGCCGCAAACGCGCTTCGTGACCAAGAAGGCACTGGCCCTCGGCCTGAAGCCTATTCTGGTGGTGAACAAAGTCGACAAGCCCGGTGCGCGCCCTGACTTCGTTGTCAACGCGGCGTTCGACCTGTTCGACAAGCTCGGTGCGACCGACGAGCAGCTCGATTTCCCGGTGGTGTACGCCTCGGGCATCAATGGCTGGTCTTCGATGGAAGAAGGCGAGGCGGGTGAGCAGTGGGGCCCCGACATGTCGGCGCTCTTCAACACCGTGCTCAAGCACGTGCCGGCTCAAAAGGGTGACCCGGATGCACCGCTGCAACTGCAGATTTCCGCACTCGATTTCTCCACCTTCGTCGGCCGCATCGGCGTTGGCCGCATCAGCCAGGGCACCGTCCGACCGATGATGGACGTGGTTGTGATGGAAGGCACGGACGGCAAGGCCGTCAAGGGTCGCGTCAACCAGGTGCTGACGTTCCAGGGACTGGAGCGCGTGCAAGCGACGGAAGCCGGTCCGGGCGAAATCGTGCTGATCAATGGCCTGACCGACATCGGTATCGGCGTCACCGTGACCGATCCGATCAATCCGGCACCGCTGCCGATGCTCAAGGTCGACGAGCCGACGCTGACGATGAATTTTTGCGTCAACACGAGCCCGCTCGCCGGTCGCGAAGGCAAGTACATCACCAGCCGCCAGATCTGGGACCGCCTGCAGAAAGAGCTGCAGCACAACGTAGCCTTGCGCGTCGCCGAAACCGGGGAAGAAGGCATCTTCGAGGTCATGGGCCGCGGCGAACTCCACCTCACCATCCTGCTGGAGAACATGCGCCGCGAAGGTTACGAGCTCGCTGTGTCCAAGCCGCGCGTGGTGTTCAAGGACATCGACGGGGTGCGCCACGAGCCGATCGAAATGGTGACCATCGACGTCGAGGAGCAACACCAGGGCGGCGTGATGCAAGCCATGGGCGAGCGCAAGGGCGATCTGGCCAACATGGAATCGGACGGACGCGGCCGTGTTCGTCTGGAGTACCGCATTCCGGCCCGCGGCCTGATCGGCTTCACCAACGAGTTCCTGAACCTGACGCGTGGCTCGGGCCTGATCGCGAATATCTTCGACAGCTACGAACCGCACAAGGGCGACATCGGCGGCCGCAAGCAAGGCGTACTGATCTCGATGGACGATGGTGAAATTTTCACCTACGCCCTGGGCAAGCTGGACGACCGCGGCCGTATGTTCGTGCGCGCCAACGACCCAGTTTATGAGGGCATGATCGTCGGCATCCACAGCCGCGACAACGATTTGGTGGTCAACGCCACCCGTACCAAGCAGCTGACCAACTTCCGCGTGTCTGGCAAGGAAGACGCGATCAAGATCACACCGCCGATCGAACTCACGCTCGAATACGGCGTGGAGTTCATTGAAGACGACGAGTTGGTCGAAATCACGCCAAAGAGCGTTCGTCTGCGCAAGCGGTTCCTGAAGGAACACGAGCGCAAGCGCGCCGGCCGCGACTAGAAGCTGCGGGCTTTCGACGACCTCGAGTGCGATTCGGATGTCGGATGTCGGCTGACGGACATGCGGTGACTTCGGGGCGCCTGACCCACGGACGCGCCGTGTGGCTGATGGTTCTCGTCACGCTGATGTGGGCTACAGCCGGCGTCGTGACGCGCCACCTGGAGCATGCACGCAGCTTCGAGGTCACTTTTTGGCGAGCGTCATTCACCGTGTTGTCGTTGCTTGTGATCCTGCCGACTTGGCGCGGACGGGCGGTGTTCGCGACGATCCGGCAGGGCGACCGTTCCCTCTGGGTATCTGGCGTCTGCTGGAGCGTGATGTTCACGGCATATATGGTCGCGCTCACGCTGACCAGCGTCGCGAACGTGCTGGTGACGATGGCGCTGGCGCCTTTATTCACCGCGCTGGCGGCTCGTCTGTTCATCGGGCATCGGCTGGCAACGCGCACCTGGATGGCGATCCTCGTCGCGGGCATCGGCATAGGTTGGATGTACGGCTCCGAATTTTCGAGCGCCGGTGGTCAGCTAGTCGGCACACTGGTTGCGTTGTGCGTACCGTTGGCCGCTGCGGGCAATTGGACCGTGACGCAACACGCGCATGCAGCCGGACACGATGTGGACATGGTGCCTGCGGTGTTGATCGGTGCGGCTTTGTGTGCCCTGGTCACTTTGCCGCTCGCATGGCCCTTTCAGGTCAACGCGCACGACCTCGGCTTGCTGGCATTTCTGGGATTGGTCCAGCTGGCCATTCCCTGCGTCTTTTCAGTGATGTGCGCCCGTGTGCTCAAGGCACCGGAGTTGTCGCTGCTTGCGCTGCTCGAGGTGATCTTCGGCATTGCTTTGGCTTGGCTTGGCGCGGGCGAAGAACCCGCTTTCAGCGTGCTCGCCGGGGGTGCTCTGGTCATCACTGCGTTGGTCGGCAACGAGTGGCTCGGACTTTCAAGGCGCAGCGGCAAACCGGTCTGAGCCAAGAAAACAAAAAAGCCGGCACTTGACCGGCTTGGCTGAGTCAACGCGCAGGCGCTCAGGGGCGCGCAAGCTTCCAGGCATTGTTGAAGTTGTCGCCCGTGCGATCGCCCGCCTTAGCGTCGTTCGCGTAGTAGTAGAGCGGCGAGCCCTTGTAGGCCCACTGCTGGGAGGCATCGTCGCGCACGATGATGGTGTAGCCGCCCATCGGCTTGGCCGTTGCGGCGACCGGCAGCGCCGGCCAGAGCTTGGCGCACGCCGCATTGCAGACCGACTTGCCGCTGTTGGCGGTGTCGCGGTTGAACGTGTAGAGCGACTTGCCGTCAGGCCCGACGAGCACGCCGTCTGAGGTCTTTGTTGGGGTGTCGGCCATCATGGACGACATGCTTGCGCAGCCTGCGAGCAGGGTGACGGCGAGGATCGATGCACTAAGCAGTTTCATATCAAGTTTCTCCTTCGGTTTCAAAAAAACGCCGGCACATTGGAGCTGTGCCAGCGGCCAGTCTAAATTGCCCTAAGACAGCTGACGGTAGGTGACCGTCGCCAATTTCATCAACGCGTCGCGCGGCAATTTGCCGGCGACGGCATAGCCGAACCCATGATCGACCCAGTAGAAGCTGGGTACCGGCCCCTCCGATGTGAAACGGAATCCCGTTTCCCGAGATTGCGTGAAGGTACTTGCCGCAGCGTCCAGTGCACCGATGTAAAGGGTCACCCGTTCGCCCGTGGCGCTTTCGAACATGAACTGGGCGCGCGCGCCTTCGTCGCCCGGCAACAGCCGACCTCCGACCAGCGAATAGCCTTCGCTCGAGAGATCCGGCACTTTGAGTGGCCGGTCGAGCCGCTTCGAGAGCCATTGCACCAGATGCTGTTGCTCGGCGGCTGCGACCTCGACGGGATGGCGCTTCTCGGGCGCATACACCGCATGCGCCACCGACGCGGCATGCACGAATTCGCGTGACGCAAGCGCCCCTGTGGGCGCTGGTCCAGGCCCAGGCGCCTTCGCCAAGGTCGTGCCGTGCGACAGCGGCCACTGTGCGTTGACCAGCCAGCCGGCGCCAAAAGCGATTGCGAAGCCCGCGGCCATGCCACCCCAGCGCGTCCACACCGATTGCGCTGCATGGCGAGCCGATCGGGCGCCCAGCGCCTTCAGTAGTGGTGCGGGGATCGGTTCGTCGAGCAAGCCGAAGTGCAACTGGCGGAGCCCATCGCGCTGCACTCGCCATGAGGTGACGCGGGCCGCAAGAGCCGGCTCCCGCTGCAGCAAATCGTCGATCGCGGCACCGCGTTCTAGCGCCAATTGGCCGTCGACGAAAGCATGCAGTTCGTCGTCGGAAACGGAGGAAATGTGGGCGTTCATGTTCAGCTCACTTGAGGCGGCGCAGGCCAGGTCGGTTGGCCGTCGCGGCGGTACCTTCCATCAGCTCGTGCAAACGTGCGCGAGCACGCGACAGCCGGGACATGACCGTGCCGGCCGGGATGCCTAGTACTTTTGCGACTTCGGCATAAGAGAGGTCTTCCAGTGTGACCAACAAGAGCACGGCGCGCTGTTCCTCGGGCAGTTGAAGCAGGCAACGTTGCAGATCGATGCCGTGGTCGCGCCCTGACTCGACGGCGCGAAGTTCATTCGATACGTCTTCGAGCGGCACGGTTGCGCGAGGCGGTGTCCGGCGCATTTGGCTGGCAAAAAGGTTGTGCATGATGGTGAAAAGCCATGCGCGCAGATCGCTGCCGACGGTCCAGAGCCGCCACTTGCTGCAAGCCCGCTCCAGCGTGTCCTGAACCAGATCGTCGGCCGCCCAGGCGTCGCCGGTCAGCACGCGCGCATAGCGTCGCAAGCTGGGAATGTGTTCGATCAGGGGCTGCGAATCCATGCGTTGGCTCAGTGCGTCGCTGTTTTGCCGCGACGAAGCGAAGCGGTAACGCGAACGACGATGACATTGGCGAGGAGGCGTGTGGAAGACAAGGCGGTGCTTCTTTCCCCATACGAACGCCCGAAGTCGTCGGTTTATTCCACCGATCTGCAAAAAAACTAAGCGGTGCTCAGGACCTCGCTATAAGCCGAGACAAATCGCTTCGCGATTCGCGGCCAGTCATACGCATCTGCGAACGCCACGCTCGCGCTGCGCATCGACTGCTGGTGCGGCTGATCCATCGACAGGAACTCGACCAGTTTCGCAAAGTCGGCGTCGCTGCCGTCGAATGCGAGGCAGAGGCCGTTCTGGCCGTTTTGCACGAACTTGTTCATTGGCTCGACGTCACGGCACACCACGAGCAGCCCAGCCGCCATCGCCTCGAGCAAGGTCAGACCGAAGCCTTCATATTCGCTGGCAGTCGCGAAGACGGTTCGATCGCGCAGGGCTGCTTTCAAATCGATATCGTTCATTGGCGGCGCCAGCCGCACGCTGTCGTGCAAGCCAGCGCTGTCGATGCGCGTCTGGAATTTGCAAGCCAATCTGCTGACGTCCGTTCCGGTGATGAGCAGGTCGAGCGGATAGCCCATGGCCTTCAGTCGCACGGCGTAGTCGAGCAGGCGATCGACGCGCTTGTTTTCGGAGAGGCGACCCCAGTAGACCCAGCGCCGCAAATCGTTGCTCGGGGGACGGTCGGCAATCCGGTGGCGCTGTACGTCGATGCCGTTGCCGGTCACCCTGATCCGCTTGGTGAACCGGCCGAAGTAAGCAGCGTCGTTTTCGCTGGTCGCCAACACCAATTTGTAGGAGTCGAGCATGCGGCGCAGCGCGAACTCTTCATGCAGTCGCTTGGCGCCTGCCAACCGGCGCGTGTGATGAAAGCCGCCATGGGTGCTCAACACCCGCGGAAGTTGGCTGCCGGACAGCATGACGCCTACCGACAAGGCCATCAATTGAGGGTCGTGGATATGTAGCAGGTCGAAGCCCTGAATCGCCTGCCTCAGCTGCGGTGCGTATCCGACCAGTTTGCTGCCGATCAGTGGCACGTCGGTGACTTTGATACCTTCGACCGTGCGCGTTTGCAGCCGCTTGTGATCGGGGGAAACATAGAGCACCTCTACCTCGACGCCCAGTCGCTGGCAGTGCACCGAGAGATTCAACACCACTGTCTCGATCCCGCCAATCTCCGGATGGAACGTCGGCGTGATGTTCAGGACTTTCACCGGCCTGCATCTCCGGGTGTGCTCGTGTCGCCGGCCGTACCGAGAATGACGCGGCGTTTGACGAACTGCGCCGGATTGCCTGCATAGACGCCCCAGGGTTCGAGCGATTTAAATGCAACCGCGCGTGCGCCGAGCACCGATCCCTCGCCGATCTCGACGCCGGGACCTACAAACGCTTCAGCAGCCACCCAAACGTCCGCGCCGATGTGGATCGGCTTGGCGATCAGCTGAAAGTCGCGCGTCCGGATGTCATGGCTGCCGGCGCAAAGGTGTGCGCCCTGTGAAACGAGTGCGCGTTCGCCGAGCGAAATCGGCGCCATGTTGTAACAGTTGACTCGGTCCGCGAGCAGGCTGCGGTCTGCCATTTGCAGGTGAGGGGGATACCAGACTTTGGCGCTGCCCCGGACATCACAGGCCACTCCCATGCGGGCGCCGAAAAGCGTGAGCAAGAAGCGGCGCCATGCGCCGAATGGCGGTGGCGTCCAAGACGCGAGCAAGGCCCAAGTCACGTTCCACAAGGCGCGAAAAAGCCGGTTCGAGAGACTGAAACTCGGTCCGCCATCGCGTGAATTGACCTGACTTGCGTCGAGAGGTTGTAGCGCCATGTGTTTGAAAAATAGTGGGCGGCGTGGTCCGAACGCAGAAATTCGCTCGTGACGCTGTTACGTTCTGTGACTATAACGCCAAAGTTCTCATTTGCTGAACTTCTTCATCGCGCGTTCGACCTCACGCTTGCCTTCGCGGTCCTTGATCGTGTCGCGCTTGTCATGCTCGGCTTTGCCCTTGGCCAGTGCGACCTCGCATTTCACCTTGCCTGCCTTCCAATGAAGGTTGAGCGGCACCAGGGTGTAGCCCTTTTGTTCGATCTTGCCGATCAGGCGGCGAATCTCTTCCTTGTGCAGCAAGAGCTTCTTGGTGCGGACCGAATCCGGCGTGATATGGCTCGACGCGCTGTTAAGCGGGTTGATCTGCAGGCCGATGACGAAGAGCTCTCCGTTACGGATCACCACATAGCCATCGGTCAGTTGCACCTTGCCTTCGCGCAGCGATTTCACCTCCCAGCCTTCGAGCACGATGCCCGCCTCGAAGCGCTCTTCGAAGAAGTAGTTGTAGGCGGCCTTTTTGTTGTCGGCGATACGGGAGGAGGGGTCTTGTTTCTTTTTGGTTGCCATGGCTCGGAAAGGTGGGGTCGGCATGGCTTCAATACAATCCGTCGCGCACGCCGTGCCGATTCTATGAAAACTGTTCAAAAGTCCGTCCTCATCTGGTACAGCGCCGAGGAGATGTACGCCCTGGTCACCGATGTTGCCAAGTACCCAGAGTTTTTGCCTTGGTGCAATCGGGCTAGCGTGATTGACCAAGACGAAAGCGGAATGACTGCTGAGGTCGGACTTTCGTTCGGCGGAATCCGGCAGAGCTTTACGACGCGCAACACACAGATCGCCGGTCGCGAAGTGCAACTCAAGCTGGTCAGCGGACCCTTCTCGAACCTCGATGGTGTCTGGAAGTTCACGCCGGTGGGAGAGACTGGCGAGCGGGCTTGCCGCGTCGAACTGAACCTGAACTATGGCTTCAGCAATTTCGCTCTGCAGGCGTTGGTCGGCCCCGTATTCGACAAGATTGCATCGAGTCTGGTCGAGGGGTTCGTCAAGCGCGCCGAGCAGGCTTACGGCAAGAGCTGAATCCCATGCAGATCACGTTGGTCTATTCGCCAGGGCCGCGGCAGATCTTTGAAGAGACCGTGACGCTGTCCAACGGGGCGACGGCGCGGGATGCTCTGATCGCCAGCCGCTTTGTCGCCTCGTTCCCTGCGCTCGATTGGGCTGCCTTGCCCGTGGGCGTCTGGGGCCGGGTATGCGAATGGGACCGTGTGCTGGCAGAGTACGACCGGATCGAGCTGTGCCGGCCACTGAAGGTGGATCCCAAGGTGGCGCGACGCGAGCGATTTCAACGCCAGGGTGCGCGCGGGACCGGGTTGTTTGCCAGCCGTCGCCCCGGTGGAAAGGACGGCTACTGACTTGAGCTGCAAGCCTGCTCGGATGCCTGCGTGCAAACTTATTTGCAGTCGCTGGCAATGACCGTCTGCAAGCGCTGCTGCTCTTCGGCACGCGCCTTGTCGTCGATGATTTCGCGTTCGCCCTGGGCGTTCAGGCGCGCTACACGAATGCCGCTGTCGAAGGTGGCCTTGCTCTGCCTTGCGCGATTGCAGTTTTCGGCTTTTGCCTGCGCGACCTTCTGAAGCTCTGCTGCGCGCTTGGCCTTTTCGGCTTCTTCCGCCTTCTTCGCTTTTTCTTCGAGTTCCTTGTCGACACCGGATGGCCGAGCGCCACTCGCAGCCGTGGCTGGCGCAGGCGCCGTGCCCGGTTCCGCTGCATCGGGAGCGGCCGAAGGGGTCCCTTGCGGGAAGGTCACCCGCGGACTGCCTCCGCCCGGGCGGCGCACGATGTTCTTTTCCGGAATATCAGGCGGCGGCGACTGGTCGCTGAAAACCTTCTTGCCCGCGCTGTCGATCCATTGCCATTGCGCGCTTGCGACCGTCGGCACGGCGCAGACCAATGCAAGGACGAGCGAATTCAAGTGGACGAATCTCATGGCGGCAGTTTAGCGCTCCCTTACCTTTTGCAACGTTTTGACGTGGCTGATTTGAGGGGATCGCGGGGAAACAGCCACAGTTCGCCTCAAATGTGGCGCGGCGCCACATTTCCCTCCGTCCGGCCCTTGGTCCGGCTTTCGGTCCGGGTAAGTACGGGGTCATCGCTACAATCCGTCTTTTGGAGCCTTCCCCATGCGCCTTCTCGGCAAAGCGCTGACCTTCGACGATGTGTTGTTGGTGCCAGCGTTCTCCCAGGTCCTGCCCAAGGACACCTCCCTCGCCACCCGACTTTCCCGCAACATCACGTTGAATCTGCCGCTCGTTTCAGCGGCGATGGACACCGTGACCGAAGCACGCCTCGCCATCGCGATCGCCCAGGAAGGCGGCATCGGCATCGTCCACAAGAACCTGACGGCGCAGCAGCAGGCCGCCGAGGTGGCTCGCGTGAAGCGCTACGAATCCGGCGTGCTGCGCGACCCGGTGGTGATCACGCCGACGCATTCGGTGCGGCAGGTGATGGCACTGTCCGACCAGCTCGGCATCTCCGGCTTCCCGGTGATCGACGGCGGCAAGGTCGTCGGCATCGTGACCGGCCGCGACTTGCGCTTCGAGACGCGCTACGACGTGCCGGTGAGCGAGATCATGACGCAGCGCGACAAGCTCATCACCGTCCCCGACGGCACGACACTTGCGGACGCCAAGGCGTTGCTCAACAAGTACAAGCTCGAGCGATTGCTGGTCATCAACAGCGATTGGGAACTCAAGGGCCTGATCACTGTCAAGGACATCACCAAGCAGACCAGCTTCCCCAACGCAGCGCGTGACGCCTCCGGGCGTCTGCGCGTCGGTGCAGCCGTCGGCGTCGGCGACGGCACCGAGGAGCGCGTGGAAGCTCTGGTGGCTGCGGGTGTCGACGTCATCGTGGTGGACACCGCGCACGGCCACAGCGCTGGCGTGATCTCGCGCGTGCGCTGGGTCAAGAAGAACTATCCACAGATCGACGTGATCGGCGGGAACATCGCGACCGGCGACGCGGCACGCGCGCTGGCCGACGTGGGCGCCGATGCGGTCAAGGTCGGTATCGGCCCGGGCTCGATCTGCACCACGCGCATCGTGGCCGGCGTTGGGGTACCGCAGATCATGGCGGTCGACAGCGTCGCCACCGCCTTACAAGGCACCGGCGTTCCGCTGATTTCCGACGGCGGCGTGCGCTATTCGGGCGATATCGCCAAGGCCATCGCAGCCGGCGCCAGCACCGTGATGATGGGCAGCATGTTCGCCGGCACCGAAGAGGCGCCGGGCGAGATCGTGCTGTACCAGGGTCGCAGCTACAAAAGCTACCGCGGCATGGGAAGCATCGGCGCGATGCAGCAGGGCAGTGCCGATCGCTACTTCCAAGAATCGACGACCGGCAACCCCAACACCGACAAGCTCGTGCCCGAAGGCGTTGAAGGCCGCGTGCCGTACAAGGGATCGATCGTCTCGATCGTCTACCAGATGGCCGGTGGCGTGCGGGCCAGCATGGGCTACTGCGGCTGCGCGACGATCGAAGATATGCAGAACAGGGCTGAGTTCGTCGAGATCACGACCGCCGGCATCCGCGAGAGTCATGTGCACGACGTGCAGATCACCAAAGAAGCGCCCAACTACCGGGCCGAGTGACCGACACCATGCAACACGACAAGATCCTGATTCTCGATTTCGGCTCGCAGGTCACCCAGCTGATTGCGCGCCGCGTGCGCGAAGCCCATGTGCTGAGTGAAGTGCACCCGTGCGACGTCAGTAACGAGTGGCTTCGCAACTACGCGAAGGATGGGTCGCTCAAGGGCGTGATCCTCTCCGGCAGCCATGCCAGCGTGTACGAAGACACGACCGACAAGGCACCGCAGGCGGTGTTCGAACTCGGCGTGCCGGTGCTCGGCATCTGCTACGGCATGCAAACCATGGCGCACCAGCTCGGCGGCAAGGTCGAGGGCGGCCATAAGCGCGAGTTCGGCGCAGCGGCCGTTCGTGCACGCGGTCATACCGATCTGTTGAGCGAGATTGCCGACTTCAAGACCGACGAAGGTTTTGGCATGCTCAACGTGTGGATGAGCCATGGCGACAAGGTTACCGAGCTGCCGCCCGGCTTCAAGCTGATGGCATCGACCGAAAGCTGCCCGATTGCCGGCATGGCCGACGAAGAGCGGCATTTCTATGGCGTGCAGTTCCATCCCGAAGTCACGCACACGCAGCAGGGCACAGCGATCCTGCAGCGCTTCGTGCTCGACATCTGCCGCTCCAAGCCCGATTGGGTCATGCGAGATCACGTGGCCGAGGCGGTTGCGAAGATCCGTGAGCAAGTCGGCGACGAAGAAGTCATCCTCGGTCTGTCGGGCGGCGTGGATTCATCCGTTGCTGCCGCGTTGATCCATCGGGCCATCGGCGACCAGCTGACTTGCGTCTTCGTCGATCACGGCTTGCTGCGCTTGAACGAGGGCGACCTCGTCATGGAGATGTTCGTCGGCAAGCTGCAAGCGAAAGTGATTCGCGTCGATGCCAGCGAGCTGTTCCTCGGCAAGCTCGGAGGGGTGAGCGACCCGGAAGCCAAGCGCAAGATCATCGGCGGCGAGTTCGTGACCGTGTTCAAGCAGGAAGCTGCCAAGCTGACCAGCGCGGGCGCCAAGGGTGCCAAGTGGCTGGCACAAGGCACCATCTATCCGGACGTCATCGAGTCCGGCGGTGCCAAGTCGTCGACCGGCAAGAAGAAGGCCGTGACGATCAAGAGCCATCACAACGTCGGTGGCCTGCCGGAGCAACTGGGCCTGAAGCTGCTCGAGCCGTTGCGCGATCTTTTCAAGGACGAGGTGCGCGAACTTGGCGTGGCGCTTGGCCTGCCACCCGCAATGGTGTACCGCCACCCGTTCCCCGGCCCCGGCCTGGGCGTACGCATCCTCGGCGAAGTCAAAAGGGAATACGCCGACTTGCTGCGCAGTGCGGACGCGATCTTCATCGAGGAGCTGCGCAACTTCATCGACCCGGCCAGCGGCAAGAGCTGGTACGACCTCACGAGCCAGGCGTTCGTCGTCTTCCTGCCGGTGAAGAGTGTGGGCGTGATGGGCGATGGCCGTACGTATGACTACGTCGTCGCGCTGCGCGCGGTGCAGACGAGCGACTTCATGACTGCGGATTGGGCCGAGCTGCCGTACGCGCTGTTGAAGACGGTGTCGGGGCGAATCATCAACGAGGTGCGCGGGATCAATCGCGTGACTTACGACGTGAGTTCGAAGCCGCCTGCGACGATCGAGTGGGAGTGAGGGTGCTCTTTTGGGCAGCTCAGTGCGCCCATAGGGCAGTTCTCGCCATCAGCGTTCTTGCTCTTGCTGAAATGGCGCCTCAACTTCCGTAACCTGGTGCATGCGCCGCCACGCAAACGAAGCTGCCTCGCGGACAATTCGTACCATCGCTCGCCCCGAGACGCTCCATGTACCTGCCGCCCCAATTCAATTCCAAGGACCCCGCGATCGCGATCGAGCTGATGCGTGCCAACGCGTTCGCCAGCCTGATCTCGAACGACGACGATGGGCTGCCTTTCGTCTCGCATCTGCCGCTGGTCGCGGAGCAACACGAAGACGGCACGATCGTCTTGCTCGGGCACTGCGCAAAGCCGAATCGGCACTGGCGCTACCTCGAAGCCCGACCCAAAGCCGTCGTGACATTTCTCGGGCCGCATGCCTACATGTCGCCTGCGGTCTATCCGGACCTGGCCCGTGTGCCGACCTGGAATTACCTCGCGGTGCACTGCAAGGTCGAGTCGGCACTGGTGACCGAGCCAGCCGCCAAGGACGAGCTGCTGAAAAAGCTCATCGCCGAGCATGAGCCGGCCTATGCACAACAGTGGCGCGATCTTGGCGAAGACTTTCAGCAGAAGATGCTGATCGGCATCGTCGGCTTCACGCTGCGGGTGACCGACCTGCAGTGCAAGCTGAAGCTCAATCAGCACCGGCGCGAAGCGCATGCCGATATGTATTCGCGCTTTTCTACAGGGTCGCCGGACGAGCAGGCACTGGCTGAGTGGATGGTGCGGCTGGGCATGAACACGACCGCAGCTGCGTGAGATGAGCGACAGACATAAGCGACAGACAAGGAATCTGACATGCGCATTTTCGGATTGGTCGGTTTGCTGGTGGCCCTCGTGATCGTCGGCCTGCTGGCGAAGAAGCAGCTCGCGCCGATCGCTGCGCCGACCTTGCCAGCTACAACCTCCATACCCGGTGCGCCAGCGCCCGCCGCTGGTACAGCGCCGACCAACGCACGCGAGCAGAGTCAGCAAATGCAGCAGCAGTACAAGCAGGCGATCGATGCGGCGATGCAGCCGCAGCGCAAGATGCCTGAGGACAATTGAAAGCCCTGCGAAGGACCGATCACGTCTGCGACATCCGCTCAGGCACCGGCGACCGATGACAGACAAGGATTGGATGGCGCTCGCATTGAGCGAAGCGCAAGCCGCCGCCGATGCGGGCGAAGTGCCCGTGGGTGCCGTGCTCGTGAAAGACGGCTTGCTGGTCGCCAAAGGCCGCAATACGCCGGTGGCGCAGCACGATCCGAGCGCGCACGCAGAGATCAACGCACTTCGTGCCGGCGCAACGGCACTCGGCAACTATCGGCTCGATGGCTGCGAGCTTTTCGTCACGCTCGAGCCCTGCGCGATGTGCGCGGGCGCGATGCTTCATGCGCGGCTGGCGCGTGTCGTGTTCGGCGCGGCCGACATCAAGACGGGCGCTGCCGGATCGGTCGTCGATCTCTTTGCCGAGCCACGCTTGAACCACCGAACGCGCGTCGTAGGCGGCGTGCTCGAAGCGCAGTGCAGCGAGTTGCTTCAGCGCTTTTTTCGCCAGCGCCGTGATGCCGCGCGCGAGAGCATCCAACCGCTGAGCGACGATGCGCTGCGCACCCCGCCAGAGCGCTTTACCGGCCTGACTGACTACCCCTTCACGTCTCGCTGGATCGACGACCTCCCGAGCTTGCGTGACTGGCGCATGCATTACGTCGACACGGCACCTGCGAGCCCCAAACCCACGCTGCTGTGCCTGCACGGCCCCGGAGAGTGGAGCTACTTGTTCAGGCACCTCCTTGCCATGTCCGGCCCACGCATGCTGGCGCCCGACCTCATCGGCTTCGGCATGAGCGACAAGCCCAAGCGCGAGGTCGTGCATCGGCTCGACTGGCATCGCGACGTGCTGATTGAATGGCTGGATCGTTTGCAGGCGGGTCCGATGGTGCTCGTGCACAGCGCGGCAGCGACCGACCTTGCGACGCTGTTGTCGGCGGCAGCGCCACGCCAGTTCGTGGGTGTGCTCACCGCGCCTGAAGGTGGCGAGGCCGTAGCGCACGCTTGGCGTGCGCCGTTCCCCGATCGTGGCCACGAAGCGGCATTGCGGGCGCTCGCGCCAGCCGCGGCAACCTCCGGCCCGAGCCCTTCGCAGGCGCTCCAATTGATAGAAGACGCGATGGGATACTTCCGCGAGTGACAAAACACATCTACATCTATTCCCCCGCCAGTGCGGTGCGCGACCGCGCCGCTTTCAAACGCGGCGTCGCACGGCTCAAGACACTGGGCTACGAAGTCGAAATCGACGAAGCGGCGCTCAGCGTGCACCAGCGTTTCGCCGGCGACGACGCCGTGCGGCTCGCCGCCATCTCGCGTGCTGCCGCAAGCCACGCCGACGTGGCGCTCATCGCACGCGGTGGCTACGGCCTGACGCGCATCCTCGACGCGATTCCGTACAAGGCCATTGCCAGAGCGATCGAGCACGGTACCGAGTTCGTCGGCCTGAGTGACTTCACCGCGCTGCAGAGTGCACTGTTCGCAAAGACCGGCGCTGTGACCTGGGCCGGCCCGGCGGTGGGCGAAGACTTCGGTGCTGAAGAAGGCGCGGACGACATCATGGAAGACTGCTTCGGCGACTTCACGAGCGGGCAGGGCGAGGGAACGGGCTGGCGCGTTCCGGTGCGCGACGCGGCCGCCATGGCGTCGCCGTTGAAGAGCATTCACGGTGCCACGTTGTGGGGCGGCAACCTGTGCGTGCTGACCAGCCTGCTCGGCACGCCGTATTTTCCGGCGGTCGACAAGGGCGTGCTGTTCGTCGAAGACGTGAACGAGCATCCTTATCGCATCGAACGCATGCTCGACCAGTTGCGTCATGCGGGCGTGCTGGCGCGTCAAAAGGCGATCGTGCTGGGTCAGTTCACCGGCATGCGCAAGATCCCCGGTTACGACCGCGGCTTCGACCTGCAGGCCGTGGTGACGCGACTGCGTGGCTTGCTGAAGATTCCAGTGTTGACGGGGCTACCGTTCGGCCATGTGCCGACCAAAGTGATGTTGCCGGTGGGCGCCAAAGTCGAAATGGCGGCCGACGGGAGGGATGTATTTTTGGTGTGGGGTCATCGGCATCACCATGACCACGCTCATTGACCTGAAGAGGTTAGCCTCGATCTGAGTTGCTCAGACCGAAAACTTGTTCAGACAGGGAAACGCTGGTGAATGCGCGGGCCCATGGTGTTGGGCAACCCGCCTTTGAACATGCCGTTGATCTGCTTGACTTGACGGCGCGCTTCCAGCTCGCCATCGACTTCGCTGATTGCGGCCAACAAGTCTTGCCGGAGATACCAGAGGGCTTCCACGTCTTCGGCAAAGCGCACACGTTGCATCAGGCGCTGGACGTTCTGGCCGGTGTGCACCTGCAACAGTGACAACATCGCCGTGCGAATTCGCCCTGTCTTGCGGTCGGCAGAGCGGCTCCAGCCAATGCCGGGGAAGGACAGAAGTCGAAAGAAGCTGCTTGGGGAAACCATGACGCGGGAGCTATTTGCCTGGAGACTTAATGAACGTACGTTAATGGGCGTCAAGCGGTGGCACAAGCCCGGACACACTTTTTCATCATTAAAAACAACATACTTCACGAAACTGTTCAAGCGCTTTCCCAAGAGTTGATACATTAGTTTTAGTTTTTGGGTAATCAGGGATCCGATGAGGGCTGATAAAACACCCTGTTGAATCCAGCCGCGCACCGGTTCTCGTACGTCAGACGCACATGGACGTTGGAGAGCGCAAAACGATTGGTGACTGCATCGAGCGTGCACGTCGCCAATCGCCAACGCCTAGAAACGAATGCTTTGCCATAATCAAACAGCTCTCGCTACCAAAAAATTCACAAAATGGGCATTCAAACCACCGTCGTCTTTGCGGACCTGACCGGAAGCACGCGGGTCTTCGAGGCCATGGGAAACGCGCGAGCGACGGAAACTGTCACGCGATTGATTCAGTGGATCGGCGGCGTTTGCGAATCCCACGGCGGGCGCGTCGTCAAATCGTTAGGCGATGGCGTCTTCGCGACATTTCAGAGCGGGCCGGCTGCCACTGCGGCCGTGCTGGAGATGCAGCGCAATCACCAGAAGCGGTTGTCAGTCTGGCCGGTGCCGTTGCGCATGGACCTGCAGATCGGCGTGGCGAGCGGAGAAATCGTCGAGGTCGACGGTGATTGCTACGGCGATGCCGTCAACCTCGCTTCGCGCCTGAGCGACCTGGCTGGCCCGGGCCAGATATGGGCGACCGATTCGGTGATCGAGCAGCTGCACGACGGCAGCGTTCGACATCGCAATCTGGGCCCCATCAACATTCGCGGCCGCAACGAGATGGCGATCGTCCATCGCGTCGACTGGCAGGAAGAGGTTTCGGAGTTCCTGACGATGCCGGCATCGCTGGCGCCGCAAAAGGCGCCCGACTCGACCTTCGGCCAGATCGAGCTGGCCTGGCTCGACGTGCGCTCGATGTTCCGTGCAGCGGAGTTGCCGATTCATTTGGGACGTGTCGACGATGCGCAGTTCGTCGTCAACGACCCGCGCGTCTCGCGGCTGCATGCGCGCATCGAGGCGCGGCAGGGCAGTTGCGTGCTGGTCGATGTCAGCACCTACGGCACCTGGGTGCGTTTTCACGGTACCGCCGGTGCCAGCGGCGAGATCGCCTTGCGCCGGCAAGAGTGCGTGCTGCATGGCAGTGGCGAGATCGGCTTGGGCGCGCCGTTGAGCGACTTCAGCGCACCGACGATTTCGTTCAACACCACCGGCGGCAACGTGCTGCTGGCGCGACGCGACGCACGCTAATTTCGTTACGTCGACGCTCGGTCGACTTTCGGGTAACACCCGCCCCGCTTCGCCCGATGCTGCGCTGCAGCTAAGGGCATATCAGCATACGCATCTGTCATACAACGGCAGAAACTCGCGCCCAGTCAGGATGCTTACCGCCCGGTAACCTCGTATCTTCGAGGGCGCCTCGGGTTGGTCGACCGCATCCATGGCTTCAGATCGACGAGGAGTCGCATGGGTACTGAGCTCGCGGATTCGCCTTGGCGGACCGACCGTGAAAGGCAGCAGCCACGCAGCGCCAAGCGCGACGCCGTGCTCACCGCGGCAGCACGCCTGTTCACGCACCGCGGCTTTCAGGGCACCTCGCTCGACGACATCGCGCAAAGCCTCGGTGTCACCAAGCCAACCCTGTATCACTACGTCGCGAACAAGGAAGAGATCCTCTTCGAATGCGTGCGCCGCGGTCTGGGTGCGCTGCGGGCCTGCATCGACGAAGCGACCGAGCGCGGCCTCGCGGGTCGCGAGCGGCTCCGCGCCGCGATGGAAAACTACGCCGGCATCGTGACCAGCGACTTCGGCCTTTGTGTGATCCGCATCGGCGAAGACCCGCTGTCGGAGCCGCGCCGACGCGAGCTGCGTGCGCTCAAGGGCGAGATCGATGTCGAGTTCCGCACGCTGATCGAGGCCGGCATGGCCGAAGGCTGGATCGCCGCCGGCGATGCAGCTATGGCGGCCTACACGGTGGTTGGCGCATTGAGCGGCGTGGGCCGTTGGTACCGGCCAGAGAACCGCGCTGCCCACAACCTCGAAGACGCGGTGCGCCATTGCATCGAAATGCTCATGCGGGGCGTGCTGAGCGCGCCGTCGCAGAACAGCGCTGCGGTGCCGTCGCGCGCGCAACCGGGCCCCTGGGGAGAAACCATGTCGGAGATGCGTCGCGAAGTTCATTTTGGCAACCGCGTGGTGCGCTGCTTCACGCCGCGCCGCGTGCATGTGGCGCAGTTGCTGGCCGACGTGCTCGCGGCACGCCCCGATGCCGAGGCGTTGGTCATCGGGCCGCTGCGGCTCAGCTGGCGCGGGTTGCATCACGCAGTCTGCAAGTGCGCGGCCGGCCTCAAGCAAAGAGGCATCGGCCCGGGCGACCGAGTGGCGCTGTTCATGGACAACAGCGCCGAGTTCGTGATCGTCGTCTATGCCTGTGCATGGTTGGGCGCGGTGGCCGTGCCCATCAGCTCGCGAGCCCGTGCCGCCGAGATCGAATATTCGCTCAACGATGCAGAGGCGATCGCGCTGGTGTGCAGCCGGCACCTCGCTGAATTCGTGCCGGCACCGGTGGCCCTGCGGTCACTGCAGCACCGCTTCGTGGTCGGTGGAACCAGGGAAGGGTTCGAGCTCTTCAGCGATCTCATGCAGGCGCAGCCGCTCGTGCAACCCCACGACAGCGCCGAAGACGATCTGGCCGTGTTGCTCTACACCTCGGGCACCACCGGCAAGCCGAAGGGCGCGATGCTGAGTCACCTCAACATCGTGCATTCGGTGATGCACTTCGTGCAGGCCATGGGACTCGGGCCTGACGACCGCAGCGTGGTCGCGGTGCCGCTGAGCCATGTCACTGGTCTCGTGGCCGAGCTGTACACCATGCTCCATGCGCAGGGCTGCGTCGTCCTCATGCCGCCCTTCAAGTCCAGCGAGTTCGTGCGCCTCGCGTCCGAAGAGCGCATGACTCACACGATCATGGTGCCGGCCATGTACAACCTGTGCCTGTTGCTGCCAAACCTGCAGGAGCACGACCTGCATCACTGGCGCATCGGCGCCTTCGGCGGCGCGCCCATGCCTTCCGCCAGCATCGAGGCGATGGCCGAGCGCCTGCCCAACCTCACGCTGATGAACGCCTACGGGTCGACCGAGACCTGTTCACCGGCGACCATCATGCCGCCCGGCCAGACATCGCAGCATCGAGACAGTGTCGGCCTGGCTGTGGCGTGTGGCGAGATCAGCATCGTCGATGACGACGGCAATGAAGTGCCACGCGGCGAGGCCGGCGAGATATGGATCGCCGGCCCGATGGTGTCGCAGGGCTACTGGCGCAACGAGGCCGCCACCGCCAGCGAATTCAAGGGCGGCTACTGGCGCTCCGGCGACATCGGCAGCATGGATGCCGAAGGCTTCGTGCGCATCCTCGATCGCAAGAAGGACGTCATCAACCGTGGTGGCTACAAGATCTTTTGCGCTGCTGCCGAGAACACGATCACCGAGCACCCGGAGGTGATCGAGGTCGCTCTGGTCGGCGTGCCGTGCGCCGTGCTCGGCGAGCGCGTGCATGCCTTCGTTTGCGTGCGGCAACTGGATGCGTCGACACAGGCCGCGGCACTGCAGGCTTTCAGCACCGAGCGCCTTTCCGACTACGCCGTGCCGGAAACCTGGACCATCGGCACCGAGCCGCTGCCACGCAACCTGAACGGCAAGGTCATGAAGCGTGCGCTGCGCGATTCGTTGCATGTCGCCATGACCTGAGCCGGAACTCGTCACAAAGCCATCGATGAAAAAAATCCACATCTCGCAGCAGAGCATCGTCTTCGTACTGTTCGTGCTGATGTTCCTCGGCTTCGCGCTGCTGTTGCCCGGCTTCGCGCAGGTCGACAACCTGCTCACGCTGCTGCAGAACGTCGCCATCCTCGGCATCCTGGGGCTCGGTATGTCGGTGGTCGTGATCGGACGTGGCATCGATATCTCGATGATCGCGGCGCTCGCGGTGCCGTCGGGGCTGCTGCTGCAGCTGATGCAAAACGGCATGACCTTGCCTGCCGCCTGCGCACTGGCCGTCGGGTTGTCGCTGGCGTTCGGGCTGGTCAACGGCTGGCTCATCGCGTATGCCGAAGTGCCGTCGCTCTTCACCACGCTGGCATCGGGCTTGTTTCTCGCGGGGTTGGGCCAGGCGTTCTTCTTTCAACTCGAAGTGGTGCAATGGCCGAGCAATATGGACTCGATCGCCTGGATGGGGCGTGGCACGTTCGCCGGCCTGCCGATGCCGGTCGTCATGTTCGGCATCGCTGCGGCGGGGCTCGCACTGTTTTTGAAACGGCTGCGCGCGGGCGCCTTCATCTACGCCATCGGCGATAACCCTTTCGGCGCGCGCGCTACCGGCTTGCCGACCCGACCGATCGTCGTGCTGCAGTACGTCATGGCCGCTTTGATCGGGGTCTTCGCCGGCATCGTGATGGCGGCTTCGGTCAACAGCATGCCGACGCGCATCTTCAACTCGACCATGATCTACGACGTGGTGCTGGTGGTGGTGCTGGGCGGCATCGGACTTTCCGGCGGCCGCGGTGGTGTGCTCAATGTGATCATCGGCACGCTGCTCATCGGAACCATGCTGAATGGCATGACGATCCTCGACATCTCCTATTCGGTACAGAACATCGTCAAGGGCGTGGTGCTGCTGGTCGCCATCCTGGTCGACTCGGCCTTCAATCCGCGCAACGAGGAGACCGCCCAGCAGGGCGACATCTGACCTCGACCAATTGCTTTTCTCAAGTTCCGTTAGTGCCCCGCGCCAGGCATCCATTGGCGCTGTTCTTAAATACAAATGAAGGAGACACAGCATGCATCTCGGACAAAAAATCGCGACTGTCGCTTGCCTGACCCTCGGCCTCGCCGCCGCGCAAACCGCGCTGGCGCAGGGCAAGGGGCTGGACGAGCCGTTCCGTGACGGCTACAAGAAATCGCTTGATGGCAAGACCGTCGGCTTCATCCCGGTGGCGATGGGCTTCGACCTGGCGCAGGGCTGGTACAACGGACTGAAGAAGGAGCTCGAGCCTTCCGGCATGAAGGTCGTCGCGCGCGACCCCAACTGGAACACCAACTCCGGCGCGCAGGCTTTCACCGCGCTCATCGCCGAGAAGCCGGCCGTTATCGTCATCCATAACCCCGACGTCGCGACCTACGCCAAACTGATCGCCAAGGCCGAGAGCGAAGGCATCTACGTGGTGCAGATCAACATGCGCTCGGTGCAGCCGTCGACCGTGTTCGTGGGTGCCGACTGGGTCGATGTCGGCGAGCGCAATGCCGAGTCCGTCGTGGCCGCTTGCAAGGGCAAGTCGAACAAGATCGCCATCGTGCAGGGCGCGCCGACAGCAGCCACCAGCGCCTACACGCTGAAGGGCGTGGAGAACGTGCTTGCCAAGAATCCGCAGATCAAGGTCGTCTCGAACCAGGCGGCCGACTGGGACGCCGCCAAGGCCAAGGCGCTCACGCAGACCGTGCTGAAGCAAAACCCCGACCTGTGCGGCATCATCGGATTTTGGGACGGCATGGACATCGGCACTGCTGCCGCGGTCAAGGAAGCGGGTCTCACCGGCAAGGTGTTCCTCGCGACGTCGGGCGGTGGTGAGCAGAAGGGCGCCTGCGACCAGGTGAAGTCGGGCGCTTTCGATTCCGACATCAGCTACGACGTGCCGACCCAGGCCAGCAACATGGCCGCGATGATCAAGTGGCTGGTGCAGAACGGCATCAAGCCCGGCTCCGCCAAACAGAACATCTACACCACGCTGGTGCCCATCACCAAGGACAACGCGAGTGCCGAAGGCACCTGCTGGAAACTGACTGCGAGCAAGTAACGCGACCGGCTGCGTTCTTGCCATGAATGAAACACTGACGCGGCTGCGCTACCGCTATTGGCCCGACCACTGGGTCGGCGAGATCCTGTCCAAGCGATGGACCGAGACCGCCATCCCGGTGCTGCTGCTCATCGTCGTCGTCATCGCCTCCGGGCGATTGATCGGCAACTTCTACACGCCGGGCGTGCTGGCCGACACCTTGCGACAGGCCGGTGAAATCGGCTTGATCGTGCTGGGCATGGCGCTGGTAATGATCGTCGGCGGCATCGATCTGTCGGTCGGGTCGATGTTCGCGCTGACCAATTTTTGCGCGCTCATGCTGATGCACGTGCTCAAGTGGCCGGTGGCTTTCGCGGTCCTCGGCACGCTGCTGTGCGGCGCCTGTCTGGGCGCCATCAACGGCTTGCTGATCGGCTACCTGCGGCTTCGTGCGTTTCTCACCACGCTCATCACGCTGATCATCTTCAGGTCGGTGTATGAGATTCTGAGCATGCAGTATTCGACCGAGATCGCCGGCAATCTGCCCGATTCGGAAGTCTGGAATTTTCTGGGCGACGGCACTTTTCTCGGGCTGCCGACGGTGGCTTGGGTCTATGCCGTCGCGGCCATCGGCGGGCACTTGCTGCTGACCCGGCTGCGCCTCGGCTGGCACATCATGGCCATTGGTGGCTCGCGCCGGTCGGCCTACAACGGTGGCATCGCGGTGCGGCGCACGGTGGCGCTGTGCTATGTGGGCTGCGGCATTCTTACCGGCGCGGGCGGTTGCTTCTTCGCATCGAGACTCGCCACGGCGGGCGCCGACATCGGCGTCGGCATGGAAGTTCTGGTGCTGACGGCGGCGGTGCTCGGCGGCATCAGCGTGGGCGGCGGTCGCGGCTCGGTCACCAAAGCGATGGTCGGCACGCTACTGGTGCTGCTGATTACCAACGGGCTGACCTCGATGTCGGCGCCTGGCGGCGTCATCCGCATGGTGCTGGCGGCCATCCTGGTGCTGGCTGCGGTGATCGATGTGCGCTGGCTGAAGAACCGACAGCGCATCATCAGCAAGGTCTACATCAGCCCGACTTATCACAAGCTCGGCGACGCGCCGGACTGCAGCGAGGAGGCCGCAGGCCGCTATGCGCTGAACAACAAGCTGCGTGACGTGACGCTGATTGGACTCGGACGCATCGAGGCGCCCGAAGACGTCATCCTCGACCGCGAAGACAACCTCTACGCGGGCTCCCGGCACGGCGACATCATCCGTTTCTTCTCGCCTGACTACGAGCGCATGGAAATCTTCGCGCACATCGGCGGCCAGCCGCTCGGCATGGCTTTCGACCGCGAAGACAACCTCTATGTGTGCGTCGGCGGCATGGGCTTGTATCGCGTTACGCCACAGCAAAAGGTCGAGCGCGTCACCGACGAAACAAACCGCAGTTGGAGCTCGATCAACGACGACAGCCGGCTGCGGCTGGCCGACGATCTCGACATCGCCGATGACGGCCGCGTGTTCTTCAGCGAAGCCACGGTGCGCTACGAAATGGACGAGTGGCCGGTCGATGGTCTGGAGGCGCGTGGCAACGGTCGCATCGTGTGCTACGACCCACGCGACAACTCGACGCGCACGGTGTTGCGCGACCTCAAGTTCCCCAACGGCATCGCCATCGCGAGCGACGGGCAGTCGATCCTGTTCGCAGAAACCTGGGGCTGCTGCGTCAAGCGCTACTGGTTCGACGGACCGAAGAGCGGGCAAGTCGAGATGGTCATTGCCGACCTGCCAGGCTACCCCGACAACATCAACCTGGCATCCGACGGCAACTACTGGCTGGCGCTGGTCGGCATGCGTTCCCCGGCGTACGACCTTGCCATGCGCATGCCGGGCTTTCGCAAGCGCATGGCGTCGCGGCTGCCAGTCGACGAATGGCTTTTTCCCAACATCAACACCGGCTGCGTGCTCAAGTTCAGCGAGGCCGGCGAGGTGCTCGAAACGCTGTGGGACCTGGGCGGCGAGAACCATCCCATGATCACTTCGATGCGCGAGCACAAGGGCCATCTTTACCTCGGCGGCATTTCCAACAATCGCATCGGCCGCTACACGCTGCCCGGGGCCGACCCCAACTTCAACCAGTACGAGCGCCGCTGGAGGGCTGCCTGATGTTCGACACCATCCGTCAATTCAGCGATCGCGTGCTGGGCCGCGGCGACGCCGCCATCACCGTGCCGGTCATGGACGGCGCGCTCAAGCCCAATCGGGCGCTCGACGATGCCGAGGTGGTCGCGACGCTGCCCGACATCGATGACCTTGCCACTGACGGCCGCGCTTTTTTTGCGAGCGCCGGCCCAGTGCTGTACGTGCTCGAAGCCGGTCGCATGGTCGAGGTGCAGCGCTTCGATGCGAACATCACCGCACTTGCCGTACGGTCCGCGAATCTGCTGGCCGTGGCGCTGGCCGGAAAGCGGATTGTGTTGCTTTCGGTCGCCCGCAAAGGAGCGACAAGCCTGACCGAGATCGCGGTGCTCGATCGTCTCGGCGATGTGCCGTTGAACAGTGTGAATGCGCTCTCGTTCGAAGCCGACGACAGCGTTCTCTTCACCGATGGATCGACCCGGCACGACCCGGACGACTGGTGCCGCGACCTGATGGAAAAAGGCCAAACCGGCCGCGTCGGACGCTGGCACGTCGGCACGGAGGGCGGATCAGGCAGCGCCGAACTCCTGGCAAGCCGGCTGCAACATGCGTACGGCGTGTTGCCGCAAGGGCGCGCGGCCAGCGTGCTCTACAGCGAGAGCTGGCGGCACCGCGTCGCGCAAGCCGGGGCGCAGGCCGTGCTCGCCGACCTGCCTGGCTACCCCTCGCGCATGGCGCCTGCCGCACGCGGCGGCTTCTGGCTGACGTGCTTCGTCTGCCGCACGCAGCTCGTCGAGTTCGTGCTGCGTGAAGACGCCTACCGCACGCGCATGCTCGAAAGCGTCGACCCGCGCTACTGGGTCGCGCCGTCGCTGCGATCCGGCACCAGTTACCTGGAGCCGTTGCAGGGCGCCGGCGTCAAGCAGATGGGCGTGCTCAAGCCGTGGGCGCCGCCGCGCTCTTACGGGCTGGTGCTGCACGTCGATGCACAGGGGCACACCACAGAGTCGCTGCACAGCCAGGTCGACGGCCAGCACCACGGCATCACCGCAGTCGTCGAGTTCGGCGGTGCGCTGTACGCTGCATCGAGAGGCAGCGGGCGATTGCTGCGCGTGCCGTTGACCGGCCCAGGAGCGATGCAATGACCGACTTGATCAACGCTGCAGAGGCTGCCGCTGTGGCCGCCGCATCCGCACCTTCCGCCGCCGAAGACATCGTTCTCGAACTGCGCGCCGCCACCAAGAAATATGCCGGCGTACCCGCCATCGAAGACGTGTCGTTCACGCTGCGGCGGGGCGAGATCCATGCGCTGCTCGGCGAGAACGGCGCCGGCAAGTCGACGCTGACCAAGGTGATGGCCGGCGTGGTGCCGCTGTCGGGCGGGCAGATGCTGGTGGAAGGGCAACCGGTCGAGTTGCGCACGCCACTCGAAGCGCGGCATCGCGGCATCGCGATGGTGTTCCAGGAGACGAGCCTGGTGCCGACGATGACGGTCGCACAGAACCTCTATCTGGGGCAAGAGGCTTTCTACAACCGCCTGCGCGGCGTCTACATCTCGGCGCAGCAGTTCCTGCAGTCGCTCAACTTCGACGTCGATCCGACCGCGACGGTCGGCATGCTCGGCGCGGCCAAGAAGCAGATGGTGGAGATCGCCCGCGCGGTGCTGCACCAGGCCCGCATCATCATCTTCGACGAGCCGACCGCCAGCCTGACACCGGAAGAAAAGAAGTACTTCTTCGACCTGATCTTCAACTTGAAAGCGCGCGGCGTTTCGATCATCTTCATTTCGCACGCACTCGAGGAGGCGCTGCTGCTGGCCGACCGCATCACCGTGCTGCGCGACGGCCATCACGTGGTGACCGACGACAAGAAGAATTTCGACCGCACGCGCATCGTGCAGGCGATGGTCGGGCGTGACCTGTCGCAAACGCTCTATGGCCAGAAGAAGACGACGGTGCGGCCACGTGGCGAATGCCTGCTGTCGGTGCGCAATCTGCGCATGGCGTCGATGGTCAAGAACAACTCGCTGTCGGTCTTCGCGGGCCAGATTACCGGCGTATTCGGGCTCGTCGGTGCCGGCCGTACAGAAACCTTCAAGGTGGTGGCCGGGCTCATCAAGCGCGATTTCTTCCACGGCGGCGAGGTGCTGCTGCGCGGCAAGCCGGTGCGTTACAAGGTCGCGCGATCGGCGGTGCGCGACGGCATTGCCTACATCACCGAAGACCGAAAGATCGAAGGCTTCTTCGAGACCATGTCGATCTCGCAAAACATCTACATGGGCTGGCTGGGAAAGCTCGGCAGCGCTTTCGGCGTGGTGTCGGGTGCCAAGGCCAAGGCGGTGGGGGAGCACTGGATCAAGCTCTTGAATGTGCGCGCGATCAGCAAGGACGTGAAGGTAATCGAACTCTCCGGCGGCAACCAGCAGAAGGTGGTGATCGCCAAGTCGCTGGTGCAGGACCCCGACATCATCATCTTCGACGAGCCGACCCGCGGCGTCGACGTGGGCGCCATCGCCGAGATCCATGCAGAGATCAACCGGCTGGCCGACGCCGGCAAGGCTGTGGTGGTGATCTCGTCCTACTTGCCCGAGGTGCTGGCGTTGTCGGACCGCATCCTGGTCGCCAAGCAGGGCAAGGTGGTGACGGAGTTTTCGGCGATCGAGGCGACGCAGGAAAAGATCATGTACGCGGCGATCCACTGACGCCGATTCACTGACGCCGTTAGGCGCCGGTGCTCACCAAGTCAGACCGGCCCGAGCAGCGTGCCGCGGCACCCCGCCGATTTGCAGTAGCACGGGTAGCCCGTGCGGGGCTCCGACTCATCGACGGTGAGCGCGTAGTCGATGAAGAGTTCGTCGCCCGCACGCACCGGCTTGATGGTGCGCACTTCGAGCACGATACGGCGCCCCTTTCGCTGGACCTCGACCGCCTCGCAGTTGGGCTCGCATGCATGGTTGAGGTGCCGCGTCGCGTTGCCGCCATCGGCGCCGTCGATCAGCGTGCCGTCCGAGAGGCCGAAGAGATAGGTGAGGCTGGAGTCCCAGTCCACCGCCTCGGCCTGTTCGGCGCTGTAGCGGCGGCCCGCGTACTGGCCCAGTTTGGTGCCGACTGGCAAGTCTTGCGATGCGAAGGCGCCGAGTCCGTGAACGCCGCTGTCATGGACTTCCACGCCGGGGAGTGAGAGGGCGGTGAGATCGATCTGATTCATGAAGATGAGGAAAGCAAAAAACGGCCCATTCCGACAAGCGGTCGGCGGGCAAAGAGTGGAGGACGAGAGGCAAAGGCAAAGGCAAAGACAAAGAAAAAGGCAAAGGCAAAGGCATGAGCCAAGGTGGGTGCAGAAAGCAGATGTTGTTCGTAGTGCCGGACTGCGCCTCAGCTCCGATCCAGCACCAGCCCCGCGCACAACGCAACGCCGACCGCGTACAGCATCCAGGTGCGCGATATCGCATATGGATAGAGCATCAGCGCGACGCCGAGCCACAAGGTACGCGGCTTCTTCTGCTTGCGCCCGTAGCGGAATGCGACCCACCCGACCAGCCCGAAAACGATGGCACCCACGATGTACGCCGGGCTCGGCAACTCGAGTCCGAGCGATTGAAGTGCAGCCAGGTCATCCATCGCGCCGATCGTAATCGGCAAACCGGGGCGTGCCCGGTGCAGCGCACACCTTTCGATCTGGTGCTGCTCGACTCGCATCTAACCGACCCGCGTCTCTCGAACCTCACCGTGCGGCAGATGGACGTGTACCGCGCGGCGACCCGTGGTCTGCCCAACAAGTTGATCGCGCGCCAGCTCGAATCGCCGAATCGACGGTGGGTGCGGCGTCGGTCGGCGGTTCGCGGCCCGCGACGACGCGGCCTTGCGCTGCGCTCACGGAAGTCATCGGCCGGCAACGATCGGCGACGGGCCCACTGCGGGAGGTATGGTGGTCGGAGCCGCTTTGGAGGCCACCGCGACCTCATCGCGCTTCAGGGCGGCCAAGCCCAGCGCCGTGATTTGCATGACCGTCGCGTGCCCGGAGTAGATCGTGTGCCCCGCCCCATGCCGCAACGGCGGCAGATCGGCGTCGATCAGGTGCGACATGCGCAGCACGATGCACTTCTCGATGTCGCTTTGCGCGTGCAGGTCGATCGGAAGCAGCGAGCAGCGGAGCCGGCGCAACAGGTCCATGGGCATGATCTTCTCCTTGCTTTCAGGGCGCGACCGGATGCGCCGGCCACGTCCACCCGAGGATGTCCGGCATGTCGATGCCGTGCTCCGTGATGAAAGCGCGGTGTTCCAGCAAGCGGTCGCGCAGATGCTGCTGCACATGGCCGGCGCTGTTGCGCACGCGATCGACCCGGTCGATGGCATCGGCCGCCAGATGGAAGCGGTCGAGTTCGTTCAGCACGGTCATGTCGAACGGCGTGGTGGTGGTGCCTTCTTCCTGGTAGCCGTGCACATGGAAATTGCGGTGGTTGGTGCGCTTGTAGGTCAGGCGATGGATCAGCGACGGATAGCCGTGGAAGGCGAAGATGACGGGCGCATCGGTCGTGAAGATCGAGTCGAATGCCGCATCCGACAGGCCATGCGGGTGGCTGGTCGGCGACTCCAACGCCATCAGGTCGACCACGTTGACGACACGCACTTTCAGGTCGGGCAACTGGCGACGCAGCAGGTCGACCGCCGCCAGCGTCTCGAGCGTCGGCACATCGCCGGCGCAGGCCATGACCACGTCGGGCGCAACGCCGTCGTCGTTGCTGGCCCAGTCCCAGATGCCCATGCCGATCTTGCAGTGGCGGGCAGCCGCATCGATGTCGAGCCACTGCGCCTCTGGCGGCTTGCCGGCGACGATCACGTTCACGTAGTTGCGGCTGCGCAGGCAATGGTCGACCACCGAAAGCAGGGTGTTGGCGTCGGGTGGCAGGTACACGCGCACCACCTCGGCCTTCTTGTTGACGACGTGGTCGATGAAGCCCGGGTCCTGGTGACTGAAGCCGTTGTGGTCTTGCTGCCAGACGTGGCTGGTGAGCAGATAGTTGAGCGACGCAATGGGCCGGCGCCATGGAATGTGGCGCGTCACCTTCAACCACTTCGCGTGCTGGTTGAACATCGAATCGATGATGTGGATAAAGGCTTCGTAGCAGGAGAAGAGGCCGTGGCGGCCGGTCAGCAGATAGCCTTCGAGCCAGCCCTGGCACAGGTGCTCGCTCAGCACTTCCATCACACGGCCATCGGCGCCGACGTGGTCGTCCCCGGGCTCGACTTCGGCGGTCGAGGTGCGGTCGGTCACCTCGAACAGCGCGCCGAGCCGGTTCGATGCGGTTTCGTCCGGGCCCATCACGCGGAAGTTGCTGTTGACGTCGTTCATGCGCATCACGTCGCGCAAGAAGGCGCCGGTGATGCGTGTGGCTTCGGCGATGCTGGCACCGGGCTGCGGCACGGCCACGGCGTAGTCGCGAAAGTCCGGCAACGCCAGGTCTTTCAGCAGCAGGCCGCCGTTGGTGTGCGGATTGGCGCTCATGCGGCGCAAGGCCTTGGGTGCGAACGACGCGATCTCGGGGCGCAGCGTGCCGGCCTCGTCGAACAGCTCTTCGGGCTTGTAGCTGCGCATCCAGTTTTCGAGGATTTGCACATGCGACGGGTTCTCGACGAAGCCGGTGAGCGGCACCTGGTGCGCGCGGAACGTGCCTTCGATCGGCACGCCATCGACCACCTTCGGGCCGGTCCAGCCCTTGGGCGAGCGCAGCACGATCATCGGCCAGCGATGGCGTTTCTTGAAGCCATCGGAGCGGGCTTCGGTCTGGATGGCGCAGATCGCATCGAGCGATGCATCGAGCGCGGCGGCCATTGCCGCATGCATGGCCAGCGGCTCGTGGCCGGACACGAAGTGCGGCTCGTAGCCGTAGCCCCGCATGAGCTGGGTCAGCTGCTCGTCGCCGATGCGTGCCAGCACGGTCGGGCCGGCGATCTTGTAACCGTTCAGGTGAAGGATGGGCAGCACCGCGCCGTCGCGTGTGGGGTTCAGGAACTTGTTGGAGTGCCAGCTGGCTGCCAGTGCACCGGTCTCGGCCTCGCCATCGCCGACCACACAGCAGGCGATGAGGTCGGGGTTGTCGAACACCGCCCCGTACGCGTGAAGCAGCGAATAGCCGAGCTCGCCGCCTTCATGGATCGAGCCCGGCGTTTCAGGCGCGACGTGGCTCGGGATGCCACCCGGAAACGAGAACTGCTTGAAGAGCCGCTGGATGCCTTCGGCGTTTTGCGTGACCTGCGAATACACCTCGCTGTAGGTGCCTTCGAGGTAGGTGTTGGCCACCACGCCAGGACCGCCGTGGCCCGGACCCGCGATGAAGATCGCATTGAGGTCGCGGGCGACGATGGCGCGGTTCATGTGCGCGTAGACGAAGTTGAGGCCCGGCGTGGTGCCCCAATGCCCGAGCAGCCGCGGCTTGATGTGCGCCAGCGTCAGTGGCTCGCGCAGCAAGGCGTTGCCCATCAGGTAGACCTGGCCGACCGATAGGTAATTGGCGGCACGCCACCAGGCGTCGAGCTGGGAGAAATCCGTGGGGTTCGCGGTCGGCATGGGCAAGGACATTGGCAAGGACATGGGCAGGGTTCCGGGGTTACTCGATCGACAGTGCGGCAGACGGCAACTTGGTGTGCACTGCCTGGCTCGATGCAGCGGTCTTCGTGGGCGCGTCCGGAACTTCGGGTGCACGCACGAGCAGCACCGGCACCGGTGACTGGCGCAGCACCTGCTCGGCGCTGCTACCGAGAAACGCACGCCCGACGCCACGGCGTCCGTGCGTACCGAGCACGATCAGATCCGCTCCCCACGACGTCGCCTGCGTGGTCACGAGCAGTTCAACCGTGGCGGCGAGGCCGTCGAGCAACACGGAGTCGACCGGTACGCCGGCCGCCTTGACGGTCGAGGTCGCTTCTTCAAGAAGCTTGGCGCCGTTTTCGCGCACGACTGTCAGCCATTCGCCCGAGCCCGCGTAGCACTCCATGGCAAAGCCGGCCGACAGTTCATCGGTCACGTGGATCAGCCGGAGCCGGCCACCGGTCAGTTTGGCCAGTTGAATCGCTTCGTCGAGGCCGCGTGCGGAGGTCGCACTGCCGTCGATGGGAACCAGGATCTTTTGGTACATGGCGCGCTCTTTTCTGAAATAGGGGGCCGTGAGTGAGATGAAGTCGGTGGCGTCAGTATGGAAGCCGTCTTTTGGCCGAGCTTGATAAAGATCAAGGGAAATCGGCATCGCCATCGGGTCGAACGGAGCGCGAAATTCCAGCGCAAGGTTCAGCGTGCCAGGAGGGTGATCAGCAGCACCGCCTGCAGCACGAAGCGATGGTTCTCTGTTCGTTGCGCATCCTCGACGCTTGCCGCCGGGCCGGCCAGCAGCCAATGTTCTGTATCGGTCGCATCGACGACGAAGGGCGCGTCGATTGCCGACGCATCCTGAAGCGCATCGACGGGGGTGGCCATCGAGTGGACGTCGAAGCCGAGTTGCCGTGCGCCCTGCAGAAAGCTTCGACCACGGCCGGTCGTCACGTCGCCCACAAAGAGCAGTGTTGCCTTGGCTGTATTGGCCGCGGCGGCTACGTTGAGCGGGCGCTGCTCGCACAGCGCCATGAGGTCGGCCAGCACCGCAGCGGGATGCCCTTCGAGCCCGCGGTAGACGGGAATGCCTGCCTGGCTTTCGATCTGCGCAGCCGAGAGGGCCGACACGCTCCCGCAATCGACGGCGTCATAAAGGCGGCCGAGCATCTTCGGCAAGTTTTGGAACTCGCTCCCCGGAGGCCCGATCGAGTCGCCCAGCCAGACATCCGCGACCCGGGCGCCGAGGGCCGCTGCTGCGTCCTGGAACACCGAATCGTCCTGCGGCGCCGACGTGGCGCGCAACAGCGCCAGGTTCTTGCCCGCGAGCGGCAGCCCCTCGCCGACCAGTACGTTGGCCTTGAGGCTGCGCGCGAGGTCGAACGTGCGTCGAACATCCGCTCCGCCCAAGCCCTGGCTTGGCCAGAGAGTTCTATCGACAGGTGTGGCGGGCAAGTTCATAGGCGTGTCCGACCTTAGGTGCGCCTTCAATTCGGCGATTGATTTGCGTCAAGCCATTGCGCAAAAAAGGTGGCAGCGCACTCAAGACACAAAGCGTTGACGGTCTGTTACGCAACGCGCGCTTGCAGTGGTGAAGCTGTTGCACTCGGCGAATAGGCTTGCCTCACTCCATCAGGAACCTACAAGGAAGCCACCATGTCATACGCCGCACTGCAGCAACCGATGCCACTTTCGACCCGTGCCACGCTCTCCATCCCGAGCGCCGGACCGAGCGCGGCACAAGCCCCGCTGCAGCGCATCGGCGACATGCTGCGGCTCATCGAGCAAAGCGTGCCGATCACCAAGCGCGTCGTGCGTGCCGGCGATTCGGTCTATCAGGCGGGGCAGGATTTCGAATGTCTCTACGTCGTCAACGCCGGCTTCTTCAAGATGGTGAACCTGTCGAGCGAAGGCCGCGAGCAGGTCGTCGGCCTGCATCTCAAGGGCGACTGGCTCGGTCTCGACGGCATCGCGAACGCGCACTACGGCTGCGACGCGGTCGCAATGGACACCGGCGAGCTGTGGGCCATTCGCTACGACGACCTGCTCCGCGCCAGCCTGCGTACGCCCGCATTGCTCACCGCATTGCACCAGACCATGAGCCGCGAACTGGTGCGAGAGCAGGATTCGATGCTGTCGATGTGCACGCTGTCGGCCGACGCGCGAGTGGCCGGCTTTCTGCGCTACTGGGCTGAAGCGTTGGCCCAGCGCGGTCTCCGCACCGATCAATTCACCCTGCGCATGACGCGCGCCGAGATCGGCAACTACCTCGGCATGACGCTGGAATCGGTGAGTCGAGCACTGTCGCGGCTGGCACGTGGGGACGTGATCCGCTTCTCGGAGAAGGGACGCCGCGACATCCATATTCCCCATGTCGAAGCGCTGACCGCTTTCATGCAGCGCGGGTCGGCGGCGTCGGCGGCAGTGGCGCTGCACTGAGCGCCCGCAGCATCGCGCGCTCCAGCTCAAGGCGCGTACACGGTTTGGGCAGCAACTCCCAATCGGGCGGTGCATCGGCCAGCTCGCTCGAAAAGCCGGACATCAGCAGCACTGCCAACGCGGGCCGTAACGCATGCGCCTTGGCCGCCAACTCCGTGCCCTGCATGCCGACGCCGAGCGCGATGTCGGTCAGCAGCAAATCGATCGCACTGCCGGCCATCAACGAGGCCAGCGCCTGCTCGGCCTGGCCGCAGGCGACGGCCTCGCATCCCATCGACGCCAGAAACTTCTGCAGCACGCTCCGTACTTCGGCATCGTCTTCGACCAGCATCACGCGAAGGCCATGCGGCACAGCGCCGTGCGTGACGTCGGCGATGCTGTCGTAATCCATGTAGTCGTCGTCCTCTGCGCGTGGCAAGAAAAGCGTGACGGTCGTGCCCGCACCGGGCGCGCTGACCAGCTTGACGGCGCCATGCGACTGCTTGGCAAAGCCGTACACGGTCGACAGCCCGAGGCCAGTGCCGCGACCGGCTTCCTTGGTCGTAAAGAACGGTTCGAAGGCCCGCTCCTGCACGGTTTCGGGCATGCCATCGCCGGTGTCCGACACGGCGATGGCGACGTAGCCCGTGGGCATGGGGGGTTGGGCTTGCGTGTCGTGATCCGAGCGCAGGTCGGCCGGCAGCGCGGACACCACTCGGCAAGAAAAAGTCAGCGTCCCGCCTTGCGGCATCGCATCGCGCGAGTTGATCGCGATGTTGAGCAGGGCCGACTCCAGCTGCCCGGCATCGGCCATGCACAGCGCCGCGTCGGCTACCAGCGTGATGGCAATGCGCTGGTCGAGCGTACGCCGCAGCATGTCGGTGAGCGACAGCAGCAGGGCGCGCGTGTCGACGATGGTCGGCTGCAGCACCTGCCGCCGGGAAAATGCGAGCAGCTTGCCGGTGAGTTCCGCGCCGCGTCGGGTGGCGCGCATGGCGGCGCCGATGAGTTGCTGCGACACCGCGTCGCCGCCGATGGCGGGCGAGTCTTCGAGCACCTGCAGGTTGCCCGAGATCACCGTCAGCAGGTTGTTGAAATCGTGCGCGATGCCGCCGGTGAGCTGCCCCACGCTTTCGAGCCGCTGCGCGTGGCCGAGCGCTTCCTCGATCTGCGTACGTTGCAACACGGTGGCCAGCAAGCTCGACAGCGATTCGAGAAAGCGCACCTCTTCGTCGCCAAAGCGCCTTGCAGTGCGCGAGCGCACTGACAGCACACCGATGGTGCGACCTCGGTCTGCCAGCGGCACCGTGATCTCGCAGACGAAGCCGGCAGCCAGGTAGTGCGATGGAATGGTAAAGCGCGACTCTGCCGCGTAGTCGCCCATAAGCACCGACTGGCCACTCGCCATCACATGGCCGGCGGGTGATCGGGCTTCGTTGGCGATGCGATCGCCGATCGCTTCTTCAGGCAGCAGCCCGACGCCGGCGGCAATGCGGAATTCGGTTCCATTGGGTTCGAGCAGCAGCACCTTCGCCGTTTCGACCTGAAGCGCCTCTGCAGCTATGACGGGCACCTGGTCCAGCAGAAGATGCAGATCCGCCACGTCGACAGCGTGCCGGCTGAACTGCGCCAGATGCTCGGCATAGCGCGCACGCTGCAGCGCATGCTGGACGCGCGGATAAGAAGCGACGCTGCGGATGGCGGCCACGACCAGCGGCAGCCCGTGGTCGTTGAGCGGGCTGAGCGCAATTTCGACCATCACCTCGCTGCCGTCGCGCCGTTTGGCGACCAGGTCCATCTGCGTTCCCATCGGGCGCTTGCGAGGGTGCGCGGCATAGCCCTCGCGGTATGCGGCATGGCGCGGGCGAGTCGCGTCGGGCACCAGCGTGTCGACCGACATGCCCACCAGTTCATCTGCGGTGTAGCCGAGCAGCTCGAGGGCGGTCGGGTTGGCCAGCACGATCACGCCGCGCTGGTCGACCACCAGCAGCGCATCGGGATAGGCGGCGAACAACGTGCGGAACACGGTGCCATCGTCGAAGCCGGGAACGACCGGCTTGCGCGGTGTTTTCATGCCGACACGACGGCAGGCACGAAAAGATAGCCGGCGCCGCGCACCGACTTGACGATGCGTGGCTGGTTCGGGTCGTCGCCGAGCTTGCGGCGCAGCCGGCCGATCTGCACGTCGATGGTTCGATCGAACGGGCCACCATCGCGGCCTCGTGTTCGCTCCAGCAGGAAGTCGCGCGACAGCACGCGGCCGGCGTTTTCGGCCATGACGCGCAGCAGATCGAACTCGCCAGTGGTGAGCGGCACTTCATCGCCCTGCGCAGCGCGGAGGCGGCGCGCAGCGATGTCGAGCGTCCAGCCGGAGAAGTGAAGCTTCGTGGGTGGCGCATCGGGCGCGGACGCCGCGTCGACGACCGCCACTACAGGCGCCGCCGCGGGCGCTGCAATCCGGCGCAACACAGCCCGGATGCGCGCCAGCAGTTCGCGCAGATCGAAGGGCTTGGTCACGTAATCGTCGGCGCCGATCTCCAGGCCCACCACCTTGTCGACAGCATCGCCGCGGCCAGTCACGATCACCAGTCCGCACTGCCATCGCTCTCGCACCTGCCGCGCGATGGTGATGCCGTCTTCACCCGGCAAGCCGAGATCGAGCAGCACGACCGCCGCCGGGTCTTGCCGCATCAGCTCCAGCAGGGCTCGGCCCGAATGGCGCTGGCTGACACGAAAGCCGTGGACCTGCAGATAGTTGGCCAGCAGCAGGGTGATCTCGGTTTCGTCGTCGAGAACAGCGATGTGGATGGAGGTTGAAGGCACGCACCATGTTAGATGCAAGAGAAGTCATGGAGTGCGGCGTAGGACACATTGATCGCGGATTGACCTGCATCAAGCCTTCGCGCGCTGCAGGCGCTTTCAATCTGTACTGCGCAATGTTGCGCACCCTATGACCTTGGTCTTTTCAAACTTCATGAACACGTCCATCTCAATGTCGACCCCGAACCGCAGGCGCAGGGCTTTTCTCGTTGGCGGCGGCATCGCGTCGTTGTCGGCCGCCGTGCTGTTGATTCGTGATGGCGGATTTCAGGGTACCGACATCTTCATCTTCGAAGAGATGCAGGTGGCAGGCGGCGCACTGGACGGTTCAGGCGATGCAAAAGCAGGTTACGTGACGCGCGGCGGCCGCATGTGGACCGAAGAGGCTTATGTCTGCATGTGGAATGTGCTGGATGCGGTGCCGGACCGTCACGGCGCAGGGTCGCTGAAAGACGCGGTGTGGGACTTCAACGAAGCTTTGCAATCGCACGCCAACGCGCGGCTCATCGACCGGCAGCACCGCATCCTCGATGCGGCCGATCTGGGCTTCGATGCGCGCGACCGCCTCGATGTGCTGCGCCTGCTCGCCACGCCGGAGCGCATGTTCGGCGCCGAGCGTATCGAAGACTGCTTCACCGAGCACTTTTTCAACTCCAACTTCTGGGCGATGTGGCGTACAACCTTCGCCTTCCAAAACTGGCACAGCGCCGTCGAAATGCGACGCTATTTGCTCCGCTTCCTGCAGGAGCTGCCGCGCATTCACACGCTGGCCGGCGTTCGTCGCACAGCCTTGAATCAGTACGACTCGATCGTCCGGCCGATGCAGGACTGGCTCGCGGGGCAAGGCGTGGCGTTCCAGTTCGGAACCAAGGTCGTGGACATGGATTTCGAAGACTTCGCAGAGATGACCGAGGTCGCGCGCAACACCGACGGCTTGCGCGTCACTGCCATCCATTGCAAACGCGGCGACGAGTTCTTCTCGCATCAGGTCGGGTCCGACGATCTGGTCTTTGCCACGCTCGGTTCGATGACCGCCGACGCCCGCATCGGCGACAACGATCACGCCCCGGCACTGTTGCGAGACAAGCGCGACGGCGGCTGGACGCTTTGGGAAAACCTCGCGCGCAAGGTGCCGACCCTGGGCCGACCGGAGACGTTCAACGGCAACGTCGACGAGAGCAAGTGGGAGTCTTTCACCGTCACGCTGCGAAGCCCCTTGCTGGTGAAGCGCATCGAAGCGTACTCAGGCAACGCGCCGGGCACGGGCGGCCTCATGACGTTCAAGGACTCGCCGTGGTTGATGTCGATCGTCGTGCCGCACGCCCCGCACTTCGCGGGTCAACCCGAGGGCGTCTACACGATATGGGGCTATGGGCTCTTCATCGACAAGAAGGGCGACTACGTCGACAAGTCGATGGCCGAGAGCAGCGGTGAAGAAATCCTGACCGAGTTGATGCACCAGTTGGGCTTCGAAGACATCCTCGACGAAGTGCGTCGCACCAGCACCGTGATCCCGGTGATGCTGCCTTACATCACGAGTCAGTTCGAGCGTCGCGAGCCGACGGATCGGCCCGCTGTCGTTCCCGGTGGCACCCGCAATTTCGCGGTGCTCGGCCAGTATGTGGAGATTCCGGAAGATGTGGTGTTCACTGTCGAGTATTCGGTGCGCAGCGCGATGCATGCGGTGTACGGGCTGCTGCACCTGAAGAACGAGATTCCTGCGATCTATCACGGGGCAGTGCATCCCAAGGTGGCGCTGCAGAGCTTCAAGGCGCTCATGCTTTGAGGGTAAGCCCTCATGGCCGCGCTTCGTTCAAAGATTAGATTTGGTTATCCTGCATAACCATTGGTTATGTGCCATCACCACGTTCTTTGACGACCTCTTCAGGAGAAGCGCCGCCATGACTTTCAAACTCGCCACCCTTGCCGCCGTGCTGGCCACGACGATGCTGGGCACCGCCCATGCCGATCTCACCATTGGCGTGGTGCAACCACTCACCGGACCGGCTTCCGGCCTCGGCATTCCTGTCAACAAAGCCATCGCGCTCTGGCCCAAGACCATCGCGGGGCAGACGCTCAAGGTGATCGTGCTCGACGACGCGAGCGACCCGACGACGGGCGTCAAGGCCGCGCAGCGACTGGTCACCGACGACAAGGTCGACGTCATCGTCGGCTCGTCCGCCACACCGGTGGCCGCACCGATGGCCGAGGTCACGGCCGAGTCCGGAACGCCGCAACTGTCGACGTCCCCAGCCGGGCTGCCACCCGGCAAAGACAAGTGGTTCTTCAGGCTGCCGCAGTCGAACGGTGTCATGGCCTACGCGGTCATCGAGCACATGAAAAAGCAGAACATCAAGACGGTGGGCTTTCTCGGCTACACCGATGCATACGGCGAGCTGTGGCTCAAGGCATTTACCGAGCAGGGCGCCAAGGCCGGCATCAAGGTCGTCGGCGTGGAGCGCTTTGCACGCGCCGACACCAGCGTGACAGCGCAAGCGCTCAAGCTGACTTCTGCCAACCCCGACGCGATCCTGATCGTGGCCTCGGGCAGCGGCGCCGGCATGCCGCAAAAAGCCATTGTCGAGCGCGGCTACAAGGGCAAGATCTATCAGACGCACGCAGCCGCATCACCCGACCTGATGCGCACTGCCGGAAAAGATGCAGACGGCGCCTTCGTCGTCTCCGGCCCCGCCATGATCGGCACCCAGTTGCCCGACAGCCATCCGTCGAAGAAGGCCGCGGTGGCGTTCGTGCAGCAATACGAACAAGCTTATGGACCGGGCTCGCGCAACCAGTTCGCAGGTCACGGCACGGATGCATTGACCGTACTCGAAATCGCCGTGCCAGTCGCGCTGAAAAAGGCCAAGCCCGGCACGCCTGAGTTTCGTGCTGCATTGCGCGATGCCATGGAAAACATGGGCCGCACCGTGCTGGCCCACGGCGTCCTCAACTGGACGGCCGACGACCATTGGGGCTACACCAACGAGACCGGCGTGATGCTCAAGGTGGTGAACGGGGAGTTCAAGGTCGAGCAGTGACCGCAGCGTCGGCGAACGGCAGCGACACTGTAAAAAGTGCGCCGCCGCCTACGGGGCTCGACGCCTCGATGCGACCGCCATGTGCCTTCACGATGGCGTGCGACAGCGCCAGTCCCAGGCCGATTCCCGGCACCGCACCGGCACGTGCTGCGGCGCCGCGATAGAAGCGCTCGAACACGTAGGGCAGATCCTGCTTCTGGATGCCAGGGCCTTCGTCGCCCACGCTCACCCGGGCTTCGGCGCCTTCGGCCGCCAGTTGCACCGTCACCCGGCCGCCATGCGGTGAAAACTTGACTGCGTTGTCCAGCAGATTGGCCAGCACCAGACTCGCCGGCCCGCGCGCCACCATCAGCTCGTGCCGCATCGCCGATGGCGCTAGCGCCATGCGCACGCCACGCTCCTGAGCAGCGCTCTCCTGGCGCGCCATCGCCTCCTCGATCAGCGCTTTCAGCGACGCGGTTTCGGTCGGCCCGCGCTCCTGACCAGCATCGAGCCGCGCCAGCGTGAGCAGTTCTTCGACCAGCAAGGTGAGACGTTCGACTTCTTCGACGCACGAGCGCATCGCTTCTACATAAGCGGCTGGCTCCCGAGGCCGGCGTAACGCGAGTTCGAGTTCGGTGCGCAGGCGCGACAAGGGCGAGCGCAGTTCGTGCGACGCGTCGGCGGTAAAGCGTTTCTGTGCATCGAAGCCGTGCTCCAGGCGGTCAAGCATCTCGTTGAGCGTCTGCACCAGCCGGCCGATCTCGTCGTCAGTGCCCGGGTGCGGCAAGCGACGACCCAGGCTGGCATCGCCGATCCGGTGTGCCTGTTCGACCACATCACCGATCGCGTTGAAGGCGCCGCGCGTCAGCAGGAAACCCGCCGCGCCGACGGCCAGCAGCAGCGTCGCGCCCATTACGCCGAACAGCACGCTGGCGGTCTCGACCACGCGGTCGACGTCGTCCAGCGAGCCGGCTACCTGCACGGCGCGCACATTGCCGTGGCCCTGCACCGGCAGTGACACCAGGCGCGTCGGCTCACTGCCGAAGCTGTGGAGTGTCTCGAACACCACTTCACCCGCTGCAAGTCGCCTGGAAAGATCGGGCGACAGCGGCAGGCGGGCCGCGCCGAGGTTGCGGCTGCGCGCCAGCACCTCGCCGTCGGCGCCGACGATCTGCAGCAGACGGTCGAGCCGCTCGAACGATGGTGGCGCACCTGCGGCCACCGCCTCGTGCACGGTGACGGCCTGACCGCCTTGCTCGGGCAGCGCAGCGGCTTCGGTTTCAGCCAGCGCCAACAGGGCCGCGTCGAGCTGCGCATGCACCTCGCGCGACAGCGTCCAGTAGGCGGCCAGCGCCGTCACGGTCAGCACCACGACAATGACGGCCTGGTGCACCAGCGTGAGCCGGCGGCGAAAACTGATCATGCTTCGCCTTCCGCGGCACCGAGCCTGAAGCCGCGCCCGCGCACCGTCTGGATCAGCGTGGGCAGCCCCGGCGCGTCGATCTTGCGGCGCAGGTTGCCGACATGCACGTCGATCAGGTTGTCGATGGCGACCAGGTCGGCTTTCCACACTTGCTCGGCGAGGCGCGACCGGCTTACCACGTCGCCGGCCTGGCGCATCAGCACCTCGAGGATCGCGTATTCCTTGCGCGTCAGGGTGAGTACCGTGCCGGCGCGCTGCACACGCTGGGCCATTGGGTCGAGGCTCAGGTCACCGACCGTGAGCACGGACGGTCGCGTCAGCTCCGAGCGGCGCAGCAACGCTCGGGCGCGGGCCAGAAGTTCGTCGAAAGAAAAGGGCTTGGTGAGGTAGTCGTCGGCGCCGGTATTGAGGCCGGTCACGCGGTCGCCCAGCGCGTCACGCGCGGTCAGCATCAGGATCGGCGTGTGGATCTTGTGGCGCCGCAAAGCCGCGCACAACGCCAGGCCGTCCTTGCCGGGCAGCATCCAGTCGAGGATCAGCAGGTCGTAGTCGGAGGCAAAAACGCGCTGCTCGCCTTCTTCGGCGGAGCCTGCGATGTCGACCAGAAAACCCTCTTCCTCGAGCCCGCGCGCGAGCAGGCGGGCCGCTTTTCCATCGTCTTCGACAAGAAGAATTTTCATAACGGCCGCGAGTCTCGCACCAATGCCCGGCGGCCAGCCCGGCGAACGCCGATCCTGAAGAAGACTTCAGGATTTCTTGCGGCGTTCTTCAGGCGCGGCTGTCTAAGCTGCGTCGCGCTCCCAGTGGACGGGCTTGTTCTATAGCCGACTGCGTCGATCAACAGAAAAACAGGGAAAAAACATGCATGACGACAAAGGAAAGTCGCGCCGCGCGCTGCCCGTGATTTGCGCCGTGGCGCTGATCGCCATTGGCATCGCATGGTGGTTCATGGCAAGTCGGGCACATGCCGCCGAGGCGGCAAAGGCCGTGCCGGTGCGTGTGCTGGAGCACGTCGGTGCCCAGGTGGTGGTCCCCGAGGGCTCGCCCTTGCGACAGTCACTTGTCGTGGCCGGAGCCGACGCGCAGGCGATCGAGGTGCCGCTGTCGCTGCCGGCGGTGGTCGAGGCCGATCCGGCCAAACTGGTCAAGGTGTCGCCGCCCGTGACCGGGCGCGTGGCGAGCCTGGACAAAGGGCTGGGCGATGCGGTGCGTGTGGGCGATGTGCTGTTCCGAATCGATTCTGCCGATCTGGCGCAGGTACGCAGCGACGCACAAAAGGCCCGGTCGACCCTGGCGCTCGCGACGCAGGCGCTGGAGCGGCAACGCGCGCTCGGCGCGTCCGGCATTGCGGCCAATCGCGAGATCGAACAGGCGCGCAACGATTTCGACCAGGCGCAAAGCGAAGTGGCGCGCACCGGGGCGCGTCTGATGCAACTCGGCGCAGGGCAGGCCGACAAGTCGGATGCAGGGCCGGGCACGGCCGGCACGGGCCGCCTGCTGGCCGTGCGCTCGCCGGTGGCGGGCCGCGTGATCGACCTGAGCGCTGCGCAGGGCGCGTACTGGAACGATGCCACCGCCTCGCTGATGACGGTGGCCGATCTGTCCAGAGTATTCGTCACCGCCAGTGCGGGCGAGGCGGATCTGAAGGCGCTGTTCCTCGGCCAGCCGGTGCGGGTGGTCCTCGACGCTTTTCCCGGCGAAGCCCTGAGCGGCACGGTGCGCTACATCGGCGAAGTGCTCGACCCCGACACCCGGCGCGTCAAGGTGCGCATGGTGTTCGACAACCGCGACGGCCGGCTGAAGCCGGGCATGTTCGCCAACGCCACCTTTCTGTCGAAGCCGCACAACGGATTGCTGGTGCCGATGGACGCGGTGGTGCAAAGCGGATTGCACAGCCGCGTGTTCGTGGAGGCATCGCCCTGGCATTTCGAGCCGCGCGTGGTGCGTGTCGGCCCACGGGTCGGCGACCGGATCGAGGTGCTTGCCGGCCTGAAGAGCGGCGAGCGCGTGGTGGTGCAGGACGGAGTGCTGCTGGATGATTGACGCATTCGTCACCACCTGCCTGAAGCGGCGCGGCATCGTCTGGCTGGTGTTCGCCATGGCGGCCGGCTACGGCGCCTGGTGCTGGACCCAGCTGCCGCTCGAGGCTTACCCGGACATTGCCGACACCACCTCGCAGGTGGTCACGCAGGTGCCGGGGCTGGCCGCCGAAGAGGTCGAAAAGCAGATCACGATTCCGCTCGAGCGCGAGATCATGGGCACGCCCGGCATGTACGTGATGCGCTCCAAGAGCACCTTCGGTCTGTCGCTGATCACCGTCGTGTTCCGCGATGGCGCCGAAGACTACTGGTCGCGCCAGCGACTGCAGGAGCGCATCGGTGGCGTCGCCCTGCCGTACAGCGCGCAGCCCGGCCTCGACGCGCTGACATCGCCCATCGGCGAGATCTACCGCTACACCCTCGAATCGAAAACACGCGACCTGCGTGAGTTGTCGGAGTTGCAGCGCTGGAAGGTGATCCCGCGCCTGAAGCAGGTGGCGGGCGTCGCCGACGTGTCGAACTTCGGCGGGCTCACCACGCAATTCATGGTGGAGTTCGATCCGGCCAAGCTCAGCAAATACAACATCACGCTGGCCCAGGTCACGCAGGCGATCAACGCCAACAATTCGAGCGCTGGCGGCAGTGTGCTGACGCGCGGCCAACAAGGTTTCGTGGTGCGCGGCGTGGGGCTCATCAGCGGTCTGGCCGACCTGGCGCAGATCGTGGTGAGCCAGAAGAACGGCGTACCCGTGCTCGTGAAAGACCTCGGCGAAGTCAAGCTCGGCAACAAGGAGCGGCAAGGCATTCTCGGCAAGGACCGCAACCCCGACACCATCGAAGGCGTGACGCTGCTGCTCAAGGGAGAGAACCCTTCGACGGTGCTCGACGGTGTGCACGAAGCGGTGCGCGACCTCAACGACAACGTGCTGCCGCAAGACGTCAAGGTCGTGCCCTACCTGGACCGCACCATGCTGGTCCAGGCGACGGTGCATACGGTCGGCAAGACATTGCTCGAAGGCATGACGCTGGTCACGCTGGTGCTGCTGCTATTCCTGGGCAGCCCGCGCGCGGCGCTGATCGTGGCGCTGACCATTCCGATGTCGTTGCTGACGGCTTTCGCCTTCATGCACCAGCTGAAGATCCCGGCCAACCTGCTGTCCCTGGGCGCGATCGATTTCGGCATCGTGGTGGACGCGGCCATCGTCGTGATGGAGAACATCCTGCGCCAGCGCGAGGCGCATGCAGACCGACCCCTGAAGCCGCGCGACGTGCTCAAGGCCACCTTGCAGGTGACGCGTCCGATCTTCTTCGGCATGGTCGTCATCATCACGGCCTATACGCCGCTGTTCGCCTTTCAGCGCATCGAATACAAGCTCTTTGCACCGATGGCTTTTGCGATCGGCTTTGCACTGGTCGGCGCGCTGGCGGTCGGGTTGCTGCTGATCCCGGGGCTGGCCTACCTGGCCTACCGCAAGCCACGCCGCGTGTTCCACAACCGGGCACTCGAAGCGCTCGGCCACTGGTACGAACAACTGCTGCGACGCATCGTCGGGCAACGCGCGTTGACGCTGGCCGCTTTTGCGCTGGCCTTCGTCTGCGTGATCGGCGCGGCGGCGACCATCGGGCGCGACTTTCTGCCCTACCTCGACGAAGGTTCGCTCTGGTTGCAGGTCACGTTGCCGCCCGGTATTTCGCTCGACAAGGCGACGCAGATGTCGAACAAGTTGCGCGACGCCACGCGTGAATTCGACGAGGTCTCGTACGTCGTCACGCAACTCGGCCGCAACGATGACGGCACCGATCCATGGACCGCGTCGCACATCGAGGTGAGCGTCGGACTACATCCCCAGGCCGAATGGAAATCGGGTCTCAGCAAGCAGGAGTTGATCAGTGGGCTGGCGGCGCGCTTTGCGCAGTTGCCCGGCACGCAGGTCGGCTTCACGCAACCGATGATCGACGGCGTGCTCGACAAGCTCGCCGGCGCGCACAGCGATCTGGTGGTCAAGATCTACGGCAACGACTTCAAGGAAACGCGGCGCATCGCCAGCGACATCGACCAGGTGCTTTCCGCCGTACCCGGTGCAGCCGACGTCATCATCGACCAGGAGCCACCGCTGCCGCAGTTGCGCATCGAGGTCGACCGGGCTGCAGCAGCGCGCTATGGCATCAACGTCGCGGACATCGCGGACCTGATCGGCACCGGCATTGGCGGTGCACCGGTGGCGCAGTTGTTCGTCGACGAGCGGCGCTACGACATCGCCGTGCGTTTCACGCCGCAGAGCCGGAGCGACCCCGACGCGATCGGCCGGCTGGTGCTGAGCGCACCTGGTGGTGCCAAGGTGGCGCTGTCTCAGGTCGCAACGCTGCGGCTGGACGATGGCGAGAGCACCATCACGCGCGAGATGGGCAAGCGGCATCTGACGGTGCGGCTGAATCTGCGCGGGCGCGATCTGTCGTCCTTTCTGGAAGATGCGCACACCCAGATCGAGGCCAAAGTGAAGTACAACCACGCGCACATCCAGCTTGCGTGGGGCGGCCAGTTCGAGAACCAGCAGCGGGCCCAGGCGCGGCTGATGCTCATCATGCCGATGGTCATCGTCCTGATGTTCGCGCTGCTTTTTGCGCAGTTCAAGAACTTGTGGCAACCGTCGTTGATCCTGCTGGCCGTGCCGCTCGGCGCGCTCGGTGGTTTCGTTGCCTTGCATCTTCGCGACATGACGCTCAACGTGTCGAGTGCGGTCGGCTTCATTGCTTTGTTCGGCGTCACGGTGATGAACGGCATCATCATGGTGTCGAACCTGAACCGGTTGCGCGTGGAAGAAAAGCTGCCGCTGCGCGAGGCGGTGATCCAGGGCGCTCGGGAACGTTTTCGTCCGGTGCTGATGACGGCGACGGTGGCAGCCCTCGGCTTGCTGCCGGCCGCGCTTGCGCACGGGCTCGGCAGCGATGTGCAGCGTCCGCTGGCCACGGTGGTGGTGGGTGGCCTGGTCACCGCGACCGGTCTGACGCTGGTCTGGTTGCCGGCGCTCTACTACCTGGTCGCAAGCCGGCTCGAGGCCATGAACGCACGTCACGCCCAAGCGCATGCCGACCTGACAGACCCCGCTGGAGCAGCCACATGAAGCGCATTGCATGGACCGTCGCCGGCGTCTTTCTGATCGCTGGGTGCGCGGTAGGCCCGGACTTCAAGCCGCCCGTGGCGCCGGTCACCGACCGCTACACGGCCGAGCCTTTGGCGCAGGCGCAGACGCAGACTCAGGACACCGCTGGCGTTGGACTCCAACGCTTTGTCGATGGCCGGACGATTTCGGAGAAATGGTGGTCGGTGTTTCAATCGGCACCGCTCGATGCGATGGTCCGGCAGGCGCTGGCAGCCAACGCCGACGTCGAGGCAGCGCGGGCATCGCTTCGCATCGCGCAGGAGAACGTGCTGGCGCAGCAGGGCACTTTCTTTCCTACGGTCGGGGCGCAGTTCACGCCCATACGGCAGTCGGTGGCAACGTCGCTCGCGAGCCCGGTTGCCTCAGGTGGCAACCTCTACAGCCTGCACACGGCGCAGCTCAACATCGCCTACGCGCCGGACGTGTTCGGCGGCAATCGACGGCAGCTCGAATCGTTGCAGTCGCTGTCGGACGTGCAGCGCTTTCAGCTGGAGGCCGCGCAGCTCACGCTGACGGCCAACCTGGTCGCGACGGTGATCCAGCGCGCTGCAGTACGCGCTCAGATCGATGCCGCGCGAGAGATCGTCGCGCTGGCCGATTCGCAGCTGACGATGGTGCGCCGCCAGCAGGCGCTCGGCCAGGTCGGTACGGCCGATGTGGCCGCACAAGAGGCGCTGCTCGCCCAGCTCGAAGCAACTTTGCCGCCACTGCAAAAGCAGCAGGCGCAACAACGCAACCTGCTCGCGGTGTTGCTGGGCCGGCTGCCGAGCGACGCGGACATTCCGGAGATCGGCCTCGACGCATTGCAGTTGCCGGGTGAGCTGCCGCTGAGCCTGCCTTCGCAACTGGTCGTGCAGCGGCCCGATGTTCGCGCCGCCGAAGCCCAGTGGCACGCCGCCAATGCGCAGATCGGCGTGGCGCTGGCCGCCAGGCTGCCGAACTTCGAACTCACCGCGAACGTCGGCACCACCGCGTTGCGGCTGTCGCAGCTCGCGACAGCCGGCACCGCCTTCTGGAGCATCGGGGCAAACCTCGTGCAGCCGCTGTTCGATGCCGGCACGCTGATGCACCGGCAGCGTGCAGCGGAGGCCACGCAGGCGCAGGCCGCAGCGCAGTACCGCAGCACGGTGCTGGGCGCGTTCCAGAACGTTGCCGACACGCTGAACGCGATCCAGGCCGATGCGGCGACCCTGGCCGCGCAAAACCGTGCCGAGCAGGCGGCCGCGCGCAGCTTCGACATCGCCCGCGCGCAGCGCGACGCCGGCGCTACCGGATCGTTTGCCGTGCTGGTCGCGCAGCAGGCTTTGCGGCAAGCCGCCATCGCGCGCATCCAGGCGCAATCGGCCCGGCTCGCCGACAGCGTGGCGTTGTTTCAGGCGCTGGGCGGTGGCTGGCTGCAGGCCGTCGACGCACGGCGGAGCGAGGTGGGCGTGGTGTCGTCGAACGGGCAGGGGAATTGACGATGGTCAGGCCGGGCCGCTGCACGCCGGCGTCCGCATGGACTTGCGTTTCCACGCTCCTGCTCGCGTGCATCTGCGTGCTGGCGGCGAGCGGCTGCGCAGCGCGCACGCCGCTGCCAGAAGGCGACGCGACGAAGGCGAGCCACGATGCGGCCGATGGCTGGCGCCTCGGCGTGATCGTGCGACTCGGCGCTGCCTTGCCTGACCCGGGAACGTTGGAAGACGATTGCCGCATCGCGCTGGCGCCATCGGAGCGCGCGGCCGGCGCATTCGCTGAAGTGGCCTATCGACAGGGGCGGCGTTCGCGCTTGCGCATCGTCTTGCTCGACAGCGATCGCGCGTGGGCGGTGGGCGACGAGGCCTCCATCGACCTGCGTGATTGCCGGCAGGCGGCGATGTCGCCTTCGAAACCGCTGTCTAGATCACCAGCGACAACCCCAGCGTCAGGATCAACCCCATCACCGAGATCACGGTCTCCATCAACGACCAGGTCTTGATGGTCTCCATCACGGTCAGGCCGAAGTACTCCTTGACCAGCCAGAAGCCCGCGTCGTTCACATGCGAGAAGAACAGCGAGCCGGCGCCGACGGCCAGCACCACGAGCGACAAGTGATTGGGCGACAGGCCCACGGCCAGCGGCGCGACGATGCCGGCGGCGGTGACCGTTGCCACCGTCGCGGAGCCGGTGGCAAGGCGGATCAGCACCGCGACGATCCAACCCAGCACCAGCGTCGACAAGCCCGCGGCGAGCGCGATCTTGGCAATGGCGATGCCGGTTCCGCCGTCGACCAGCGCCTGCTTGAAGCCACCGCCCGCGCCGACGATCAGCATCACGCCGACGACAGGCAGCAGGCTGGCGCCGATCTTCCTGGCCAGCACCGTGGGCGTGAAGCCGACGGAGGTACCGAAGGTCACCATCGCCAGCAGAACCGCGATCAGCAAGGCGAACACCGGGTCGCCGATGAAGTCGAGCGCGGGCCGCAGCGGCGCCGTCTTGTCCATCCAGATGTCGGCGCCGGCCTTGATGAGCATCAGCGCCAGCGGAGCCAACAACGTGATCAAGGTCCAGGTGAAGGTCGGGCTGTGCGTCGGCTTCGGGTCCTCATCCTTGCCGCCCGCGTTGCTGCCCGATGTGCTCGATGCGCTCGATGCACTTGCAGAGGACACCGCCAGGCCGGCACCCGCAGCGCCGATCGGCACCATGCGCGCGGCGAGCAGGCCGAACAACGGCCCTGCGACGGCGACGGTCGGGATGGCGATGAGCAGCCCCAGCGCCAGGGTCACGCCGACATTGGCATGAAGAATCGCAATGGCCGCCAACGGGCCGGGGTGCGGCGGGATGAATCCGTGCAGCACCGAGAGGCCGGCCAGCGCCGGGATGCCGAGCCGCATGGCCGGGCCTTTGGAGCGGTGTACCGCGAGCATGACCACCGGGATCAGCAGCACCAGCCCGATCTCGAAGAACATCGGGATGCCGATGATGCTGGCGACCAGCGCCATCTTCCAGGGCAGCGTTGCCGGGCGACCCTGCAACAGCGTGTCGACCACTTTCTCGGCACCGCCGGAATCTGCCAGCAGCTTGCCGAGCATGGCCCCGAGTGCGATCAGCACGCCGACATAGCCAAGCACGCCGCCGACGCCGGCTTCGTACGAGGCAGTCACCTTGTCGAGCGGCAGCCCCGAGCCGACACCGACGAAGAGAGCGCCGATGGTCAGCGCCAGAAACGCGTGCATCTTCAGCCACACGATCAGCAAAATCAGAATGCCGATGCCGACGGCAGCGACGATCAGTACCTGCGTGTCGTGCGCGTTCAGCGGTTGGTGCATCAGGTCGGTCGGGTTCATTTCGCGACTCCTTTCACCACGCCCAGACCGAGCATCTCGATGACGGTATCGGCGATCTCCGACGGCGACGGGCCGACATCGACGCGGATCGCCGGCTCATCGGCGGTGGGCTCGTGCAAGTCGGCGAACTGGCTGTCGAGCAGCTTGGTCGGCATGAAATGGCCATGTCGTGCGGCCAAGCGCGCAGCGATCGTTTCGTACGACCCGTGCAGGTAGACGAACACCACGCCAGAACCGCGTCGGTCGATGGTGTCGCGATAAGAACGCTTCAGCGCAGAGCAGGTGATCAAACCGCTGCCGCCGGCGTCGAGGCGCTCCCCGACCCAGTCGGCCACCTTCTCCAGCCAGGGCGCGCGGTCGTTGTCGTCGAGCGGATGCCCGGCCTTCATCTTCTCGATGTTGGCCGGCGGATGCAGTGCATCGCCCTCTTCGAAAGGCCAGCCCAGGCGGCCGGCAAGAAGGGCCGCAACGGTGGTTTTGCCGCAGCCTGAAACGCCCATGATCACCAGCACCACCGGTTGGGGGATGGGCGGCTTTATCGGCAAAGTCAGTGGCAGTGGCAGTGGCAGCGGTGAGGTATCTGTGGTGCTGGTTTGAGTTGTCATTGTTCTTCCACTTGCTTGGGTCACTCGGGTCGGTCTTGAACATAGCACCCGGAGCAGTGATGCAGCCGTCAGCCTCCCATATTTCTCCCGAATCGGTGGCCACCATCGCCCGATGAACCCAACCGAAACACGCGGCGCCTGGCTGCTTTTCAGAGCAAGCCTGGCTATGGCATTCGTTGCGAGCCTGATAGCGTGCGCGGCGCCCAAGGACGGTGACGGCATGCGTTATCACACGAGTTCCGGCAAGGCACCGTCGCTGGACGCGCCGCCCGATGTAGCTCAACTCTCCCGATCGGGATCAGACGCACGGCCCCAGTCGGTGGCTGCAAGCGCATACGCTTCCGAGAGCGCTCAGCCATTCGTGCAGCCGACGGCAGTGCGCGTTGGCGGCGATATCAAGCTCGAAGGCGACGGCACCGACCAATGGCTGTCGATCGGCCGTTCGCCCGACGCGCTGTGGGAGCCGCTCAAATCGTTCTGGCAAGAGAGTGGATTTTTGTTGAGCATCGAAGACCCCGCGCGCGGCGTCATGGAAACCGATTGGGCCGAGAGCCACGCCAACGTGCCCGGCGACCTGGTGCGCGACGCGATGGGCAAGCTGGTCGATTCACGCCATTCGACGGGTGAACTCGACATCTTTCGCACGCGACTGGAACACACGGCCAGCGGCACGGAAATCTTCGTGACGCATCGCGGCATGCATGAAAACGTTCGGGATACGCCCGGCACTCCGGGTGGCTGGCAGGCACAGCCGGCCGACATCGCGCTCGAAAGCGAATACCTTCGCAAAATGATGTTGGCGCTCGGCAGCGCGCCCACGGCTGGCACCGCGAAGGTCGCGGTGCTGCAACGGATCGTGAAGGGTGACATGAAGGGTGACGTGAAGGGTGATGCGACCACGGGCCGGAGCACGCTCGAGCTTGTCGAAGGCTTCGATCTCGCCTGGCGGCATGTCGGCCTGGCCCTCGATCACGCGGGCTTCACCGTCGAAGACCGGGACCGCCGGACGGGCATCTACTTCATCCGCTATGTGCTGCCACGGCCGCCCGGCGCGGAGCCGGGGCTCCTTACCAAAATGGTCGAGTACGTCAAACCTTCGCCTGTCGAAAAGCCCTTGAAGCTCGGCATCCAGGTTCGCAGTGAAGGAGAGGCCAGCACGGTTTCGGTGCTGACGGAGGCGGGGGCGCCGGAGCAATCGGCAGTGGCGCAGCGCATCGTGCAGGTGTTGGCCAGCGATTTGCGTTGAGTCCCGATTCAGCGCGCGCGAAAAGTGCGCGAAACTCGGGGGATGCTGGTCCGCCCACGTCGCCGCCCGACCAAAGGTCTCACGATCAATGGACGCTTGTTCCTGCTCGTCCTTGCAGTGGCAATTCCGTTCTCGATCTTCCTTGCAGCGACGGCATTGCTGCAGGCAAGGCAGGAACGCGAACAGGTCCGACAGGAGATGTTGAGCCTGGCGCGCCTCACCTCGGCCCGACTGGACGACCACGTCGGCGACATCGGTCAGTTCCTCGGCGTGCTCGCAGAAGTCGTTACTCCCGAGTCTGGGGGCAATGCCGCCAACGATGCATTGTTGAGGGGCCTTGCATCGCGTAGGCCCGCACAGATCAACAACGTTGCCGTTTGGAGCGCGAACGGTGAGCTGACAGGCTCTGCCGAAAAGCAATTGCGCCTGACCGGACTGAACGTTGCCCAGCGATCGTTTTTCAAGCAAGCGGTGGCCGGTGCCGACCTGCCTGTGGAAGCGCCGATCCTCGCCGCATCCAATGGCGAACAGGTCGCCGTCTTTGCCACCGCGGTCCGGCGGCAGGGCCGGGTGGTGGGCGTGGTGACCGCGACCGCACGGTTGCGGCTGTTGCAGGCGCTGGTATTACCGGCCGGTGGCTTGCCGCCCGGTGCGGTCATCACCGTGCTCGACCATGATGGCGTCATTCTGGCGAGGTCTCTCGACCCGTCGCGCTGGATTGGCAAAAGCCTGGGTGCCGGGTTCGTGGCAAGCACCGTGGCTGCCGACCTGGTGGACAGCGTGCGAGACGGCCCCAGTGCCGACGGGGTATCGCGCATCGGTGGCCTTACCGCATCGCGGCGCGTGCCTTGGTTTGTCTACGTCGGCATTCCGAACGAGATCGCGCTGGCGCCCATGAAGCGACATCTGGCGCAGACTTTCCTGGCGGGTCTGGCGATGTTGCTGCTGGGCCTGGCCGCTGCAGCAGTGGCCGGCCGTCGCATTTCGGCGCCGTTGCGCCAGTTGAGCGATGACGCAGCGCGGCTCGAGCAGGGTCGTTTCGATCATCGGAGCAGCGTGTCGCAGGGCGGCGAAATCGGTCAGCTCGCGAGCGCGCTGAATCGCATGTCGGACTCGTTGCAGGAGCGCACGGCCTTGCTGGAAGCGAGCCGGTTCCAGCTGCAACAGATCACCGACAACCTGCCCGCGATGATTTCGTACCTGGACGCACAGCAGCGTTTTTTGTTTGCCAACAACGTCTTCAAGGAATGGCTGGGTGTCGAGGTCGACGCATTTATGGGCAAGAGCCTGGTGGAGTTCTATGGCGAGGCCGAATATGCAATTTTCCGCGAGGACATCGAAGCGTGTCTCGGCGGCCGCCGTATGGCCTACGAGCGCGACATTCAGACACTGGCCGGACCGCGTCGCGTCGAAGTAACGCTGATTCCGCATCGAGACGCCGACAACAACGTAGTCGGTCTTTTCGCGCTCACGCTCGACGTCACGGCCAGCCGCGAGGCCACCGCCTTGCGCGCCCGCATCGAGGAGCGGCTCAGCCTGGCGCTCGAAGGATCGGGGTCGGCACTGTTCGACCTCGACGTGAAGCGCAGCCGTATCTATCAAAGCGCGCAGGCCGCGACGATGCGTGGCGAGCCGGCGCGGGAAGAGACGACGAGCCTCGCCGTGTACATGAATCGCGTGCATCCCGACGACCGCGACTGGCTCACTCACTGCTTCGAAGGCGCCCTCAGGGGCCGCACGCCGACCTTCGATGCCGAGTTCCGGATGGCGACCCGCGCGCTCACCTGGATCTGGATTCGCGGCCTGGGGCGCGTGGTCGAACGCGACGCGCAAGGCATGGCGATACGCCTCGCCGGCACAGGCGCGGACATCACGCCGCGCAAGGCCGCCGAAGAGCGACTTCGCTATCTTGCGGAGAACGATGCGCTGACAGGCCTGCCCAATCGCGCCCTGTTCGACGAGCGCCTGAAAAGACTGTTGCTGAGCCGGGTCGCGCCACATCGGACGTCGGCACTCATGTTCCTGGACATCGACTACTTCAAGAGCGTGAACGACACCTTCGGTCACGAGGCCGGGGACAAGTTGCTGGTGGCTTTTGCTGCGATTCTCAAGGAGTGCGTACGGCCGAGCGACACGGTCGCGCGTCTTGCGGGCGACGAGTTCACCATCATTCTGAATGACATCTCCGGCGTGTCCGAAGCGACCGGGGTGGCGCAACGCATCGTCGAAAGGGTGCGAAAGCTGAGCGGATTTAGCGACCCGCAGGGCGGAGGCTCGGGCGTGTCGACAAGCATCGGTATCGCGTTTCGCGGGCCGAACGACAACGACGCAGCAGTGTTGCTCAGACGCGCCGACGCGGCCTTGTATCAGGCCAAGCGCAATGGTCGCGACAGCTTCGTGTGCGACACCCCGCACGCTGACGATGCCATCGAAGCGACCAGTGAAGAAGTCACGGTGGAAGCCGCGGATGCCGAGGATGCAGCGGATGGGTCTGGAGCGTCGGAGAAGGCACGACGCGACAGATAAAGCGCGACCGAGATGCAGGCCAAGGTCAGCCCGTGGTCATGCGTAGCCCGCAGAATCTGGCGCTCTGCACCGCGATTTCCATGGACACACCGCATGCAATCCTTTCCTGACGGATTCAGAGCGGTGGTGATCGGCGCATCGGGAGCGATAGGCGCGGCGATGGTGCGGCAACTCGAAGCCGATCCGCGCTGCGGCAGCGTGATCGGACTTGGGCGGAAGACTTTCCCATCCATCGATTTCAACGACGAAGCGAGCGTGGCCGCGGCCGCCGCCGCTCTGGCATCCCGCGGGCCTTTCCACTTGGTCGTGACCGCGACCGGCGTACTGCACACGACCCGCTTCGCACCCGAAAAGCGTTTGTCTCAATTGGACTTCGCCCAAATGGCCGAGACCTTTCAAGTGAATGCCTTCGGGCCCGCGATGGTGTTGGCAAAGTTCGCGCCGTTGCTCGACCGCCAACGCGCGGTACTGGCCGTGGTCTCGGCCAAGGTCGGCAGCATCGAAGACAACCGTTTGGGCGGCTGGTACAGCTATCGCGCGTCGAAGGCGGCACTCAATATGTTGCTCAAGACGGCAGCGATCGAAGTGCAGCGCGCGCAACCGAATGCCGTGCTGGTGGCGCTGCATCCGGGCACCGTGGATTCGGCGTTGTCGGCGCCGTTTCGGGGTGCCGAAATCGGTCGTCCGGCAGCGGCCGCGGCGGCAGATCTGTTGCGGGTTATCGATGATTTGAAACCGGAGCACACCGCCTGCTTCTTCTCGTACACCGGCGAGCGATTGCCTTGGTGAGGGGTCGGATGGCATACGGCGCATGTCAGAAGATGACCACGTCGGCACTGTCACTTTGGCTGATTGAAAAGGAACTATAAAGTAGTACATCTTGGGCTTAACGAAAAAGGCCCGATGGACGATCAAGACTCTTTTCTGCAACATCTTCGCGACGACCTTTCCGGTCGGCGTCGCGCGACCGCTGCCATCCGCGCAAAAATCATCGAGGCGCTGGGCGACAAGCTGTGTGGCAGCGGCACCGGCCCCAAGGGCGACGACCTCGCTGCGTTCGCTACCGCACAACAGCAAGAGCGGATGTCTGCGGCGCGGCTGCGCGCCTATTTCGCCAAGCTGGCCGACCGCGTGATCCGAAGGGTGCGAGACCGGTCGTCCTGACCACTGTCTTACAACCACGGTCATACTCGCCCGTCCCAAAATTTTCGGTGACGGAGGTATTCCATGTCAGGTGACGGTTTTCATGCCCACGGCCCGCACGACCACGTGCTCGAACATCCCGCAGGCGACCATGGCCACAAAGCCGCGGACGCCGACGCTGCTCCGCACTCGGGTCGTCGCACCATGACCGATCAAATCGCGGTGTGCACCGCGATCATCGCCACGGTTGGCGCTATCTTTTCGTACATGGGCGGCCTGACGCAGGCGAACGCCGGGCTCTACAAGAACAACGCCGGCATCAAGAAGACCGAGGCTTCCAATCAGTGGAACTACTACCAGTCCAAGAGCACGAAACAGTCGCTGGCGGAGTTCGCGCGCGATATGTCGCCTGAGGATCGCAGGGCCACATGGCAAGACAAGGCGGTGCGTTACGAGCGCGAGAAAGCCGAGATCCAGCTCGTGGCCCAAAAGCTGGAAACAGATGCCACCGACTGGGATCATCAATCCGAAACGCAAATGCACCAGCACCACCGTTGGGCCCAGGCGACCACTGCGCTGCAAGTCGCCATTGCGTTGGCGGCGATGGCTCTGCTGACCCGCAAGAAGTGGTTGGAGTGGGGCATGTTCGGCGTGGCCGGTATCGGCCTGGTGGTCGGCGCGCTGGCAATGCTGCACATCTGACTGCATCCAATGGATGACGCTATCAGCGTCTAGGATCGGGCGATGAACGATTCGCCACGCCTGCCGGGCCACCGGTTCCTGCATTCGCCCGGTCCGACCCGGGTGCCCGACGAAGTGCTGCACGCCATGAGCCGGCAGCCGATGGACCTGTCCGACCCGCGGCTCGACAGCTGCATCGCCGCCTGCGAAGCCGGACTCAAGCGGCTGCTTCAAACCGCAGCGTCCGACGTCTACTTTTATGCCGCCAACGGCCACGGGGCATGGGAGGCGGTCATCGCCAATCTTGTGGCGCCGGGCCAAGCCGTGCTGGTGCCGGGCACAGGCCACTTCTCCGAATCGTGGGCGGTGCAGACCGAGGCGATGGGTGGCCGCGTGATCCGCACGCCCTGGGTCGAAGGCTTGCCGATCGATCCGGCCGAGATCGAAGCGGTGCTGCGCGCGGATGTGGCCCATGAGATCAACGCCGTCTTCGTGGTGCACACCGACACGGCCAGTGGCATCACCAACGACCTGGCGGCGCTGCGTGCGGCCATCGACAGGGCCGGGCACCCGGCGCTCTTTGTCGTCGACGTGGTGGCCTCGCTCGCGGCGGCGCCGTTTGCCATGGACGCATTGCGGGCAGACGTGGCGCTCGGCGCCAGCCAGAAGGGCTTGATGGTGCCGCCGGGGCTGGCGTTCGTCGCAGTCAATGCGCGCGCCATGGACGCCTCGCGCCTCAACACCACGCCACGGTTTTACTGGGACTGGCAGCGGCGGCAGAGCCCGCTCGTCTACCGTAAGTTTTGCGGCACGCCGCCGCAGAATCTGGTCTTCGCGCTGGAGGCATCGCTCCGGTTGATCGCACTCGAGGGCATCGAAGAAGTGTTCGCGCGCCATCGGCGCATTGCCGATGCGGTACACGCCGCGGTCGCGTGCTGGAGCGAAACAGGCGCGCTGAGTTTCTTTGCCACGGTGCCATCGTCGAGGTCGGTGTCAGTCACCACGATTGCGGTGGGCGAGGGCGTCGATCCTGAGGCGCTGCGAAGCATTGCACGCGAGCGCTTTCAGGTCGCGGTGGCCGGCGGTCTCGGGTCGCTCACGGGGCGCGCGTTTCGCATCGGCCATTTGGGCGATATGAACGAGGCCATGATCCTCGGCTGCCTCGCCGGCATCGAAGCGGCGATGACGGTACAGGGCATTCCGTTCGGCCGCGGCGGTGTCGAACGCGCGATAACCCGGCTTTCCCAGCTCTCCCGGCTTTCCCCTCTGGCGGCAGACAATCGATTCATGCCGTGAATCAAAAGTCGGTCTGACGGGTCGAACTGAAAATGACGGTGCATGAGCAAAGTTGCACCGGTATCTCTCCCTCACTCCCTTCCAGTCGACTCGTTGCAGCCCGATCAAGCGCGCCAGCCACGCGCGTCGCAAAACACACGCCTCGCGCAGTCCGCCACGGTGTTGATCGTCGACGACAACGCGATCAACCGGCGCCTGCTGCAAGCACTGCTCAAGCCCGAGGGCTACACCATTCAGTGCGCTTGCAGCGGACCCCAGGCGCTCTCTTTCATTGCCGAGTGCGCACCCGATCTCATCCTGCTCGACGTCGCAATGCCCGGCATGGACGGCTATGCCGTCGCAAAGAGCCTGAAGGCCGATGTCACCACCTGCGACATTCCCATCATCATGGTCACCGGGAAGGTCGACGCGAAGTCGCGTTTGGCTGGCCTGGAAGCAGGCGCCGAAGAGTTCCTGACGAAGCCGATCGATCGTGCCGAGTTGTGGCTGCGCGTACGCAACCTGCTTCGCCTGAAAGCGTCGAGCGATTTGCTGCGCCGGCATGCCGAGTTGCTCGCGAGCCAAGTGCAGGCGCGCAACGCGGATCTGCAGCGATTTCGTACGGCGATGAATGCCACCGCCGATGCGATTTTTCTGGTCGACCGCCAGACCATGCGTTTTGTCGAGGTCAACACGACTGCCTGCGAACTGCTCGGCTATTCGCGTGCAGAGATGTTCGAGCGCGGGCCGGCGAACCTGGGCAACGTCACGGTCCAACAGATTGAAGGCGTATTCGATGCGGCGATTGACGGACTCGGTCCGACCCAGCAATCGGAAGTCGATCTGCGCCGCAAGGACGGGAGCATCGTGACGGTGGAAGTCGAGCGACTGGCCCAGCGGTTCGGCGACAGCTGGCTCATCGTCGCGCTGGTGCGGGACGTTGCTGAACGGAAAGCCACTGAGCGCCAGTTGCATCGGCTTGCGCACTACGACGCGCTGACCAATTTGCCGAACCGGTCGCTGTTTTACGAAACGCTGCGCAACAACATAAGCCTGAGCGCTGGTGGCACAGCGCGGCTGGCGGTGCTGATCGTCGACCTGGACCAGTTCAGGAACGTCAACGACACGCTGGGACACGCCATCGGTGACGAGCTGTTGCTGCACTTCAGCGCACTGCTGTTGCGTTGCATCACCCGACATGACGCGATCGGTCGGCTCGGTGGCGATGAATTCGGCCTGATGTTGACACTGGACTCGCTGGCGCCGAGCGCCTGCGCGGTGGCCGAAAAGATCCGCGACGTGCTGCGCGCACCATTCGATCTGCGGGGCCACGAAGTGGTCCTGACGGCGAGCATCGGCATCACTTTTTATCCGGAAGACGCGACGGACGCCGAAACGCTGCTGAAGTACGCCGACATCGCGATGTACCGCGCCAAGAAAAGCGGGCGCGACACGTGGTGCTTTTTCACAGCGCAGATGAACCTGGACGCAATAGCGCGGCACGATCTCGAAATGGCATTGCGGCGGGCGGTCGACAACGACGAGTTCGTCATCTATTACCAGCCCAAAGTGCGCCTGAGCGACGGCACGGTGTCAGGTCTGGAGGCCTTGTTGCGATGGCAGCGGCCGGGTCATGGCCTGATCTCACCCAGCGCTTTCATTCCCGTGATGGAAGAGTGCGGTTTGATCGTGCGGGTCGGCAACTGGGTGATCGATACCGTGTGCCGACAGATCGGCGAGTGGCTTCGCTCACCGATCGGCAGGGTCGAAGTGTCGGTCAACGTGGCGGAGCGTCAGTTCGTCGAGAGCGATCTCGCGAAGCACGTTGTACTGGCGCTGGCACGCAACGAGATTCCGGCCGATCTGCTCGAACTCGAGCTCACCGAAGGCTCGCTCATGTCTAACACCGAGCGCACGCTCACGAGCCTGCGGGAGCTGAAGCAGCAGGGCGTAAAGATCTCGATCGACGACTTCGGCACCGGCTATTCGAGCCTGGCCTATCTCCGGCGCTTTCCGATCGACAAGTTAAAAATCGATATCGCTTTTATCAGGGATATCACCGCCACGCCCGACGATGCCGCCATCGCGCTGGCGATCATCCGGCTTGCACACAGTCTCAAGCTGGAAGTGATAGCCGAAGGGGTGGAAACCGCGGCGCAGCTGGCCTTCTTGAAGCACCACGGTTGCGAGCAGATTCAAGGCTACTATTTCAGTGCGCCGCTGCCGTTGCTGCAGACCGAAGCGTTGCTGCGCGAAGGACTTTTGTTGTCGATCCCACCGATCGTCAGGCCGACCAGGAACGTGCTGCCCGTGTGCTGAGCCGACGACAGACCGAGGTCGTCAGTCCTCGGTCTTGAAAAGACCGCGGATGTTCATTGCAGCGAGGCAAAACTGCAAGGCCAGCAGCGCATAAGCCGAAGTGTGGATGCCCCATGCAACCCACAACACGTTGCTCAGAAGGAAAATCCAGAAACCCACGTTGCGCCGCGGCTTCGAGCTGGAAGCCACCAGCCACGCAGCGACCACCGACGCCGCGAACGCGGGCCATTGAATGAGGGAGAGCAGGTCCAAAGCGGGATGTCCGGTGGGCGACGCTGCGGTCGCTGTGATTGCAGGAATCGCTTGTCCGTAGGCGATCAGGCACTGAACTCCGGCCGATGCGCCGCCCTTGTGTGCGGCCATCGCACAAAGCTGTGGTCGCCGCCCTACGTCGTTCCTTTGCCAAGCCCACGCGGCGGTTCGGCTGGAGGCGTTGCACGCGACGTCGCAAAGCAAAGTGCTGGGCGGACTGGGGAGCAGGCGAGGGTAGCCCGCCAGGTCAGCCCTCTCGCGGCACGGCCAGCGGCCGGATTTCCAGCCCGTGGCGAGGCAGCAAAAACGCCAGCGCGACGATCGCCAGGCTGATCACCAACATCGTGACGAAGGTGAGATGCAGCGAACCCGCGAGCGTCAGGCGAATTGCCATTTCGCTGGCAGGAGAAGTCAGTGTCCCCTGCAGCAATTGGCGCAGCTGGTCTTCGGTGAACAAGCCCGCGCCACCAGCCGTTCCGGCTTGCGTCAGCCCGTAATTGAACACCGCGCCGAAGAAGGTCGCTCCCAACGCGCTACCCAAGTTGCGGGAAAAAATGTTGGAAGCTGTGGCGCTGCCCCGCTGCGTGATCTCGACCGATTCCTGGATCAGGATGAGCGAACTCAGGCTGAGCAATCCCATGCCGAGCCCTACCAGAAACGACCCGACGCCGGCGAGATATACGGATGTCTCCGGCCCCATCGTCGCGAAGGCGAGGGCACCGAACGGCACCAGCACCGACCCCGTCAACACGAGGCGCCAAAGGCCGAAGCGCTGAAAGGTTCGCGATGCCAGCGTGGCACCGATGGGCCAGCCGAGCATCACCATCGTCAACGCCAGGCCGGCGACGACCGACGAATGTTTCAGCACCACCTGCACGTACATCGGCAAGAACGTGGTGATGCCGATCAGCGCCATGCCCGACAGAATTGCAGCGCCGTTGACCGTGGCGATGACGCGGCGGCCCCACAGCTGGAAAGACACCATCGGATCGGGTGCGCGCCGCTCTTGCACCACGAAGAGGCCCAGTGTGATGACGAACACCAGCGCCCAGCCCATCGCGGCGCCCTCGTGGCCGAGCCCGAACTCGGTGAGTGCAATCATCAGGGCCGCGATGCCGAGCGTGAACAGGAACGCGCCGATCAGGTCGATCGAGCCGCGCCGTGCGATCGGTGCTTCGCGCAAGAAAAGCCAGAAGCCGGCTGCGGCTGCGATGCCGATCGGCACGTTCATCCAGAAGATCCAGCCCCACGACAGCTTTTGCACGATGAGCGCGCCGAGCATTGGTCCGAGCACCGCGGAAATGGCCCATACGCTGGCCAGGTAGCCCTGTACCTTGCCGCGTTCGCGCACCGGATACAGATCGCCGACGACGGTGAGCGCCACCGGCTGCACGGCGCCCGCGCCGACGCCCTGAATAAGCCGGAAACAGATCATGGCGGGCATCGACCACGCGAAACCGGCGAGTACCGAACCCAGCAGAAAGATCGCGATGCCGATCAGCATCACGGGCTTGCGGCCATACACATCGGAGAGCTTGCCGAAGACCACGGTCATCGCTGTTTGTGCCAGCAGAAAGGACGCGAAGACCCAGCTGTAAAGATGCAGGCCGCCGAGCTGCGACGCGAATTGCGGCATGACCGTCGAGACGATGGTGGCCTCGATCGCCACCATGGCCATCGAGGCCATGACCGCCGCGATCACCAGCGGACGATGGGTTGTCTTTACGGATTCGGCGGAAGATGTCATTTCGGTCCCGCGAACGTCGATCGATTCGACGCCGAGCGGCGGCCCACATCCTATCGGCGAGCGTCGGCCCTTGCCAACGCTGGGGCTCTTGCACCTTATCGGGTCAGATGCGCGCCACGGCCCATTGCGAAACGCGTTCAAACACCGACATCGCCTTGAGCTCATCGTGCCGGCGGATTTTGGAGAGGCGTGCCGCCCGCAGTGCAGCAACGGATTCGAGTGCGCGGGCGACGGCTTCGGACGTGCCGCCATCACGATTGGGGTCGCATCGAACCATGTAGGCCACTTCGCGAAGGTCCTTGATGCTGAGCCGGGAGGTGCCCGGAAAGTAGTTGGCGAGTGTCAACACGGAGAAGGCCTCAGGCGATGGATTGGGAGAAAGTTAAACCGACCATGTAAGCAATTGTGATTACTATTTGTGCTGCAGGCCAGCATTAATTTCGCAACTTATGGCCTCAGACGGCTTTGTCCTACAAAACTTCCGGGATCAGCGATTTGGACCGAACAGCTGAGCAGCCTGCCAACTTCTTGCCGAAAGCTTTGCGTCGGGCCGCGCCGTGGGTCGCGCGCTGGGATCACCGATTCGTCGCTGCGGGCCGCGGCTGCGATTCCAGTGTGACTGTGGAAAGCGGCTGAGCGGGTGAGCGGGTGAGCGGGTGAGCGGCGAAAGGCGCCCGGCTGGCGCCTTTTCCTCTAGCGTCTTTGGCGCGCCCTGGCGGCGCCGAAGTCCAGATAGGCCGTGGGAGCGAATGCCGGCTGCGGCTTGACCAGCTGCATCTCGTGCTCGGAAAAGTCCATGAAATCAGTCGGTGCGAAATTGGTGTCGTGCGTGCGTTCGCGCTCTGCCTGACGCTCCCGCGAACTTTCGCGCAGACGCGCCAGGTCAGCCCGGACTTCGACGAGCGTGCGTTGCGGCTTGCCCGTACGCGGGGTTGTCGCCATTGCAGGCGTGTGTGTGGGCATCTGTGCGGGCGTCGGTGCGAGTGCCAGTGCGAATGCCGGTGCGGCTTTCACCGGGGTTGCCACTTTGACGGACACCGGCACAGAGACCGGCACGGTCATGGTGATTACCGTGGCAGTGGCCGGCGCTGCCTTCGTCACTTTCGCGGGTAAGGGCTGCGCATCGGTTCTAGGCAGAGCCGACGACCGCGTGGCAGACCTTGCCGAAGCAGCGACCCTCGACTTCGTGGACGCGCGTTTGCCGCGTGTCGGCCCAAAGCCAGCAAGGATGTGGCGAAGTCTGCCAAGCCAACGAGGTGAGTTCATGTCGTGTGTAACCAAAAGTTCGCACGATTGTTAAACGGCTGCTTCGAAAGTCAAACGAGTTACAGACAGTTGACATTTGGGGACTGGGCAGAACTCCACAGATTCGGCTGTCATGATGACGCGCCGATCCAGCAAACCAAGAAAGAAGCCGCCCATGAAATACGTTCGTCTCGGTCAGACCGGCCTTCAGGTGTCGCGCCTCTGCCTCGGCTGCATGAGCTACGGCGAGCCCGAGCGCGGCAATCACCCGTGGACCTTGCCGGAGGCGGCGAGCCGCCCGTTCCTGAAGAAGGCGCTCGACTTCGGCATCAACTTCTTCGACACCGCCAACGTCTATTCGGATGGCAGCAGCGAAGAGATCGTCGGCCGTGCGTTGGCCGACTACACGCGCCGGGAAGACGTCGTCATTGCGACCAAGGTGAACAGCCGCATGCGGCCTGGTCCGAACGGCGCCGGCTTGTCGCGCAAGGCGATCATGGGTGAAATAGACGCCAGCCTGAAGCGGCTAGGCACCGACTACGTCGACCTGTATCAGATCCATCGCTGGGACTACGGCACACCGATCGAAGAAACCATGGAAGCGCTGCACGACGTGGTCAAGGCGGGCAAGGCGCGCTATGTCGGCGCCTCGTCGATGTTCGCGTGGCAGTTCGCGCGCGCGCTCGCGGTTGCCGACGCGCATGGCTGGACCCGCTTCGTGTCGATGCAGAACTACGTGAACCTGCTCTACCGCGAAGAAGAGCGCGAGATGCTGCCGCTCTGCCGCGACCGGAACATCGCCGTCATTCCGTGGAGCCCGATGGCGCGTGGACGCCTCACTCGCGACTGGGACACGACCAGTGCCCGGGTCGAAACGGATGACTTCGGCCGCTCGCTGTACGCGAAGACGGCCGACGCCGACCGCGCCGTGGTCGAGGCAGTGGCCAAAGTCGCGGCCGGGCTGGGCGTGCCGCGCGCCCAGGTCGCGCTGGCCTGGGTGCTGCAAACGCCGGGCATTACCGCGCCGATCATCGGTGCGACCAAACTGGAACAACTGGACGATGCGATCGCAGCGCTGGCGCTCACGCTAAGCGCAGAAGACATTGCCGCACTCGAGACGCCGTACGTGCCGCACGCGGTGGTCGGTTTTTCTTGAAATTCAGCCTGAATTGCAGGCTGAATTTCAAGTAGCGCTGTGCTGCCGTTCACGCTCACGCAGCCACCACGTCGCCAGTTCCTGCGCCGGCATCGGCTTCGCATGTAGAAGCCCTGCGGCTCGTCCAGCCGGCCCAGGCGGCAAGAAAGAAATTGCAGCATAGGACGCCGAAGTACAGCAGACCGATGCAAGGCGCGTGCCCTCACAGGCTGTTTGCCGCGAGCCCCGTTGAAATTGGCCGGTATCAGTCGAAAAGCAACCGCGCACCGAGCGCGAGAACGAACGCCGGCGGCATCGCGATGGCGCCCAATTTCAGAAACCGCCAGAAGCCGACGTGTTCGCCTTCGCGACGGATCGCTGTGAGCCACAAAATGGTTGCCAGCGAACCGGTCACCGACAGATTGGGGCCGAGGTCCACACCGATCAACAGCGCATCGATGACCTGCTGCGGCGGGTGCGCCAAGGCCACGGTCGAACTCGCGACCAGGCCGGCGGGCAGGTTGTTGACCAGGTTCGACGCGACCGCGATGAGCCCACCCGAAATCCACGCGGTCGCATCCGGCGATCGCGCCACGCCCGCGACCAGTTGCCGAGCCAGTTGCGCGATGACGCCGGTCGCAGCCAGCGCTTCGACCAGCACGAACAGGCCGGCCACCAAAGGCAGCACCGACCAAGAAACGCCTTTGACGGTTTCCCAAGGGGACTCGCGGGCAATGATCAATACGATCGCGGTGGTCAGCACACCCATGACGGCGGTCGGCATGCCGAGCTGCAAGTCGAGCGCTGACACGACCAGCAGCGCGACGGCAGTAAGGCCGAGGCCGGCCAGCGCCGTGCGGGCGCCGGTCGAGAGCGGCGTGACCTGGACGTTGCTTTCGCAAGTGACCGGAAGCCGGCGACCCTCCGTGCAGCGCAAAGCGACGTAGGTCGCCACGATCGACAGCAACGAGGGCACAGCGAAACGCGCGAGCCAGGGGCCGAGCGGCGGTGTGTGATCGCCGTACAGCACGATGTTGGCCGGGTTTGAAATCGGCAGCACGAAACTCGCCGCGTTGGCGATGAACGCGCAGATGAACAGGTAAGGCAAAGGCTCGACCTTGGCCTTGCGCGCCGCGGCATAAACGGCAGGCGTCAGCACCACCGCCGTGGCGTCGTTGGACATAAAAGTGGTCACCACAACGCCCACGCCGTAGATCAGCAGGAAGAGTCGCTGCGGCGAACTCCGCGAGTGATTGACAGCCACCGCCGCGACCCAGTCGAACAGGCCCTCGCGCCGGGCTGTCTCAGACAGCAGCATCATCCCGATCAGAAACAAGTAGACGTCGCATCCTTTGCCGACAGCTTGCAATGCGTTGTCGATCGGCAGCAAGCCCGACACGAGCAGCAGCAGGGCGCCGCTCACGGCCCAGACGGCTTCAGGCCATTTGAATGGCCGCACGATGACGCCGGCCGCAGTCAGCGCGGCGATGGCCCAGGCTGCGAGGTGGGCTTCATGGGGAGCGAGGGTCATTGGGTGAATGATGGCGCGGATTTCACCAGTGCCGGCCGTTCGCGCTGCTTCCAGTCGGGTTCCGAGCAGGCCTTACTCCGCTCATGCGCCCTATGTTGCGAACCCAGGCAGAGGCGACAACCGACCCTGCTATTGGAGGAAGGTCGAGTCCTTCTCCATCATCATCCTCGCCATCGCGGCGAATGCCATTGCCGGTTCCAGGCCCCTGTCCATTGCGACGCGGTGTTGTAAGGCACTGCGGACGGCCGCTTCCGGCGGTGGCCGTAGCAGCATTGCCTCGCCGGCCGCTTGAGCCACTACCTGAACTTCACAGGCGCGCTGCAAGTGATACAGGTCTAGAAAAGCATGTGCCAAGCTCGGTCCGCAGGCCAGCAGCCCATGATTGCGCAGAATCATCAACGACTTGCTGCCCAGATTTTTGGCAAGGCGTTCCCGCTCGCTGCGGTCAAGGGTGATGCCCTCAAAATCATGGTAAGCAATGGCATCTGTGTAAAACATCGACGTGAAGCTCAAGGGCAACAGTCCGCCCTTCTGGCATGCGACGGCTTGACCTGCCGTCGTATGCGTGTGCGCGACGGCATGCGCGTCAGGCCGCGCTGCATGGACGGCAGAGTGGACGATGAAGCCCGCAGGATTCACTGAGTAGGCAGACTCACCAATGATCTGACCCTCAACGTCGATCTTGACCAGGTTCGAGGCACGAACTTCGCCGTATCTCAGTCCGAACGGATTGATCAAGAAATAGGGTGTGTCTGGCACACGAACAGTGATGTGGTTGTAGATCAGTTCGTGCCAGCCGAAATGGTCAAAGAGCCGATACGCGCAAGCGAGCTCCTGGCGGGCCTTCCATTCCGAGTCGGACATCGATGCATCGCGGGCGGTAGGTACTACTTTGGCAAAGATGTCCATCACATCAGACTCCTGTTACTGAAGATGAATGGAGCATATGTCATTGGACAGATCGGGCGTCAGGCCCGCTGACGCCTGTTCACCTTGAATCGTCGCAGAAGTCGTTGAGGCCTCAATTCTTGAGGTGATTCAACATAGATCGAATATATCTTCGGCACATCACGTGTCAGAGCGTGACAGAACCCCGTTGGCATGAACGATCGCACACGCGATCTCTTCGATGGGTACACGCTTGCTCATCGCTTGCTCACGAATTGCCCGGTAGGCTTCGCTATCGCTCATGTTTCTCGTCCTTACAAGGATGGCTTTAGCTTCATTGATCTGATTCACCGCTAAGGGAGGTCTGCAAAACAGACCCACTCTTTGCATCATCTGAGGCCATGATTTCTAAACGCGTGACACTGCCCAATCAGCTTGGCCTGGGTCTGAATCTGTCGACGAAGAAGACGCGCAAGCGCGAATTTGTCGACGAGATGGATCGAGTCGTGCCGTGGAGCGCACTGGTGCAGATCGTCCAGCCGCGTACACCTCCGGCCAAGACCGGTCGCCCGCCGTTTGCCATCGAAACCATGCTGCGCATTCATTACCTTCAACAGTGGTTCGGCCTGAGCGGCCCAGCCATGGAAGAGTCGCTGCACGACGTGCCGCTGTACCGGGAGTTCGCGGGCTTGCGTGATTGGGTGAGCCGCCTGCCTGACGAGACGACGATCCTGCGGTTTCGCCAGTTGCTGGAGGCCCACGACATGGCCATCGACATGCTGCGCGTGGTCGACGACATCCTGCAGGCCAAAGGCCTGCTGCTGCGCATAGGCACGGCGGCGGACGCCACGCTGATCGCCGCATCCAGCTCGACCAAGAACGCGGAAGGCAAACGCGACCCGAAGATGCATCAGACCCGAAAGGGCAAGCAGTGGCACTTCGGGATGAAGGCGCACATCGGCGTGGACGCACAGTCGGGCCTCGTGCCATGGATCGCATCATTGAAGACCACCTCGGGCACGGTCGCGTAGTGGAAGACTTGGTCTTTCATCGCGGGCCAAGCCCCGATGCCGAGATGACGGTTCTGTCGAGTTAGGGCAACGCTGGGCGGCTCGCTACTGCAACTTGCAATGCGCCGCGGGCAGTGCCAAATTGGGGCTTGCTTCTGACCCGTTGGCAACCAGAGCCGGCTAAGCCACAGCCCCGATCGCCCGCTTCAACAGATCGAGCCCCAGATCGATCTCCTCGTCACTCACCGTCAACGGCGGCGCGATGCGAAAGACACCACCCATGCCGGGCAACTGCACGATGTTCATGCTCAGGCCCAGCTTCATGCACTCACGCGTGATGGCGACGCCCAGGTCGGGCGCGGATTCTTTGCCGGCTCGGCTCTTGACGATCTCGATGCCCAGCAGCAGGCCGCGTCCGCGCACATCGCCGATGCAGTCGACGCTTTCCTGCAGCGCGCGCAATCCGCTCTCCAGGCGTTGACCGGCAACGCATGCGCGTTCGACCAGTCGGTCTCGCTGCACCACTTCCAACACCTTGAGGCCGACCGCAGCCGGGAGCGGGTCGGATACATGGGTCGTATAGAAAAGAAAGCCGCGCGCGTGGCACTCGTCTTCAATCGCCTCGGATGTCATCACTGCCGCCAGCGGCAAGCCGGCGCCGAGCGTCTTCGACAAAGTCAGGATGTCCGGCACCACGCCGTCGCGCTCGAAGGCGAACATCGTGCCGGTGCGGCCCACGCCGGTCTGTGCTTCATCCAGGATCAGCAGCATGCCGCGCTCGCTGCACTTCTTCTTCAATGCTGCGAGGTAGCCGAGCGGCAGGTCGATAAGGCCACCTGAACTCAAGATCGGCTCGGCGATAAAGGCTGCGAGGTTGCCACTCGATTGCCGGTCGATCAGGTCGAAGGCGTAGTCGAGTTCGGCTTGCCAATCGAACTGGCCGTCGCGCTCGAAGCGCGGCCGGTAAGGGTAGGGCGCGGGGATCGCGTACGAACCCACTGCCGCAGGACCGTAGCCCTTGCGACCCGCGCTGTAGGTGGCCGACGCCGCGCCGCTGGTCATGCCGTGCCACGACTGAGCAAAACTAACGATCTCGAACTTGCCGGTGTAGAGCTTCGCCATCTTGATGGCGGCCTCGTTGGCTTCGGCGCCGGTGGTCAACAGCATGGCGCGGTCGAGTCCGGGCGGCGTGATGGCGGCAAGCTGGGTCGCAAGTTCCACCACGGGCCGGCTGAGCATGCCGCTGAACAGATGGTCGAGGTTGCGTGCGTGCTCGGCCACGACAGCGGCGACTTCAGGGTGCCCGTGGCCCAGCAGCGAACTCATCTGGCCCGACGTGAAGTCCAGGATCGCGCGGCCGTCCGCGTCATACACGAAGCTGCCTTGCGCCCGCTCGATGATCATCGGTTCAAAGGCGCCGCCGTAGCGGATCAGGTGCCGACGCGCGGCTTGCCAGAAATCGGGGTCGTCGTTGCGGGACATCGGGTACTCCAGGTGAATTGGTGACCCAGCGTACGAACTCGGCAACCTCAAGGAAAGCTAATATTTCCGAATGCAGCTATCAGCCCCACTTATTTCATGAGACGCCAACTCGACCGAATGGCCCCAGCTTTTGAGAAGGCTGAACACTCTGAGAGGATTGAGCAATGATCGTATCGTTCAGCCAAGGAACGAGACGCAGGAATGTTGTCGTCTTCCTGCTTCAGCCGCTCATCGTCGGACGATTCGAATTTGATTCACGCACCATTGGAACCTGATGCCCCGCTTCTTTCATTTATTCGCCGCCAGCATCCTGTTGCTCCAAATTCAGGTTCATGCAGAAGACCGGCTGCCGATCATTCCTCCGGCAGCCTATACGCCCGAGCAGGCCCAGGCTGCCGCTGATTTTGAAGTGGCGCGCAAGGGCCCGGTTTTCGGACCCTTCGAGCCCCTGATGCACAGCCCGCAGGTCATGACACTCTCGCGATCGATGGGTGATTACTTGCGCTACAAATCGGCGATCGGCAACACGATGAGCGAACTGGTCATTCTCATCATCGCCCGCGAATGGACACAGGACTTCGAGTGGTGGTATCACTATCCGTTGGCCCTGAAGTCCGGCATCTCCAAAGAGGTTGCGGATGCTATTGCAGAAGGACGTCGTCCTGTCGGCATGAGTTCGGACGAAGACATGATTTACAGCTACACCACCGAGCTTGCAAAGAACAAGCAAGTGTCCGATGTCACATTCGAGCGGGTCAAAACCCGCTTCGGAACCAAAGGTGTGGTGGATCTGACCGGGATCGCCGGCTACTACACATTACTGGCAATGCAACTGAATTCAGCGCAATACAAGCTTCCAGAGGGCCAGGTCGGGCTCAGGAGACTGCCGCAATAGCGGTTCTGTCGTTGTAGGCAGCACCGGACCGAACATTGACGGGTAGCGTTTGTCGTCGGACATCGAAGGTTCGCATAGCTGATCCCGGCGCCGGAGAACTGCTCGTTTTCAACTATCGTGACTTCGTCACGGCGTTACGCGGGTGCATCGAATTGGGTTGACGATGCTTTTCATGGACTGTGAGGGCATGGCGACAGCTCCGCAGTCCAGCGCCGGGCGTGAGGCTCCGAGCCAGGATCTCAGGGTGAGGGCTACTGCTTCTATCCGACCGTTAGAGCATCGCCCGTCGGTTCAGGCGCCGCATGGGTGCCGAGCGAGGTGCTGCTGACGGGGATAAGCAGGGTCAGAACCACCCCGACGACACCCAGCGCCGCCAGAACGTAGAAGATGGAATTCAGCGCGAATCCAGCGCCGATAAGCAGACCGCCGAGCATTGGGCCGCCGACGCCACCGAGCCGGCCAAAGCCTGCGCACCATGCGACGCCTGCGCCGCGCACGTTGGTCCTGTAGTAGTTGGCAACGAAGCCGTAGATCAGGGTTTGCGTACCGCTTGTTCCCAGCCCGACAATGGCGACGATCAGCAACAAGGCCGCTAGCGGGAAGCCCAGTGTCAGCAAGATCAGCGCGATGGTGCCGGTGGCGAAACAGATCGCAACGACCGGCTTCGGACCGAAGCGGTCTGCCGCGCCCGAGGCCAGCAGGGCGCCGAGCAGTGCGCCGCCATTGAGCACCAGCAGAAACGACAACGAACCCTTGGCATTGAAGCCGGCGCGAAGCATGAGTTCGGGCAACCAGGTGTTGAGCGAATACACCAGCACCAGGCCGGTGGCACTCATCAGGCCGAGCACGATGGTGGGGAAAAGGTAGTGGCCGCCGAAGAGGCCAGCAAAGCCCGCCTTGCCTTCGTCGGCGATTCCGTGCTGCCCGGCCAGCTCGACCACCTCGCTTGGGAGCTCGACACCAGTTTTCTCGGAAAGGACCCGAGCCTCAGCCATCCTGCCGCGCGAAGCCAGCCAGGCGACGGATTCGGGCATCTTGAAGTACGCCAGAGGCAGCAGCGTGAACAGCGGCAAGGCACCAATGTTGAACATGCCGCGCCAGCCAATGTGCTGCAGCAGCAGGATGGCGAGGAGGGCGGCGAGCAGGCTGCCCAGAGGGATGCCGCCATAGACAATGGCATTGCACAGGTTCTTCCTTCCTTTGGGCGCGTACTCGGACACGAGCGCGCCGGTCGTCGCAACGAGGGCGCCGACGCCCAGGCCGGTGGCGAAGCGCAGCCAGCCAAAAGCGGCAGACGTTGTTGACAACGCGGTCAGTGCCATCCCCACAGAAAACCAGGCATAGGCGAACAGCATCACCTTGCGCCGCCCGACAATGTCGCCCACGCTGCCGGCCAGCAGCGCACCGACCAGCACGCCGAACAGGGCATAGCTGCCAAGCACGCCGGCAATCGCCGGGGTCACGGTGCCGATGTGCGATGCATCGCGCAGGAACGTCGAGACCACCGTGCCGTAGACGACGAGGTCATAGCCGTCGAACACCAGACCGACGGTCGCCAGCGACACCACCCAGAGCACTGTGCGCAGACGCCGGGCTTGCTGCGCGGTGTCAGAGGCCGATGTCGATGTCGATGTCGATGACGATGACGATGACGATGTTGTTGTTCTGGTTCTGGTTGTCATGTTCGTGTTTCCTTGGCGTGGTGGCGGTCCAGCAGAAAGCGGTCGAAGAATTCAGCGAGATCTGCGTGAGCATCCAGCGGCAACACGCTCGAAACGTACTGGTCGGGACGCACCACGATCATGGCGCCGTGCTCGCGGTCGATGCCCCGGAGTTCGAAGATATTTGAACCCGTCATGCGGTCGGCGCAATAGGTCTTCTCGTAGTCGATGAGGCCGAAGCACCCTTTGCGCGGCAGCAAAAGCGCGGGCAGCTCGTCCACCCGGAGGTCGAGGTGCCTCTGCTGGAAGATGGCGCGAAAGTCGATGACACTGTCGATGTCCGATGCTGCTGGCGTGAAGCGGCAGACTGGCGAATCAGGAGATTCCGCCAGGAAAGCGGCTAGGTTGCGCAGCCGCGCGCCGCTTGCATCGGCGAACGCGTAGACACGCCAGGCGCCGTCGGCACGCGCCGCATGGCCAAGCTGCATCGGCTTCGCGTCGGCAAGCCGCACGACGGGCGCTGAATGGAAGCGCATGCCGATCGTGAAGCCTTTGGCTAGAGCCTGGTGGGTCGCGTGGGCCGTCAGTACGGTCGTCGGCGCGTAGTGCGTCGCGACGCCGGCGGTGTACCGACCGGACTTCACGAAGTAAGCCTGAAGTTCCTGCGGGTCGACACCGCCAAGTTCGGGATGGTCTGGGTCTTGCGGTGCCGATCCCATGATCTTCGACCACTCCTTGTCGAAGTCGATAAGGCCCTGCGCAATTGCCTGGCGCTCTACAGAGTAGGTGCGCAGGAGCTCCGGCGCGGCGCGGTCATCGAGAACCGAGGCGAGCTTCCAGCCGAGGTTGAACGCGTCCTGCATCGAGACGTTCATGCCCTGGCCAGCCTTCGCGCTGTGCGTGTGGCAGGCGTCGCCCGCAATGAAGACGCGCGGAAGGCGAGAGGCGAGCTGATCGACGGGTACGTCGTCGAAGCGGTCCGTGACGCGCTGCCCGACCTGGTACACGGCGAACCACACCACGCTTTTGACGTCCAGCGTGTACGGGTGCAGCACGCGCCGCGCGGTCTCGATGACCTGCTCCTGGGTGACGGAGCGGAACGCGTCGCGGCTGGCCGGGTCGATTTCGCCGAGGTCGACATAGAGCCGCACCATGTAGCCGCCCTCGCGCGGAATGAGCAGGATGTTGCCGTCGTCCGCCGACTGGATGGCGGCCTTGAGCCGGATGTCCGGAAAGTCGGTGACCGCCAGCATGTCGACAACGCCCCAAGCATGATTGGCAAAGTCCCCGCGGGGCACCGCACCGATCGCATCGCGTACCTTGCTGTGCGCACCGTCGCAGCCGACGACATATTTGGCACGCACGGTGTTTTGCCGCCCCGTGGCGACGTCACGCAACGTCACCACGACGGGATGCTCGCCTGCGGGTTCGACATGGAGTCCGACGAAGTCGAGTCCGTAGTCCGGTACGAGCCGCGAGGGCGACATGCGCATGTAGTCGAGCAGGTACTGCTGCAGTCGTGCCTGGTTGACGATGAGGTGCGGAAACTCCGACAGGCCGTCCTCGGTGTCCTGGACGCGGCCGGTACGTTCGATGCGTGTGCGGTCATGCTTCGATGGGCGCCAGAACACGGTCTCATTGACCCAATACGCTTCACGCATGAGCCTCTGGCCCAGACCGAACGCCTCGAACATTTCGACCGTGCGGCAGGCGATGCCGTCGGCCTGTCCAACCTGTAGCGCAGCTGGGCGACGTTCGATCAACCGCGTGGTGATCTTCGGGAAGGTCGACAGCTGGGCGGCCAACAGGGCACCAGCCGGGCCACTGCCGATCACAAGGACATCGACCGTGTCCGGAAACGCCTTGCCGGCGAGGTCAGGATCGCCGGGCGCGTAACCATTCAGATAGAACTGCACGGGGTGTCCATTGCATTCATTGGAATTCTTTTCCTCACATGAAATGCATACTGATCGTCAGTATACTGATTGTTAGTGTAGTGATAAAGTCAGTTGTAGACATCAGGGTTCACCCTCGACCACTCAGGACGACATGAAAGCGAAAGCAAGCACCTCGACCCTTGATCTTGAAACCTTGCCAGGTCACTACATCCGGCGGCTGCAACAGATTGCGGTGTCGGTCTTTCTGCAGGAGACCGAGCCGCATGGCCTGACGCCGGTCCAGTACTCCGCGTTGCAGGGAATCGCAAACAGTCCCGGCATCGACCAGCGGACACTGGCGAGGACCATCGGGTTCGACACCTCGACGATTGCCAGCGTCATTGACCGGCTCGAAGCCCGCGTGCTGGTTCTTCGCAGTGCCTCGCCGACAGACAAACGAGTGCGGCTGCTCACCCTGACCGACGAGGGGCGGGCGGTGCTCGTCGCGGTGGTTCCCTCGATGTTGCGGGCGCAAGTGCGCATGCTCGAGCCGCTGCCCAAGGCCGATCGCAAGGAGTTCATGCGCATGCTGCGCGTGCTGGTGTCGACCAACAATGACAGGAGCCGAGCACCTGGCGGGGCGCCGGCTCAAGGTCTTTAACAAGTCAGACGGCGGAGCCTGTTGCGAAGTGTGGGGTGGAGTGCAGACGCCTCGGCAGCTCATCGACATCCGCAGCCACTGAGATGGGCGATCGCAGGGTACGCATCTCAACCCGCGCCCACAGCAGTCAATGGTGACTCCTTTCGGTCAGGCGATTCAGCATGGCGTCAAGTGCGGCCGTCTGTGCGAGGGATGGCGCACCTTTATACGGTGACCGTGTGCGACTTCACGCGTTTTCCCGGCTTGAGCCGTCACACTTACGGTATGCGATCGGAAATCGGGATCAAACAGGCTGGGTCGGTTGTCTTGCGTTGGCTCGGCTTCCTCAAAGTTCGCCTGCTGTTGGGCGGCATGGTTGTCATGGTGATGAGCGTGACGCTCATCACGCTGGTCTTCCTGCAAAGCGCGGAGACCGATACGTTGTCAGCTGAGCGCCGGCGCGAAATCGATGAAGCCGCCAGCACGGCGTCTCGCCTGTCCGGTCACGTGGTTGCCCTCCAACGCGCGCTCGGGTCCGCGTCGAGCCGGCTGGAACGGCTGGCGTTGGACGATACCGACGCGTTGCACCGCTTTGCCTTGAGCCAGTCCGTACTCCAACAGTTGTTCTCCAATGTCTTCGTGGCAGCACCGGATGGAAGCGTTCGGATTTCGATGGATGCGACCGGCACCAGCCGACCCACAGTCAATCTCTCGCAGCGCCCTTACTTCCAGCAGACCCTGATGCAGGTTCGAAGCGTGATTTCGCAGGCAGTTCCGGGCAAGCTCAGCGGCGCGCCGGTGATTGTCTTTGCGCAACCCGTGCGCGATGAGCAGGGGGTTTTCGCTGTTCTGGGTGGCGCGATGCGCCTGGACAACCGTGACCTGCTGGAGGGTTTGGTGGACTCTCAGAGCGAGGACGCCACGGCGATGGTGGTGGTGACCGACGCGCTGGGGCAGATCCTGGCACACCCCAATCGCGCGCGGCTATTGCAGCCTCTGTCCGATGAACCCCGCCTGGCCGTTGCCTTTGCTTCATGGCAAGCCAAGGGCGCGCCCGTGGAGCCGACCGGACTCGCGCTGGACCAACCGCATGAGGTTGTCAGCGCAGCGGGCGTGCCAGGCCCCGACTGGATGATCTGGCGGGTGCGAAGCGAAGCGGATCTCCTGGCGCCCCTGCACGCCGCCCGTGTCCGGGCGCTGTCTACCGCCGCCGCACTGGTGCTGGTTCTCCTGCCGCTGGTGCTGGGCACCCTGTGGTGGCTGCTCAGGCCGCTGGCTCTTTTGGAGGATCGTGCGCGGCACATGTTCGACGCAGCCTATCCGCCGGAGACTGGATGGCCGCGGGCCAGCGGCGAGATTGCCAATCTGAGCAAGGTCCTTCGGCGAGTGGGGATCGACCGGACACGGCTGGAGCGCGAGAGGGCCCGGACCATGGGTCAACTCACCTCGGTCATGTCTGCGGCGCCCATGGGCATCGCCTTTGCACAGGGCCTGAGGTTCGAGTTGCTGAACAAGGAGTTCTGCCGGCTCTTCGCGGGCACGGAGCATGACCTGCTGGTCGAAGACCTGGCCGCTCGTTTCTGGGCACACGCGGACTTTGAGGCATTCCTGATCCAGCAGGATGCAGCTTTCGTTTCGGGGGAGGCCTATGGGGGCGAGTGGCAGATGCGCCGGCGTGACGGCAGCAGTTTCTGGGCGGCATTGCGATGCAGTCCGGTGGATATTCGCAACACGTCGCGTGGCACGGTCTGGACGTTCAGTGATGTCGAAGAGTTGCGCGCTTCGCGTGAGCTCCTGGAGTGGGCGGCAACACACGATCCCCTGACCGGTCTGGCCAACCGCAAAGCATTTGAAGCGCGCGCCAGTCGTTTGATAGACACCTTTCCGTCGTCCCAGCCGGCGTCCATGGTGTTCATCGATCTGGACCGCTTCAAACCTGTAAACGACACCGCTGGGCATCTGATGGGTGACCTGATGCTGCTGACGGTGGCGAAGGCCATATCCGGTCAGGTGCGTTCCGGCGATCTGGTCGCACGCATCGGAGGAGATGAATTCGCGCTGCTGCTGGACGGGTGCTCGCATGATGACGCTCTGCGCATCGCAGAGGCTGTGCGCGGCGCAGTTCGCGACGTTCGGCTGCCATGGGGACAGGGCGTCCTGCAAGTGGGCGCGAGTCTGGGCATTGCCGAACTGAATGCCACGCACCTGTCGCTTGCGGGATGGATGGATGCTGCCGACGCAGCCTGCTACGCGGCCAAGGCATCGGGGCGTGATGCGGTGCGTTTTGCGACGGGCACGTCGCATTGAAGGTCGCAAAAAAACACCTGAATTCGGCGCGCCCCTCATCCGTTTTTCGACAACCAGATGCTGGACCCGCAGGTCACATCAACGCTGCCACCGGATAGCGCCGCCACTCCGGCTCGGCATGGCGCTTGCCGTGGGCAAACAGAAACCCGAGCACCGCTTGCGGGTCGGACAGCTGCGCCGGATGCGCGGCCTTCCATTCGTCGAACGCCTGCCGCAACGCCGGCTCGTCGGCCAGCATCTGCAAGGCCGTGTCCTCGAAGACGTAGGCCGAGATGGAGGCCTGCTTCTTCTCCAGCACGCTGTTGAAGAACCCCCAGCGGAAGAAGCTGTCGTGCGCTTCAGGCTCCAGGGTCTCGACCGCGTAGCGGGCCTGGGGCTGGTCGAGCGGCACCAACACATCGCCGGCGCGCGCCTGCATGGCCTCGGCGTGCGTGCTCAGCAGCACTCGGTCATGGAACATGTGGCCTTCGTAGGCGGTCGCGAGCGTGCCGACCTCCAGCACCCGGTACACCCGGGCCGCATCGAACAGGCGGTCGGCGTCCAGGCGCTGCAGCGCGACGCCGTTCCACTCCAGCCGCTCGATCACCTCGCGCCATGCCTGGGGCACCAGATAGGCCTTCGGCGTCGTCACCACCTGTTCCTCGACACAGCGGTCGAAGTGGACGATGTCCTTCTCCCAGGGCTGGCCGCGGTCGTAAGAGAGCCGTTGATAGTTGCCCAGCCGGCTCGGCGTAAGCACTGCCGTGTAGCCCTTGAAGCGAATGCGCGCTGGCCGCTCGTGGTCGTTGCGCCAGCGCAGCGGCCACTGTGTGCGGCGTGCGGCATCGACCCGAGCCTCGCGCCGAAGCTGCTGGATGTGCCCCGACTGCGCCACGCTGAAGTCCAGCAACACCTCGACCAGCGTGCGCATCGCGGCCACGCGGTCGGCGAAGGGCTTGAGCATGTGGGTCTCGGGCATGAAGCCGATGGTGTGGTGCAGCGCGGCGTAGCCGGTGGAAAAGCGCGGCAGATCGAGGAAATCCTCGATGCCGTCGTCCGGCGTCTCGCCCAGCAGGTTGACGTAAGGGCAGGTCGGCCAGCCGCGCCGCTCCATGTCTCCATATATCGCAGGCAGCATGCGCTCACGCAGGAAGTCGCCCAGGCCGCCGCCCAGCTTGTCGGGCTGGGTCGGGATCAGGGTCATGGCGTAGGCGTAGTCGGCACCGTTGGCGGTGTGGGTGTCGACCATCACATCGGGGTCCCAGCAGGTGAAGAAGCGGTTGAACACCTGGGCGGCCAGGCTGTCGCACTTGATGAAGTCGCGGTTGAGGTCGAGGTTGCGGCCGTTGCCCCGAAAGCCGAACGACTCGGGGCCGAGCTGGTTCGCCCGCGAAGTGGACTGGCGGTTCACGCAGCCGTCGACGTTATAGACCGGGATGAAAAGAAACACCGTGTCGCCGAGCGACACCAGTCGCTCAGGCTCAAGGCAAAAGTCGCGAACCAGCGCCATGCAGGCATCGATGCCTTCGGGTTCGCCGGGATGGATGCCGTTATTGTTGAAGAACACCGGGCGACCCTGCTTGCGCAAGGTGTCGCGGTCGAACACGCCGTCGGCCGTGACCAGGCCAGCGTGCATCGGCAGGCCGGTGTCGGACGTGCCGATCTGCCACCATCGCAGCACACCCGGGAATCGCTCGGCCAGCCGCTCGTAGAAGGCGATGCATTCGGTCCAGGTGGTGGTCTGGTTGCCATTGCCGCGTTCAAAGGGCGTGGGATAGGCAGGGCTGGTCGGGGACGTCATGCGTGACTCCTTTATTTATTCGCCCACGAGGTCCAGCCGCTGCGCGGCATAGCAGTTCGCCAGCAACTCGCGGGTGTATCGACGATGGCCTGCATAGGGTCCGTCACTTTAGCCACGACTCCACTTCCATCAGGTGATAGAGCGAGAAGAGGCACACCGGTCCGATCACCTTGGATGCCTACCTCGAGCGCAACCAGATCCTTCTCGGGTTCCAGCGCGCCTATCAGCACATCTTGAAGGCGAACTGCGAAGTGTCGGCGATGGGCATCAGCTCTATGACGCCTACATCCGAATAAGCTGCTACGCGTGCGCTCTTGTCGAAGTCGTTCCAGCGCAAGAATTCGCGCTCGATGCGTGCGGCGATACCTGCGATGCAGGCCGACAAGCCGGCTGGCACTTGGGCAACTACGCGCGTTGCGATTCGTAGACCAACACCGCTGCAGCGAGGTCTTCGAGTGCTGTACCCACGGACTTGAACACGGTGCGCTCCGATGCATTGCTCCGGCCCGATCTTTCGCCCGCCATCAGTTGCGCCAGCGTGGCCTTGACGTCGGTCGCCTCGAACACGCCGCGTTCCATTGGACCCAGCAAGTCGCCGCTCTTTTGCAGCGCCTCTTCGGTGTCCACGAAGATGCTCGCGCCCATGAAACAGGCATCGTCGGTCTCGCGCATCGCCGGGGTGAAGCCGCCGATCAGATCCAGATGACTGCCGGTTGCCAGCCACTGGCCGAACACCACTGGCGACGTGGCCATCGTGGCGCAACTCACGACATCGGCTTCTGCGACGGCGGCGGCGAGGTCGGTCGAAGCTGTCGCTTCGATGCCTGCAACGAACAGCTCGCTTACCAGCGCTGCGGCCTGGTCCGATGACCGCGCCCAGACAGTGACGCGATCGATGGCCCGTACTGCGCGATAGGCTTCGGGAAGCAATCGGGCGACCTTTCCCGCACCGACCACCAGCAGATGCCGTGCGTCATCACGCGCCAGCAAGGAGGCCGCAAGGGCAGAGGCGGCTGCCGTGCGCCGCGCGGTGATTGCATCGCCATCGATCAATGCCAGGGGCACGCCTGTCGTCGCGTCGTGCAGCAGGTAGCTGGAGTGAAGCCCGGCCAATCCAAGCGCTGCATTGCCCGGCGCGATGTTGACGATCTTGACGCCGTAGTAGCGCGCGTTCCATGCCGACATGACCAGCGAAGTGACGCCCGACGGTCGCTCGGGTGCGATCGCCGCCACCTGGTGGACATGGCGCTGCGGTACCTCGCAGCCCGCAAGGAACATGCGACGTAACGCCTCGATCAACGTGGGAAAGGGCAACGCCTGCTGCGTCGTCGGCGCATCGATGATCAACATGGCGTGCTTGCGTGTGGGCAGGGTGAGCGGTGGTGCTGAGCGTTCGACATCTCATGAATTCAACCACGGAGGCAAGACACCGAGATCGACATCGACAGCGCCTTCGGCGCGAGCACTTGCAAGTGCAGGCCTCTTTCGGTCTGAGCGCTAGACTGTTTCGCCCATGCACTCTTTTTCGAGGCAAGCACCGATGATGAAACTCCCGTTGATTCCACTGGTCCTCGCGTTTGCCGCTGCGGCCGGTACGGTCGGCACCGCCAGCGCCGCCGGCAACTGCGATGCATTGCGCTCGCAGATCGAAGCCAAGATCGCAGCGTCCGGCGTGGCCAATTTCGCCGTGACCATAGTGGACGCAGGCGCCGCTTCCGGCACACGTGGCAAGGTGGTCGGGAGTTGCGAGATGGGCGCCAAGTCGATCGTGTACCAGCAGATGGATGCGCCGTCCTCATCGGCTATGACCGGCTCGGCCAGCGCAACGTCCGGCACTCCCGCTGCAGTTCCGCGGGCCAAGAAAGATGTCATCCTGACCGAGTGCAAGGATGGCTCCGTCTCGGCGGGTGGCGACTGCAAGAAGTGAACGTCAGGTCGCGGCGGGACTTGCCGCGCTCCAAGACCCGCGGCACAGTCGCGGGTTCTAATTGCCCTGAAAACAAGGACACGAGAACACCATGCCAAAAGCCTATTGGGTAAGTACCTACCGCGCGGTCAAAGATTCCGACAAGCTGGCTGCCTACGCCAAGCTGGCCGGCCCCGCGCTCACCGCCAACGGCGCCCGCTTCCTGGCGCGCGGCGACCCGGCCAAGGTCTACGAACACGGCCTGATGACGCGCACAGTGCTGATCGAGTTCGACAGCGTCGCGCAGGCGATGGCCGCGCATGACAGTGCGGCCTATCAGGAGGCGCTGGCAGCACTGGGCGATGGCGCCGAGCGCGATATCCGGATCATCGAAGGCGTCTGAGTTTCTTGAGCGCGCTGCAACGTGCATTGGTCTGGACGGCGCTCAGTCCGACAGGAGAGGGTGCCGTTGGCGCCTGACAATCGATTTTGCGCTGTCCACCCGGAGGCGAGCGTGGCAACCATCCCGCAGGACCGAAAATCAGATGGCGCTTCGCGTTTTCATTGTCGAGGACAACCCTTTGATCAGAACCAACCTGATCGAGACACTGGTCGAGCTGGCCGCGATCGAGGTCGTCAGTTTTTCAAACGGGGCACTTGAATCCAACCGCTGGTTGCAGGCGAACCGCAACGCCTGGGATCTGGCTGTCGTCGATCTGTTTCTTGCAGAGGGCAATGGCCTCGCGGTGCTGGGCGCCATTCGCGAGCGCAGTCCGCTGCAGCGGGTGGTGGTGCTGAGCAATTACGCCACCCCTAATCTGCGTTCGCGTTGCGCGGCGCTCGGAGCCGATGCCGTGTTCGACAAATCGACGGAACTCGACGAGTTTCTCGATTACGTGCGCATCGTCGAAAGCGGGGCGGCTTAGTTGTTTCGGTTGTGTGCATACGGCCTGCGCGACGGCAGGTTCTTCAGTAAGCAAATGAGAGTACCCTTCCTCTAAATGTTAACTGCTCGTCACCCGCTCTCATTGCCCCGCAGGCGGGCACGTCGCTGCTGCTGCGGTCCGACTCACTTTTTCCGAGCGCTCTGTCCGTCATCGTTAGAGGTGTCGTGACGCGGGTGGTGGTCGATCTCTCGACCATCGACCTGGACAACTGCGATCGAGAGCCGATCCATGTGCCCGGGCACATTCAGCCGCACGGGGCGCTCATTGCATTCGATCTGCGGGGCCGACTCACCCATGCGAGCCGCAATGCAGGCAATGTAATCACCAGCCTGCCGAAGCCTGGCCAGGGTTTGCCGATCACGTTTCCTGATTCTGAAGCCGCCTTCTGGGCTGCGATAACTGCCGCGCTGCGAGACGCCGAGACCGGACGGGAGAGCGCGCCGCTCACCATGGAATTGGCATCCGGAGAGCGCGTCTTCGACGTCGTGCTCCACACCTACGACGGCCGCGTGATCGTGGAGCTCGAACAGCGTGCGGCACGCGATCAGGATCTTGCCGCATTCGCATTGCTGGCCCATCGCAGCATGGGTCAGATGCGCAGTCGACGCGACATCTCCACCATGCTTTCGGAAGCGGTCGAAACGGTGCGCAAACTCACCGGCTTCGACCGCGTGATGGCCTATCGCTTTCACCAGGACGACAGCGGCGAGGTTGTGGAAGAAGTGCGCATCCCGTCGCTCGAGCCGTTTCTGGGTCGCCGCTTTCCGGCCTCCGACATTCCGGTGCAGGCGCGAGCGCTGTACGTGCGCAATCCGCTGCGCTTGATTGCCGACGTGCACGACGAGCAGGTGCCCATCGATGCGCACGATCCGACCGATCGCGCCCTCGATCTGAGTTACTCGGTCTTGCGCAGCGTCTCGCCGATCCACATCGAGTACCTGAAGAATATTCAGGTCTGTGCCTCGATGAGCTTGTCTATCGTGGTGAATGGGCGGCTTTGGGGCTTGATCGCCTGTCATCACGGCACGGCACACCGCGTGCCGTATGCGGTACGCATGACGTGCGATGTGCTGTCGCACGTGCTGTCGTCTTCGGTCCAAAGCGCGGTCGAACGGCTGGACGCCAAGCGACGGCTGGCTGCGGTCGAGGTTCGTAAAAATCTGACAGACCTGCTGCTTGGCAGCGACGACTTCGCGACCGCCTTTCCGGACATGACCGACGCGCTCGGCCGCGTGATGTCGTTCGACGCCACCTTGTGCAGCTACGGCGGACTGATGTCGTGCGATGCGTTGCCCAAGGAAAGCGCAGCCCAACTGCTGCACTGGCTCGACACCGCAGAGCAGGACCTGATCGCGCTGCACGAATCCGCCAAACTGCCCGAAGCGCTGCGTCTGGCACTGCAACCTTTCTTCGGATTCATGGCGCTGTGCATCGACCGGGTGAACCGCGGCTGGATCGTTCTGCTGCGACGCGAACAGGTCGAAACCATTGTGTGGAGCGGCATTCCGGCCAAGCTCGAGCGCATCGGCCCGCTCGGCGCGCGCCTGACGCCGCAAGGCTCGCTGGCCGAATGGCGGCAGACGGTCGAAGGCACTTCCGTGGCTTGGGACGACGCCGACCGCGTCATCGCGCACGACCTTATGGAGTCGCTGGCGCGCGCCGGTGCGGCACGCGCCGCGCGCATGGAAATGGCCCGGGCGCAGTTGCTTGCGGTGCTCGGACACGACCTGCGCGATCCGCTGCAGACGATCAGCATGATGGGCCTGATGCTGGAGCAGGGCAGTCCCGATCGGCACGCGGGCTATGGCAAACGCATTTCTACGTCCATCGGACGCATGCAGCGGCTGATCGGTGAAGTGTTCGAGATGAGCCGCTTGCGGGCCGGACTCGGGCTCGGACTCAACTGCGTGCCTGGCGATGTGTCGGCGCTCGTTCGCGGCCTGGTCGAGGATGCGCATCTTGCGCATCCGGAGGTGGCGATATTCACTGAGCTACCGCCGTCCCTGCATGCCGATTTCGATGCCGATCGCATGTCGCAGGTGGTCAACAACCTGATCAGCAACGCGCGCAACCACGGCGTGGCTGGAGAGTCGATCTGGGTTCGTTTGGCCGACGAAGACCCGATGGTGGTGCTCCGCGTCGCCAACTTGGCGCCGCCGATCGAGGAGACGTCGATCAGCACGCTCTTCGATCCGTTCAAGCCGCGCTCCATCGGCAACGTGCGAAACCCCGGCGGTCTCGGGCTGGGGCTGTACATCGCGAGCGAAATCGCGAAGGGGCATGGCGGCAAGCTGGAGTACAGCCACGACGGAAGCCGCGTGACTTTTACCGTGTCGGTGCCCAAGACGCGTTAGTCGTCGGCAGTGGTCGCCACGTCAGGCGCTAGGCCACGTCCACTTCGACCAGCGTGGGCCGGGCCGCGGACAGCGCTGCTCTCAGCACCTCGGTGAGCTGGCTGGCATCGCGTACCGTTACTGCGTCGCAACCCTGACCCTTCGCCAGCGCGACGAAGTCCATGCCGGGCAAGTCGGTTCCCTGCAGTGCTTCACCAGGCTCGAAACCGAACACCGGCGCGAAATCCTGCAAAGCAGCGTAGCGGCGGTTCTTCAGGATCACGAAGGTGATGGGCAGGTTCAGTTGTGCTGCGCTCCACAAGGCCTGGATCGAGTACATGCTGGAGCCGTCGCCGACCAGGCCGATCACCTTGCGCCCGCTGTTCGCCTGCGCCTCGGCCAGCGCCACGCCCACGGCGGCCGGCATGCTGTGGCCCAGCCCGCCGCTGACCATCGTGTAGAAGCCGCCGCTTTCCAGCATCGGCAGGTACGCGTGCATGACCGAGCGCGCGGTGGGCGCTTCCTCGACCACGATGCTGTCGCGTGCGCGGAGGCCGGCGAGGGTCTGCAGGACATAGGCGACGGACATCAGTTCGCCTTCCTGTGGTGGTGTCGCAAGCGGTCGGGCGGCACGTGGCGCGGGGAGGGCGCGCCGCGCGAGTTGCGGTGCGAGGGAGCGCTCCAGCAAGTCCTGCACCCCGAGCCGGATATTGCCCACGGCGGTGGTGCCGACCGGAGTCCATGCCGCCATCGTCGGGTCGTCGATCAACTGGCCCAGCGTGGCGCCGGCGGGCACGTGCGGGCCGTGGCCTTCCACGTGATAGATGAAGGCCGGCGCACCGACCGCAAAGATGTAGTCGTGACCGCCGAGCAACTGCACGATCTTCTCGCGCATGGCGGGCAGAAAGCCGGCGAACAGGCGATGGTCTTCCGGGAAGCCGCAGCGGCCCGACATCGGCGCCACCCACACGCTGGCGTTATGCCGCTCGGCCAGCGCCACTACCGCATCCCAGGCCTGGCAGCGGTCGACCGCGGTGCCCACGACAAAAACAGGGCGTCCGCTCGCGTCCAGTGCATCGCCGATGAGACCGAGCACCATCGGTTCGGGACGGGACTCGGTGCTCACCACGCGGGGCAACACCGGTTCGGTCGGGCAGTCCCAGTCATCGGCGGGAATCGATACCAGCACCGGACCGCGCGGCTCCTGCATGGCGATGTAGTAAGCGCGGGCCATCGCAAGCGGCACGTCTTGGGCGCGCGCCGGTTCCACGCTCCACTTGACATAGGGCTTGGGCAGTTCGGTCGCCTGACCGGAAAAAAGGAAGGGGTCGAAGGGCAGGATCGACCTTGCCTGCTGACCGGCGGTGATCACCATCGGTGTCTGGTTTTTGTACGCGGTAAAGATGTTTCCCATCGCGTGACCGACGCCGGCCGCCGAATGCAGGTTGACGAAGCTGGCGTTGCGGGTGGCCTGCGCATAACCATCGGCCATGCCCACGACCACCGCTTCCTGCAGGCCCAGCACGTAGCGAAAGTCCGCGGGGAAGTTGCGGAACAGTCCGAGCTCCGTAGAGCCGGGGTTACCGAACATCGTGGTCATGTGGAAAGCGCGGAGCAAGTCCAGCACGGCGGTGCGGACGGTGACATGGGTGCTTGCGGCGGTTGCGGATGCTGTAGCGGCGACAGCATTGGCACCGTCATTCAGTGCGATGTCGGTGGCAGGGTTTTTTGTCATCGAAGTCTTCTGTGATTCAGGCTTGGTTTCGCCCGTATCTTGCCTCGTGTTCAGACCTTGCGACGCGTCGGCGCGGGCAGGGTCCCTAAGACGCAATTTCCCGCGTCTGCAAACCCGGCACTCGCGCGCGGCTTCCCGGAAGCTAACGACTACCGACGATCGCTCTTTCGCATGAACGACACGAGCAGCGCTGTCAGCACCGCACCGCCTGCTGCCGCGATCAAGGTCGCGCGCACAGGCTGGTCCATGATGTATTGCTCGCTTTGCTTGCGCGCTGTCGACAACTGATCCTTGATGTCGGCAACTTTTTTTCCAGCGGCGTTGACGGCGTCCTGCGCGTAGGCGCGGCCTGTCTCGATCGCATCCTTGCCGGTTTGCCGGGCGTCGCGCGCATAGCTGCGGGCCGCGCTGGCTGCATCCCGGCCGAGAACCTTTGCGTCATCGGCGCTGTCCTGCAGAGAGTCCTTCACCGAACTCAGTGCGTCGTCACTGACAGCGCGGGAGGCTTGCGCAAAATTCTTTGCGGTGTCGAATGCGTCGCCTGCAGTTCCACGGGCTTCATCGGCTAGTTGCGATGGGGATTTGACGATGTCTGGATTCATGAAAGACCTCTATTGAATGGCAGGGAGACACCTCGTCGCCCATGGAGGTCAGTTTGGCGGCGAGACGCCCTCGCGACGTGTCGGCCCGCACGGGGTCGATCCGTAGGGCTTTGACCTATGGTTCGCCGAGCGCCGTGACGACCAACAATCCGACAAATGTGTGACGTAAAACGCGCTACGCGTACGCCCCGGCAGTCCGAGGAGAGGATTGGTGAGAAGAACGGCCTAGCATCGGGGCATGCAGATTCCTGACACCGATACGTCCGAATACGCCGCCCTGATAGAGATGGCCGCCACTGGAGGCCGTGCCCGGGACCCGCGCATCGCGGCTTTTGCAGGGGTGATGACGCCACGCTTCTGGGGCCGCTCGACGGAGCACTCGGCGGGCCCATCGCCGGCGCGAAACGACCGCCAGCAGGCGTTCTACCCGAACTGAATCACCGGTACGGCAGCGGCCAACGCGGTGCGCCTCACTTGATTGCGACCTGCGGCACGCGCTGCAGCTTGCCGACGTCGTAACCCTGGCTTCCGACGAACGCCGTCAGGCGCGCCAAGTCAACTTCCGGGATCGTCGGCGTGCGCGCCATGATCCACACGTAGTCTCGCTTGTCGCGGGTGATCACCGTCTGTGTGTAATCCGGCGAAACGTAAGAGATTCGGTAGTCCGCCTTGATCGGCCACACGTACTGCTGGCCCCACACCGCGTTCGCTCCACCATCCATCACGAAGCCACGGGAGCCGTAGCTTTTGCGCGGTCCGTCTGGCGCATCGGCGTTGAAGCTGAAGGTGGTCGGAATGGTGCCGTCGGCATCGAGCCGGTAGCTGTCTTTGGCGTTGTGCGCGCCCTTTTCCAGGAATGTCGGAATGTTCGCGATGACATACCAGTCGCCCATGAAACGCGGCAAGTCCACATTGGGTGCCAGGGCGACAGGGCTTCGGCCCGGGGAAGAGGATGTGGCGCATGCGGCAAGCAGCGCGATTGCTGCGAGGGCCAGCGCGGCAGCCGGGAGTGTGGTGCGGAGGGTGTGCGACGTGCGCAAGTTCATGGTATTTCGAGGCCAGATATTTTGTTGTTCCGATCATTGCGGGAGGCGCGCAGACGCGTGAAGGCGCCCGCAGAGACCCTGCGTCAGACATGGCGCACATCGAGTCGTGCGGTGCCTCCGGGGCGCTCTTCGGCTCGACCAACGGTTGCGCCCCCGGACGGACGATCGGTTTTCAATCAACCGATTTCTCATAAGCAACCAAGAAATCAATCGTTCGTGTTTGCCGCGTGCAAACCTAAAGTATGGGTCTCGTTTGAAGAACAAGCCTTGCATGACCGCCATTGCTACAGTCCCACGAACTAAACCCACGGCAACATCGACCGATTCGGCTGCCGACTCGATCCCATCGCAAGCTTTCGAAGTCCGGCGGTTCGACGCACCTGTCGGCGCCGAGATCGTCGGGCTCGATATTTCCAAACCGATTAACGCGATCGAATTTGCGCGCATCCATCGCGCGCACCTGGATCATCACGTGGTGGTGTTTCGCGACCAGAACGTTTCGCCTGAAGCGCAAATCGAGTTCAGCCGCCGATTCGGCCCTCTCGAGATTCATGTGCTGCACCAGTTCCATCTGAAGAATCATCCCGAAATCCTGATCGTTTCGAACATCAAGGAAAACGACGAGCCGATCGGGCTCGGCGACGCCGGTGTGTACTGGCATTCCGACATTTCATACAAGCCGAAGCCGAGCCTGGGTTCGCTGTTGCATGCGCAGGAATTGCCAGCTGAAGGCGGAGACACGCTGTTCGCCGATCAACACCTGGCGTGGGAAGCATTGAGCCCGAAGCTCCAGCAAAAGGTCTTGCATTTGAAGGCCGAGCACAGCTACCTCGCCAAGTACGAAGACCTGCGCGCGAAGAATCCCTGGCGGCCGAAGCTGTCGCAGGCACAGATCGATCAGGTCGCACCTGCGGTGCATCCGGTGGTTCGCACCCACCCCGAAACGGGCCGCAAGGCGCTGTTCGTAAGCGAGCATTTCACGACCCGCATCGTCGGCCTGCCGCAAGATGAAAGCGACGCACTGCTGGCCGAGCTGTTCGCTCACAGCGTGAAGGCCGAGTTCGTCTATCGCCACGCGTGGGAGACGCACGACCTGGTGTTTTGGGACAACCGGTCGTTGATGCATCTGGCGGCTGGTACGGCGGACAACCTTCGTCGGAAGCTCTATCGCACCACGGTCATCGGCGACACGCCGAGGTAGCTGCTCGCCTCCAGGTCGCTGCGCGACTTCGTGTCGCGAGTTCCTCCCCCCTGACCGGGGGCAGCATCAGCGGCCCGGCCAAGCCGGTTCCGCGGTGTTCCACCTGCTGATCTTTCAACTTCTCTGCGCATTCCATGAATCGTTTCGCTCGTAAATCTGTCTCGTTGATCGCTGGACTGGGGCTGGCCCTGGGAAGTCTTGCCGCGCATGCCGAGGGGCAGATTCGGATCGCCGAACAGTTCGGCATCGTCTATCTGTTGTTGAACATCGCGCAAGACCAGAAGCTGATCGAGAAGCACGCGAAGGCGGCAGGCATCGACGCTAAGGTCGAGTGGATCAAGCTGTCGGGTGGCTCGGCCATCAACGATGCCTTGCTGTCAGGCAACATCGAGGTCGCGGGTGCGGGTGTCGGGCCGCTGCTGACGATCTGGGACCGGACCAAGGGCAAGCAAAACGTGAAGGGCGTGGCGTCGCTGGGCAACTTTCCGTACTACCTGGTGAGCAACAACCCTGCGGTCAAGACCATCGCAGATTTCACCGACAAGGACCGCATCGCATTGCCGGCAGTCGGCGTCTCGGTGCAGTCCCGCGTGCTCCAGTTGGCATCGGCCAAGCAATGGGGCGACAGGGACTTCGCCAAGCTCGACAAGATCAGCGTCGCGCTGCCGCATCCGGACTCAGCCGCGGCCATCATCAAGGGCGGCACGGAGATCAACGCGCACTTCGGCAGCCCGCCATTCCAGGAGCAGGAACTGGCCGGCAACCCGGCTGCGCACATCGTGCTGAACTCGTACCAGGTGCTGGGCGGCCCGGCTTCTGCGACCGTGCTCTATGCGACCGAAAAATTCCGCAACGAGAACCCGAAGACCTACAAGGCCTTCGTGGACGCGCTCGACGATGCGGCGAAGTTCGCCACCGCCAACCCCGAGAAGGCCGCCGACATCTATATCAAGGTCGGCAACGCGAAAATCGACCGCGAGTTGTTGTTGAAGATCATCAAGGGCCCCGAGGTGCAGTTCAAGACCACGCCGCAGAACACCTACGCGCTGGCCGAGTTCATGCACCGCGTGGGCGCAATCAAGAACAAGCCAGCTTCGACGAAGGACTATTTCTTCGACGATGCACAGAACGCGGCGGGGAATTGAGCGTGAACAGCGTGGCCTTGCGCTCTGGGAGTGACGCCCTCGTCCGCGAGCGGGATAGGGCGGGGGCAAGGGGCGAAGCTCTTGAGACAGGCCCGAACCTCACCCCAACCCTCTCCCGCGAGCGGGAGAGGGGGGCCGACGGAGGTCAGTACGCATCCCCGCTGCTTCAAGTCGACAACGTCAGCCTCGAATACCGCACACCCGACCGCGTGGTGCGCGCAACGCACCGCGTGAGCTTCGACATGCACGAGGCTGATCGTTTCGTGTTGCTGGGCCCATCGGGCTGCGGAAAGTCGACCTTGCTGAAAGCCATCGGCGGCTTTCTCGCACCGGTCGAAGGCGAGATCCGCCTGGCCGGCCAAGCGGTGACCGCGCCTGGGCCGGACCGCATTGTCGTGTTCCAGGAGTTCGACCAGCTGCCGCCATGGAAGACGGTCAAGCAGAACGTCATGTTTCCGTTGCTGGCATCTCGCACCCTGGGTCGCAAGGAGGCCGAGGAACGCGCACTTCACTACCTTGCCAAAGTCGGGCTGGCGCCGTTCGCCGACGTGCATCCGCATCAGTTGTCCGGCGGCATGAAGCAGCGCGTAGCCATCGCGCGCGCGCTCGCCATGCAGCCGCGCGTGCTGCTGATGGACGAGCCCTTTGCCGCGCTTGATGCGCTGACGCGCCGCAAGATGCAGGAAGAGTTGCTCGCGCTGTGGGACGAGGTGCGCTTCACGCTGCTATTTGTCACGCACTCGATCGAAGAGGCGCTGGTGGTGGGTAATCGTGTGGCGTTGTTGTCACCGCATCCGGGGCGCATGCGTGCGGAGATCAATAGCCACGCTTTCGGGCTCGACAGCCTGGGTGGCGTTGAGTTTCAGGCCACTGCACAGCGTATTCACCGGATGCTGTTCGATGAGGTGGCGCCATGAGCAGTCTGATACCACCTGTCCGCCCGGAATACGAGCTGGTGCTTGCGCCTTTCACCGAGGTGCCGGTCGAGCGCACCCTGCCTTTGATGACGCGCCTATGGTCGCACGGCGGGTTGCGCAAAGGCCTCATCCTGGTCGCACTTGCCATCTTGTGGGAGCTGGCCGCACGGTGGCAGGACAACGACCTGTTGTTGCCGACGTTCACCGCGACGGCGCGTGCGCTCTTCGAAGGGGTGGCGAGCGGTGAGCTGGTCGAGAAGGTTGGCATCTCGTTCTCGGTACTGATCCAGGGCTACGTCGCCGGCGTGCTGCTGGCCTTCGCGCTCACCACGCTGGCAGTGTCGACACAGATCGGTCGCGACCTGCTCGACACGCTGACTTCCATGTTCAACCCGTTGCCCGCCATCGCCTTGCTGCCGCTCGCGCTGTTGTTGTTCGGACTCGGTCGCGGCAGTCTGGTCTTCGTGCTCATCCACTCTGTCTTGTGGCCGATGGCGCTCAATACCTACGCGGGCTTTCAGGGCGTGCCTGAGACCTTGCGCATGGCTGGACGCAACTACGGGCTGCGCGGCCTGCGCTATGTGCTGCAGATCCTGGTGCCGGCCGCGCTGCCTGCCATTCTTTCGGGCCTGAAGATCGGCTGGGCCTTTGCGTGGCGCACGCTCATCGCGGCCGAACTGGTGTTCGGCGCGTCATCGGGCAAAGGCGGCCTCGGCTGGTACATCTTCCAGAATCGAAACGAGCTCTACACCGACCGCGTTTTTGCAGGGCTGGCGATGGTCGTATTGATCGGTCTGCTGGTCGAGACGCTGGGCTTCGCGACGCTCGAGCGGCTTACCGTTCGACGCTGGGGTCAGCAGCGCTGAATCGGCGGAGAAAGCTCAGGGCGCGATCGGGCGATGAGCCACGTCAGCCGCGCGATGTTCCACTCGGTTGACTTCGACTGTGATGTGAACCAGCTCTTCATGGACGCGCAGCCGCTGTTTAAAAAAGTCTGGCTCGACAGCCGCCGTTGTCGCGAGCGAGACGATGCAGGCGTACTTGCCTTTGCCGACGCGCCAGACATGCAGGTCGCACAACGTCGCCTTGACCGGACTAGCATCGATCACGTCCCGAATCTCCTGCACCACAGGCGCGTTCATTTCTGCATCCAGCAGCACCCGACCTGATTCGCGCATCAGCCCGTAGGCCCACACTGCCACCAGCCCGGCACCGACGATTCCCATGACGGGGTCGAGCCACGCAGCACCCCACACCTTGCCGCCGAACAGCGCGACGATGGCCAGCACGGACGTCGCGGCATCGGCCACCACATGCACGTAGGCGGAGCGAAGGTTCAGGTCCTGGTGATGCGCATGACCATGAGCGTCGTCGGGACGGTGACCGTGGTGTTGGTGCTGATGACCGCCGCGTAGCAGCCACGCGCAAGCGAGGTTGACCAGCAAGCCGACCACGCCGATCGCGATGGCTTCGTCGTAATGGATCGTGGTCGGCGAGGCCAGCCGCTCGACCGATTGGTAGAGCATCAGCGCCGCGACCAGCGTCAGCAGGATCGCGCTGCTGAAGCCGCCGAGCACTTCGATTTTCCAGGTGCCGAAAGCGAAGCGACTGTCGCCAGAAAAGCGGCGTGCTGCTGCATATGCGATGACCGACAAACCCAACGCCAGCGTATGCGAGCTCATGTGCCATCCATCAGCCAGCAGGGCCATGGAGTTGAAGGTCCAACCGCCTGCGATTTCGACCACCATCATGACGGCGGTCAAGACGACCACCCCCTTGGTGAGGCGTTCGGCGAGTGGATTGCCTTCGTCGAAAGCGTGGGAGTGCTGCGAGCTCAAAGGTGGCTGGGCGGCGTGGTCAGTTTGCATTCACATACTCTACCCCAGTATTTCTTTGTCGCCTTTTACAATGCGCCATGGCACACACGATCACCGACAAAAAGCCCTTGCTCGCCCGCGTCAGGCGCATCAAAGGCCAGGCTGAGGCACTGGAGCGCGCACTTGAAGACGGCGCCGAGTGCATGGCGGTGCTGCAGCAGATCGCGGCGATCCGCGGGGCGGTGAAAGGCCTTATGTCGCAAGTGCTCGAAGGGCATCTCCGCGAACACATGGGGCCAGCGAGCGACGCATCGCATGACCGTATGGACGACCTCGAGGCCATCGTCTCCGTGCTTCGTTCCTACATGAAATGACAGTCGAGCTGACATCGAGGGAGCCGCACATGGACACCGGCGTGGCAACGCTGTGTATGTGGATTCGCCGGGACGCTTGCTCGGCTACTGTTCAGTCAATCAATCGAGTTGCGCAATAGCCCGGGCAAAGTAGGCACGGTGCGCACCGGAAAGCAATGTGAAGGCATCGCGATCGCCAGCTGTCGGAAAGACGCCGACCAGGCATTGCCCAACTTCGACCGGGTCGCCGTGTGCTGGCCTATACACATCGCCCATATACCGGGCATACCGGCCTTCCACCAACTCGCAGCGCGACGCTCTGAGCATTGCGGCGTGTGCTCGATCGAGGTGGTGGCCGACGAAGATCGCGACGTGTTCGTAGATGTCGGTCTTCAGTGAGCCAGAGCGGCAGTCGGCCTGGATCTTGTCGTCCACCGACAGGAATTGAAGGGTCAGCACCATTGCGCAATGATGCTTTCTGCCTGGCTTTCGTGGTGCCCGTTCGTCGGCTCAAGACGTCCCCAAAAAGAATGATGCACTGCTGCTGTTTTCGCTGTTAAGCGACGCAAGCGACTCACCAGTCGCTGCTGGAATCGCCACCGCCACCGCCGCCACCGCCACCGCCACCGCCACTGTCCCATGAGCCGGCATCGGAAATTCCGAAGTCGGAGCCGCCCATGTCTGCATTGGTATCCGGTCCAAGATTGTTGTCGAAAGCAGGCTGATCGCGACGTTTTTCGGCTATGTCGTCAGGCCTGTCGCGTTGGCTGAAGTGCCGCACGGCTTGCTCGACTGCGACCGCGCCCAAGCCAACGGCGGCGCCCGTCATCAACGCGCTACCCAGGCCGGAAGTTGCCGATGGCGCGGCGGGCGCCGGTGGGGCATAGGGGTAGTTGGGTTGTGCCGTCGATCCCGGTGCGTAGCCAGCCGGAACGCCGCCATACGAAGGATTCGGGTAGCCCGTTTGCGCAGTGACCGGCGCACCGGGTGCACCGCTTGCACCAGGCCTTGCACCTGAAATTCGCTTGAACATGAAGAAGCCTGCCGCGATCAGCAGCACCACGATGCCTGTCTTGGCCGGTGCGCCGAGACCGGACGATGCGACGCTCTGTGATTCGACCACCTTTGTGGACGCGGGCCGGGCTGCGGACGCTGGTCCATCGATCCGCTGGAGTAAGCCTGCAACCGCTTCTGGCTTGGCAAAAGGCAGGCCTGGCGCCAGCGCCTCGGCCCTGGCGTAGGCTGTCTTCGCCGCCCCGAGCTTGCCTTCTTTGGCGAGCAGTTCCGCGTGTACGAAATGAGCTTTGGCGCTGCCCGGATGCGCCGTCAGCACCGTGGCGATCATGCTGTCGGCTTCGGAGAGTTTTCCGCTCTCCGCCGCCTTGTAGATCTCGTCGATGGAAGGCTCACGAGCGCGGGTCGCGGCGGTTTCGGCCTGTGCCAGCGCCAGGACCGGAACGGTCAGCGCGAGCGCCAGAGCGAGATGACTGAGATGAATGACCAGACGTTTGAACATAAGAGCCTCTTTCCTTCCGAAATTGTCCACGCGACTAAATCACGCGTGGCTTAGGGCACTCTTAAAGAAAAGAGTCCTGGCAGGCTGGGCGCCGAGGTCTTACCGATGTCTCGCCGCGGACCTTCAGCGTTTGCTGCTCGCGATATAGCGGAGCCAGTCGTCGTGATCTGTCGACAGAAAAATGCCGACGGCCGCAATCGCTGCAATGACGATCGCCGATATGGCGATGTCCCAGTGGCCGCCCTTCAGCTTGCGTGCGTCGATCAGGCGGCCTGCCAGCAGCAAGACGATCGCGCCTGTGCCGAGCAGCAACATCAGGAGCACAGCGTTTTTCATGGTCCGTAAATGTACGCGGGTTGCTGTCGACGAAGAACGGCGCTCGTGGAGGACAAAAAAAGGCCCGCGCGAGGCGGGCCTTTGGAAGTGTGGCCCTTGAAACCACCTTGGAGAACCAAGCCTCGAGCGTAGTCACGCGGATGCGGCACGCCAAGTCGGTCAAAGGTACACGTTGTCGTATTTTTTCGGAACTAGTTGGCAAAAGTGGCGGAACTTTTGCTGTCCCCTTCACTTTGTCGGTTGCCTGGTCAGTCCAGCAGCAGCTTCATTCCGGGGTCGCCTTTTTGCATAGCGCGCTGGTAGGTCGGGCGGGCCGCCACGCGTTGCAGGTAGGCCCGCACATTGGGGTACGGCGCGAGATCGAACGGGAAGAAGTAACGCATGGTGGTCAACGAGAAAACCATCATGATGTCCGCGGCGGTCAGGCTCTCGCCGGCCAGAAAAGGCGTATTACCGAGCCGGGTTTCCATCATCGTGAAAGCATCGAGCAGTCGGCTCCGGATGCGCGCGGCGATCGGGTTGTCTGCGGGCAGATTCAGTCGATTCATTACCATGTTGCGGCCCATCGCAGGCTGGAAATTGCCGTTCGCATAGTGCCACCAGAAAACATATTGCGCGTAGTCGGGGTGCGTGGGCGCATGCGTCAGGCGCCCGCCGCCATGCTTGCCGATGATGTATTCCATGATGGCGCCCGATTCCGCGAGGACGATTTCACCGTCTTCGATGACGGGTGCGGTGCCCATGGGATGTAGCGCCACGAGCGAGGGCGGGGCAAGGCCGGTGACGGGGTCACGGACATGGTGCACGAGTTCGTAGTCGAGGCCGAGTTCTTCGCAGAGCCAGAGAATGCGCTCCGACTGGGATTTGCCGAGGTGATGGATGGTGAGCACAGTTGATTTTCAGAAGGGTTGGAGATGCTCGATCTTGCCCCGACACCGCCCGGCACGCGGTCGGAACATCCTGGTGTGCTCGCGGGGATGCGTTTGCCCACGCCGACGCAAGTGATTCGGTGGCTGCCATACAGTGAGGCATGAACCGATTTTTGTTGTTCTGCGCAGTAACTGCTTTCTGCGCGGGTGCAGTGAACGAAGCGTCTGCACAAGCGTCCCGCGGCGCGCCCGCCGGTACGACCGCGCAGTGTGCCGATGGCACCTTCAGCTCCGACCAGAGGCGGCCATGCGTCGGACGCAAAGGTGTGCAGTCGCAGGGTGGGGTGGGCTCGACGCCTGTGCAGCCGCAGGTGGCCCCGGCATTTCCGCCCAGCCCGCCGCCGCCCTCCAATACGCGAGCCCAGGGCTCTTCGATCCAGGGCCTGCCTGCGGGGACCACCCAAATGAACTCGCCGACTCGACGCTGACGCCGACGTTGATCAGCGCCCTGCCGCCGACACCCGTACCAGCGTCGCGGCCCTCGATCCGGTCATGCGACAGAACTCGTCGCGCTCCATGTCCGATGGAAAGCAGTAGACAGTGCAGCGACCGATGACAGCGTGGGCCGTGGGCGCATCGGTTGCGGTCCGTCTGAGTTCGCCGTCCCATCGCTGCCAGCCGTCGGAGGCCTGCTCCGCAAAGGCCTGTGCGGGATCTCCAGCGAGTTGGGTCAAGGCCGCGTAGGGGTGACAATCCGTGTCGAGAGCGCGCAACTCGCAAACGGCAGTGAGCCGCTTGTCGGGCGTCTGAAAATGAAGGTCGGCGCGGCTCCGAGGCATGCTTCAGCTTAACGCTGCACGGACACGCTCGAACGGATCTGCCAAGACCACATCGAGAACGTGCGGCGCTGTGCCAACCAGCGTGCTGTGTCTGGGTATCAGGAGGATCCTAAAACCATCCTCACCTCAGTCGACAAGGTGGTGTTGTGTCATCCCGCCTCCGGCCAAGATTCTGAAGTGGGGCGACATCGTCAACATCGATGTCGCTATCTCCCTTGCAGATACGGCGCCGGATTGGTCGCAACGCCATCCTTCCGAACTTCGAAATGCAGCTTGACGCGGTCGGTACCTGTGCTGCCCATGTCGCCGATCTTCTGGCCTTGCTTGACTTGTTCATCTTCACGCACGAGCACGCGATCCAGATGCGCATAGGCCGTGATCAGCTTGGCGTTGTGCTTGATGATGATCATCGTGCCGTATGACCGCAGCGAATTGCTGACCAGCATGACGCGCCCCGATGCAGCCGCGACGACCGGATCACCGCGGCTGCCGTCGATGTCGATGCCCTTGTTGCGCACCCCGTCATAGCCCGCAATCGTGTTGCCCGCCGCAGGGCGAACGAAGCTGCTGTTGCCTGTTGCCGGCGCGGCTTGTTCCGACGGTCCCGGCTTTGCGGGCGCCTGCCGAGGTCCGCTCTGTTTGCTTGCGGCGCTCTTGACGCTGGCTGGCTGATCCTTCGCGCAACCCGCCAACGTGACGGTGACCACTGCGGCAACCAAAACGAATGCTGCGCGCACCCAAATTCTCTGCGCCATATGTCTCTGACTTCCCTGACTTTTTTGCAATCGCTCATGCTACATGGCGCTATCTGAAGGGCCGAAGACGCCTGAGAATCCCCGCATGCCTCATGCCGTCTCCCGCCTGCGCGCCGCGCGCCTGGCCCGCAGTGCCAAACCCTTCCTCGCCCGTGGTGGTTTCAAGCGTGAGCGTTGCACGGGTTGCCGTCTGGTTGCCAGCCACTGCATGTGCGCATTGCGTCCGTCCGTCGTCACGCGTGCCGGCGTGTGCCTGCTCATGGCCGATATCGAGCCGCTCAAGCCGAGCAACACGGGCTGGTTGATCGCCGATGTGGTGGTCGACACCTTCGCATTCGGATGGTCGCGTACTGAAACCGATCCCGCACTTCTGGCCTTGCTGAGCGACCCGCAGTGGCAACCGTACGTCGTGTTCCCAGGCCAGTACGCAGCGCCGGGCCGGGTGGTGCATGCAGTGGCGCCGTCCAGCGCTGCCGATGGTGAACCGGTCAAGCGCCCGCTGTTCATCCTGCTCGACGGCACCTGGGCCGAGGCGCGCAAGATGTTTGGGAAAAGCCCGTACCTCGACCCATTGCCCGTGCTCAGTCCGCAGCCCGATCGGTTACCGCACTACAAGCTTCGCCGCTCCGGCCGCGACGATCATTTCTGCACCAGCGAAGTGGCTGCGCTCTGCATGAATCTGGCGGGAGAGCACATTGCGGAGCGAACGCTGGACGCGTACCTCGCGGTCTTCACGCACCACTATCTTCAGGCGAAGAATCAGTTGCCTGTGGCGTGGGATGGGGTCGCGCATCTGCGCTTGCGCGAGGTGGGTGTTGTACCGCCAATGTGCGTTGAACCTCCGGTTCAATCCGGAGAGCAGTCGTACGTGCCATAAATGTGACCGGCTGCTTCGGGCCCAAAGCAGCCATAAGGGTTGCTCCAGACCGGTCAGTCGCTCTGCTGCTTGTGCCACATGGGCAATACTCAAACGCTACACGCAGAAAGAAATGATGACGCCCGATGAACTCGTAGAAGCCACTCGTTTGATAGCTGTTGAAGAGAACGTCCTCACTTTTCGGCGGCTTTTTTCCGATACCCTTCCCGCGAAAGCATCGGACCCTTATTGGCAGCGGGCGCTTGCGCTCTTCAACCGCCTTGAGTCAGCGGACCAAGAGGTCTTTCTCGAAGTTGTCCGCAACACGGCCATTGCTACTACCTCTACCGTTTTGGGCATCGTCGATGGAGCCCACATAAACAGCATTGATGACTCACGGCTGGTTCTGCTCGACGCTAGTGGCAAGCAACTGAACGGTGACCTGCGGGAGCTATTTCTGCATGACCAAGAGATGCGTGCCAGCAAAGCTCTTGGCGGCTAAGTCGGCTTCTGGCCCGATTGCCGAAGTAAGCAGGTCGGAAGTCTACGTCTGCTCCTGCGCAAAGCAGAAGTTCGAGGCGAGGGGTGGTAAGACTGTCCAGCGCCCGAATAGTTTAAGAACCGCGGGCTCAATCAGGCTGAGCGCGAAGCTGCCGTGCTCATCGCAGACCCGTCAGCCCTGCGTGTCGCGTTTGGTCACGCCAACCGATTCACCCCACACCACCGCGCCATGAACACCGCCAGCACCGCGACCGTCTGCATCATGCTGTCGATCGACACCCACTCGTCGATGCCGTGGATGTTTGCGCCGCCCGAAGGGCCGTAGCAGATGGCGGGCGTCTCGCCGTAGAGGTTGAAAAACTTGGCATCGGTCGTACCGGTGAACGCCGTTGAAATCGCTTCCTTGCCGACGATGTCTTTGTGGGCCTTGGCGATGGCGACAACGATCGGTGCGTCGTCCGGCACGTGGCAGCCGTCGGCCTGGAAGCCTTCGTAGATGATCTTGTAGCTCAGTGCAGCGTGGGCGGGATGCGCCTCGTAGGCGGCGGCGAGCACCGCTTCGACTTCGGTCTTGACCTTGCCGACCTTCATGTCCGGATAGAAGCCGATCCGCACGTCTGCGCGACAGGCTGAAGGCACCGACGATGCCCATTCGCCGCCGTTGATCTTGCCGAGGTTGAAGTTGACCGGATGGTCGTGGTGCGCGAAGGAGCGGTAGCGCGCGCTTGGTGCGTTCCATCTGTCTTCGAGCTTTTTCAGTTCGCCGAAAAGGTAGTGAGTGAAGTCGATGGCGCCGACGCCGGTTTGCGCAACGGAGGCGTGCACCGGCTTGCCCAGCACTTCGATGGCGAGCCACAACACGCCCATCTGGCAGGTCATGATGCCGTTCTCGGAGATCGGTTCGGTGATGACGGCGGCGTCGGCGCGGTAGCCTGCTACCAGGCACGCGAGGGCTCCGTTGCCGGTGCATTCTTCTTCGATCACCGACTGAAAGTACACGGGAGACGCGGGCTCCAGGCCGATCGACTTGAGCGCCTTGAACGCCATCGTGTACGCGATGATGCCGGCCTTCATGTCCGATGCGCCGCGGCCATAGACACGATCGCCTTCGACCCGGCCGGAGAACGGGGAGCCCTCCCACAGCACCTCGGCGCCCGTCGGCACCACGTCGATGTGGCCGTTGAAGATCAGCGAGTTGCCCTTGAACGGGCCGCTCGGCCGGTGGATGCCCACCACGTTTGTGCGGCCGTCGTAAGAGACGATCGAAGGGGAATAGCCGGGGTGCGCCTTCAGCTTTTCTTCGTCGATCTCGAACTCGTCCACTTGCAGGCCGAGTTCGCCGAAGCGCTCGGCCATGAAGCTTTGCGCGCTCTTCTCCTGGCCGAGCAGGGAAGGGTGCTTCACCAGCGCGCTCAGCATGGCGACGCTTTCATCACGCAGGGCATGGGAGGCGGCGACGATGGCGGTTTCGTTCGCTTGAACTTCAATGACTTCTTGCATGCGGACCATTCTGCTATCGAAGGATTGGCAGTGTCGTTGGAAACGGGCAGTGCGGTTGTGGCCGGGTGCGCCGCTGGCGAAGTAGGGTTGCCGGCAGAACGTGCTCGACCGCCGATGCGTTGTAGCTCTTATTTGGATGACCCGGTATTGAATCGTTATTCGACATGAAAAATAGCATTTAACGCTTCATTATCGTTTCACGAAAATGAATAATCCAACCAGAGAGCGCGCTTCCTAGCCGCCAGTGCCAGTTCCCCACAACCATGAAAGACCACGATGAACAAGACCGAGACCACACGCCGCATCTTTCTGCTGACCATTTCCGCCGGAGCCACTGGCTTCGGGCTAGACGCCATGGCGCAAGCCGCCGTTGATGAAAAAGATCCGCAGGCCGCAGCGCTTGGCTATGTGGCAGACGCCAGCCGAGTCGACGCGAAGAAATTTCCGAAGTACGCCGCCGGCCAGATGTGCAGCAATTGCGCGCTGTACCAGGGCAAGCCCGCAGACGCGAACGGTGCTTGCCCGCTCTTCGCCGGCAAGCAGGTGAGTGCCAAGGGATGGTGCAGCGCCTGGGCGAAAAAGGGATGACGAACTCGCACGCGATGGCCTCGCGCGCGATCAGCCGCAGGACGTTGCTCGGCGCGCTGACGCTGCCATGGCTCGTGGGCGGTTGCACCACGCCGCTGCCGCTCGTGCAGGCACCAGCGAACGATGCAGGGGCCGTATCGCGGCTGCGTGACAGCGCAGAGGCGCACGGCCTTGCCGCATACCGGCAGATGACCGATATCAATGTCAGCTACAGCGGCAAGTGGCGGCCGCTGGTGGGTCGCATCCAGCCCGAAGTCGTCGACGAAGGCTATCGCGGCAGCTCGCAAGAAAGGCTGCTGCCTTCGACCGCTGTCGTGGCGCAGGCCTACACCGGGGCGAAGGGCAACAAGCACGTCTGGTGGCGCAGGGGCGGCACTGCACCGAACGACGCAGGCGAGGTCGCGGTGTGGTTCAACGGCGTGCGCAGCGCCGATGACGCTGCGCAGCAGGCGGCGGCTCTGGTGGCCGAAGGCTATGGGCTCTTTCTGCTCGGGCCGCTCTGGTTGAACGACCGCGGGCTGCGCATGCAGTCGGGCGGCACCGAGCGCGTCGATGGCCGCGTCTGCGATGTCGTCGACGTCTGGTTATCGCCCGGCTTGGGCCGAGTCGCCACCGACCGCGTCGCCCTGTGCATCGACCGCGGCGACGGGCTCGTACATCGAATGCGCTTCACACTGGAAGGCTTCGCCAACACGCAGGGGGCGGTGGCAGAGGTCGACACCTTCGAGCATGAGCGCCGTTTTGGCGTGACGTGGCCGATGCGATCGTTCGAGCGGATCGTGCATCCGATCGCGTTACCGGCTCACGATTGGCGCATCACCGGGCTCGATGTGAACCGGGGCTACGAGGCGAAGGAGGTGAGCGGACCCGCGTTCACAGGCGCGGCAGCGGCGGCTGCAACGCCGGTGTAGTTGCAAGGCCGCGCCTCAAGCCCGATCCGCAGTCGTCCGGGCCCGCATCAGCCGCAACCCGTTGGCGACGACCAGCAGCGTCGCACCCATATCGGCGAACACCGCCATCCACATGGTGGCCGTGCCGACCAGAGCGAGCACCATGAAAACGGCCTTGATGCCGAGCGCCAGCGAGATGTTCTGAACCAACACCGCGTGCGTCTTGCGCGACAGTCGGATGGTCTCCGGAATGCGGCGCAGGTCGTCGTTCATGACCACCACGTCCGCGGCTTCCATGGCGATGTCGGTGCCCATGGCGCCCATCGCAAAGCCGATGTCGGCCTGCGCCAGCGCCGGTGCGTCGTTGATGCCGTCGCCAGTCATCGCAGTGGCGCCGAAGCGCTTTTGCAACGCCTTGATTTCGGCCAGCTTGTCTTCGGGCAACAGGTTGCCTTGCGACTCGTCGATGCCGGCCTCGGCCGCGATGGTCTTTGCCGTCGCGGTGTTGTCTCCGGTCAGCATCACCGGGGTCACGCCGAGCGCTTTGAGTTCCGCGATGGCCTGGCGCGATGATTCCTTGATGGTGTCCGCCACGGCGAAGAGGGCGATAACGCCGCGATCGTCTGCCAGCAGCGTGACCGTACGGCCCTGCTGCTCGTGCGCGGCGAGCTGGGCCGCGATCTCTGCATTGCTGTGGTTGCGCTCCTGCATCAGGCGATGGTTGCCGAGCGCGTGGTCGCGTCCGCCGACCGTGCCCTGCGTGCCGCGGCCGGGGAGGGCGATGAAGCCTTCAACCGTGTCGGCATCTGCACGCGCGGCAGGCGAGCCGAGCCCTTGCGCGATGGCTTTCGACACAGGGTGGTCGGAGCGCTCCGCCAGGCTCGTCGCGATGCGGCCGACCTGCTCTTTGTCCGCGTCCGGGCGAAGCACCATCCAGTCGACCAGCTTCGGCTTGCCCTCGGTGATGGTGCCGGTCTTGTCGAGCGCGATGACCTTGAGGTTACGTGCCTCTTCCAGATACGTGCCGCCCTTGATCAGGATGCCGCGCCGCGCGCCCGCCGCCAGCGCGCTGACGACCGTGACCGGCGTCGAGATCACCAGCGCGCACGGGCAGGCGACCACCAGCAGCACCAGTGCCTTGTAGATGGCTTCGAGCCAGGTGGCGTCCGTCAGCCACGGCATGAGCAGGGCCACGGCCAGTGCCAGCACGAAGACCGATGGCGTGTAGATGGCTGCGAACCGGTCGACGAAGCGCTGCGTCGGGGCGCGCGTTCCCTGCGCTTCCTCGACCGCGTGAATGATGCGGGCCAGTGTCGTGTTGGACGCAATGCCGGTCACGCGAAACTGGAGTTCGCCCGTCTCGTTGATGGTGCCGGCGTAGACCGTGTCTCCGACGCTGCGATCGACCGGCAGGCTCTCGCCCGTGACCGGCGCCTGGTTCACCGCGCTGCGGCCTTCGGTGACCACGCCGTCGAGCGGCACGCGTTCGCCAGGACGGATGCGCACGATGGCGTCGAGCACCACACCGGCCGACGGCACCGTCTTCCAGCTGCGGTCCGCCTGCTGTACGTCCGCTTGTTCCGGCGCAAGAGCGACGAGGCCTTTGATCGCGTTGCGGGCGCGATCGGCGGCACGCGCTTCGATCAGCTCGGCGATGGCGTAGAGCGCCATGACCATCGCGGCTTCCGGCCACTGGCCAATGACGAAGGCGCCGGTGACGGCCACGCTCATCAACGCGTTGATGTTCAGCCGGCCGCGGCTCAGCGCCTTGATGCCCTTCGAATAGGTCTCGACGCCCGACAGCCAGATTGCGATTGCGGCCATGCCGAGGCCGACATACTTCATTGCCGGGACATCGCTTGCGAAGAAGTGCAGCGTCTCGGCGCCGATGGCCAGTGCGAGCGCGGCGCCGAGGCGAATCACACTGGACGATTGCTCGCCATGAGCCTGGCCGTGATCGTGGTCATGCCCCGCATGGTCGTGGTCATGGTGGCCGTCCTCGGCTGTGTGGGTCGCGGCTTGGCCTGCGTCGCTTCGAGACGCGCTCACCGGCACTGGTTCGTAACCTGCGCTTTGAATAGCCTTGACAGCCAGCGGAATCACCTCGGCGGGCGCGTTGATGGCCACTGTTCGTGCGCCCAGCTGGAAGTTGAGGCTCTTGATGCCGACGACCTTGTCGAGCGCGCGGCGGATGTCGCTTTCTTCCACCGCACAGTCCATAGCCGGAATGCGGAACACCGTTGCGCCGGCGGGAACGGTTGTCTTGGCCGCGATGGCGGACGGCTTCTCTTTCATTTCAGGCATTGTGGTTTTTGTCATTGGCTCGATTGGAAACCCTGTAGCGGGTTTAGAGTCAAGCGCAAATTTCCAAACGGTTTTCTGAAGGGATTTCGATGAAGATCGGTGAACTGGCGCAAGCCACGGACACGCCCGTAGAGACCATCCGCTTCTACGAAAAGGAAGGGCTGTTGCCGTCCCCGGCGCGGACCGAGAGCAACTACCGCATCTACGGCCTGGAGCACGTCGAACGGCTGATGTTCATCCGTCGGTGCCGCTCGCTGGATATGGCGCTGGACGAGATTCGTGCGCTGCTTCGCTTCAAGGAATCGCCGCAGGAAAACTGTGGCGGGGTCGGCGAGCTGCTGGAAGAACACCTCGGGCACGTTGCCCAACGCATCCGCGAATTGCGTGCTTTGGAAAAGCAGCTGAAGGGCCTTCTGGAGCAGTGTTCGACGACCGCCGCTTCGGGCGATTGCGGCATTCTGAAAGAGCTGTCGAGCGAGGGGCCGGCCCGGGCTTTCAAGCGCGCAGTCACGAAGCACGTGCACGGCACTCACTGAAGCTCAGTGCGCGTGACTGGCGTCGGTCCGGTCGGCGGCTCGGTGACGGATGTCGCTCCGGAGTGCTCGACGGCTACCTCACGAGAGGCCGCACGGTAGTGAAGCCGCCATCCACCGCAATCACCTGCCCCGTGAGGCGGGCTGCGCCGTCACTGAGCAGCCATGCCATGACGTCAGCCACCTGTTCTGCAGTCTGCACGCCGCCCAAAGGGTACTGGCGCGCGGCGCCGTCACGCATGGCGGGCAGCTTCAGCATGCTGGCCGTCATCGGCGTCTCGGTCATGCCCGGTGCCACGGCGTTGATGCGCAGCCGCTGTGCCGCGTAGGTGGCTGCGGCGCTGCGCACCAGGGCTTCGATGCCGCCCTTGGCGGCAGCGATCGCCTCGTGATTGGCGACGCCGATGCGCGCCACCACCGAGCTCGCGAACACCGCCGCACCAGGCCCGCCCTGCAAAGCGCCGATCCAGGCCTGCAACATGAATACGGCGCTGTCGAGGTTGACGCGCATCACCTCGCGGTAGGCGTCCTCTCGGGTGCGGTGCAGCGGTGCGATCAGCGTGCTGCCCACGCAGTGCGCCAGCAAGGTGGGCGCGGCGCCGAGCGCCTCCTGGCAGGCGGCAATGGCCTGGGCTGCGCCTTCGGGCGTGGTGGTGTCGGCGGCGATCCGCACGGCGGCTTCCACATCGGCCAGGCGGTCGAGGTCGCGCCCTGCCGCGGCGACGCGGAAGCCCGTTGCGTGCAGTTGGTGTGCCAAGGCGCGGCCGATGCCACCGCTGGCGCCCGTGATGAGAACGATCGAAGTCATGGGATGTATTGCGACGGTGATTGAGTTGGGTGAGATCAGCGGGCTGTGTGCTGCCGGATCTATTGGGCCGGACGTGGCTTTTTGCGGCAGGCATCCGAGCAGTACTTCACCTCGGCCCAGTTCTTCGCCCATCGACGCCGCCAGGTCATGGTCAGGCCACAACTCACGCAGTTTTTGCTGGGCAGCGCCGCCTTGTTGCCCTTAAAGCTTTCTTTGCTCTTTGCCATGCCGCGATGCTACGAGTTTCCGGGTCGATTTGAGGTCAACATCGAGGCAAACTCGGTGGCTGTCGCACTTTAGGCGAGTCAAAGTCGGGTCAAGTCTTCAGGCTGAGCCCACCCTACAAAACCTTGACCGCCCGCCCGATGTACTGAATCGGCCCGGTCGGCCGATCGATTGGAGATCCGTTCTCAGGTTCCAGGGTCAGCTCGAAGAGCTGGTTCGGCTCTATTGCCGGCAGCTTGCCGAGCGGCACATAGAGCGTCTGGCCCGGTTTCACCAGACCGAGCGAAACGGGGCCGCGCCACTGGTCGCCCTTGGTCCAGAACTGCAGGGATTTTTGACTTGGAACGGTCGCGGTACCCAGCGGCACCAGACTGAGCTGGTGCGCGGCGTTGGTCTGAATCACATAGCCCGGCGCCTTGTCTTGTGGTGCCACCAGCACGACCATGTATTCGGGCGCTTGCGGTGTGCCTGGGCGCAGAACGAGCACCGCCGCCAGAGCCGCCGCGGTGGCAAAGCCGGCGCCGGTCATGCCGCGCCAGAGGCCGAGGTTGTTCCACCAGCCCGGAGGTCTTCGGCTCTCGACTTTCGGCCGCGGAGAAGCTGGCATGACAGGTGCCTTGACTGCGGCAGGGGCTTCGCCCAGGCTGCCCTCGATGCGCCGCCACAGCGCCGTCGACGGCTCTGAAGGCGGCGCGAGCGCGACGAGCGGAAGCAATCGCGCGTCCCACGCCGTCACCGCGTCACGCAAAGCGGGCTCCCGCTCGATCCGCGCTGCGACGATCTGTCGCGTCGCAACATTCAACGTGCCGAGCACGTACTCGCCCGCCAGCGCGTCGATGTCTTCGCCGGATGTGTTCGGCGTGCTCATGCCATGCACTCGCGCAAGGCTTTCATGCCGCGCTGAATCCAGGCTTTGACCGTGCCGAGCGGCGTGCGCGTGCGCTCCGCAATTTCGGCATGGGAGCAACCTTCGACGTAGGCGTAGAGGATGCAGTCGCGGCGTGCAGGCTCCAAGCTTGCGAGGCAGGTGTGCAGCCGGCCGAGGTCGGCACGGAGTTCGAACGGGTCGCCCGCACTGACGTACGCTGCCAGTGCGGCATCGTCGTCGATGGCTTCGCGCGCGTCGTCGTCGACCGTGGCTTCGCGCGCCGAGCTGCGCACCATGTTCAGTGCCGCGTTGCGCACAACGCTGTAGATCCAGCCGCGGCCTTCGCCACGGGTCGGATCGAAGCTGCCGGCTCGCTGCCAGATGTTCAAGAAAGCATCGTGCAGCACGTCTTCCGCACGATGGTGTTGCCGCACGATGCGCAGGGCCACGCCCAGAAGGAAGCGGGCCTCGCGCTGGTACAGGCGCTGCAGGGCTTCGCGGTCGCCTTGCGCGCAGGCCATGAGCTCGGCGTCGTAGTCGAAATGATCGGCGGGCGGCAAGGTCGATGGCGGTGGCTCGAAGAGGGTTCGATGGTAGTCGAGCCGCGCTGCAACGCCGTCATGCCATGCCGCAGCCGAGGGTCAAGACGCCTTCCAGAAGATGTAGTCGGCCTGGTACTTGACGGTCTGCTTCTGGCCCTTGGTGGCTGGGGTGCAAGGCATGGCCGCCGGTGCAACACCGCCTTGCAAGGCGACGCGCTGGATGTAGGTCACGCCGGTCATTGCGCCGCTGCCCATCGCCGGGTTGGCCTTGACCACTTGATACGGCAGGCTGGTCGGACCCGATGGCGCGACCGCGATTTGAGTAGCGGTCAGTTTGGAGCCGTCCATCGATTCCCACGTAGCGGGCGGGCCGTAGTACTTACCGACCTGCTTGCCGCTGCGGTCCATCAGTTTGGCATCGGGGCCGACGAACACCCATTCGGTCTGGCCCGGCGCGTTGGCCTTGTCGCGGCACTCGTAGGTGATGTCGCCGACACCCACGGTTTCCATGGCGACCTTGTTACCCGGCGGCACCTGGATCGGTGCGGGCAGCGAAGACTGATTGAACGTAGGACCCATGGACATCGAGCCACAGGCGGTGACGAGAGCCGCGGCGGACAGTGCGACCGCAACAAAAACGGGACTAGAAACTTGGCGAGAAGCTTGGGGAGTGCGCATTGAAATTCTCCTGTGGATAGGGCAGCAGCACATTCGCTGCTGATGGCTCTACCCACCAGATGCGCGGTTGGATGCACTCGGGCTGAAAAATATTCAGCCAGTGAACTCAGCCAGTGAACCCCACCAGGTTCAAGACATGGGACTTGCCCAGCCAGACAGCACAGTCCCGGTGATCGCGCAGTGCATCGCCGGTGTTCGGATGAACGAACACGTCGAGCGTGCCGTGGTTGAGTGCGAGCCATCCCAGTACATGCGGAAAGTCGTCAGGCGAGATGGCCAGCTGGTAGCTCCACATCGGGTGTGGTCCCACCAGCTTCTCGTGAAAGCGGCCCATGGCGATGCGGCCGGCCAGTTCGACCTCGATGGTTTCGCGCAGCGTCCAGGCCGCCGCTCCTGTCGCGGCGTCGAAGTACACGTGGGCGTGCCAGCTGCCGATGGTCGAAGGATTCAACAGGGTCATGTTCATTGCCGGAAGACCTTGGGGCCGCCATTGCGAGGCCAGTCGCCTATTGTCCATGGCGAACTATGAACAGGATTGTCGGAATGAATAAAAACGTGCTCATCGTCGGTGTCAGCGGTGTCATTGGAAGTGCGCTTGCAGTGCATTTGCTCGCCGATGGCGCATCGGTCTATGGTCTCTCCCGCGGCAGAACGCCCGTCGCGGCCGGCGTGAAGCCCCTCACGGCAGACCTGACCGATCCCGTCGCGCTGGCTGAAGTTCTAGGCTCACTCGATGGCATCGAGTTTTCCAAAGTGTTCTTTACTGCCTGGGCGCGACAGGCGAACGAGAAAGAGAACATCCGCGTCAACGGCGCCATGGTGAGCAACGTGCTCGATGCCGTCGGGCCCGGCTTGCGCGGCGGCCATGCGGCACTGGTCACCGGACTCAAGCATTACCTCGGCCCCTTCGAGGCGTACGGCACCGGCAACGTGCCCATGACGCCGTTCCGCGAAGAGCAAGGGCGGCAGTCGGTCGACAACTTCTATTACGAACAAGAAGACAAGCTCTTCGCGGCCGCCGAGCGCCATGGCTTCGGCTGGAGCGTGCATCGGCCCCACACCATCATCGGGTTCGCCATAGGCAACGCGATGAACATGGGTGTGACGCTCGCCGTCTATGCCACGCTCTGCAGGGAGGCGGGCCAACCGTTCGTATTCCCGGGGTCTGCGGCGCAGTGGGAAAGCCTCACCGACATGACCGATGCGCGGCTGCTCGCCCGTCATCTCACATGGGCCTCAGACACCGCGGCAGCGCGCAATCAGGACTTCAACGTCGTCGACGGCGACGTGTTTCGCTGGAAATGGTTGTGGCCCCGGCTGGCTGAATACTTCGGCATCGAAGCCGCTGAATTCGACGGCACCATGCGCCCGTTGGCCGAGCGGATGCAAGGCTGCGCCGGGCAATGGAAGGAGATCGCCGAACGTCATAACTTGAAAGAGGCGAACGTCGACAACCTCGTGTCGTGGTGGCACACCGACGCAGACCTCGGCCGGCCGATGGAGGTGCTGGCCGACATGACCAAGAGTCGCAAGGCGGGATTCCTGGATTTCCAGAGCACGCCGGATGCGTTCACGGATTTGTTCGACAAGCTGAGGGCTGAGCGCGTGATTCCTTGACGGGTTCTCGATGAGCACCGTAGCTCTTCGACGGAACCGTCTGTAGATCTTGTCCACGATGTGGTGAGTTGAGGGTAAACCTTGTAGAGCAGCGTTCTTGCAGGCAATGTAATTAATGCCTCGATGGCATTCCGGTTGTCGCCACATTGTGGGGACTGGTTGGCGTGCCGATGTCCATTCAATTCGCAAGGAGCCTCCATGAAAAACCATCGCAAGGCGGTGCGTCAGCGCATCCAGTCAGGACCCACTCTCTGGATGGCGGGAGCGCAAGACGCACTGTCTGCACTGCTCGTCGACCGGTCGGATTTCGACGGCATCTTCACCACCGGATTCGGAATCTCAGCGGCGCTGTTGGGCCAGCCCGACGTGGAGATCTACACGCTCACGGAGAACGTGGCTGTCGTGGATCGCATCGTCAATCTGGTGAACAAGCCCGTGTTCGCCGATGCCGATACCGGCTATGGCAACGTGATCAACATGGCTCGCACGGTGCGCGAGTTCGAGAAGACGGGAGCGGTCGCCATTCAACTCGAAGACCAGTTCAGTCCCAAGCGATGTCCCGCAGCGGCATCGACCATGCCGGTGATTCCGGTGCGCGATGCCGTCGCAAAGATCAAGGCAGCGGTCGACGCGCGAACCGACCCTGACTTTTTGATCGTTGCGCGCACCGACGTGCTCGATCCGTCCGAGGCCATCGACCGATGCGCACAGTATGCGGAGGCGGGCGCCGATCTGATCCAGCCGATCTCGCGCACCTTCAGTCGCTACGAGGACCTGGTCAAGCTGAAAGAGGTGACGGGGCGTCGGCTGTCGTTGCAGCTGATGCAGGGTTTGTGGATGGCCGACCTCACGCGGGAACAGGTCGAGTCCGTCGCGGCCTTTGCGACCTATCCGCTGGTGACGTTGATGAGCACGGTCCATGCGCTGCAGGAAAACCTGCGGGTGATGGCGAGTCGCCGGGGCGGAGACATCGGCAGTCTTCCCTGCGGTCAGACGTCCATGCCGGCATTCAAGGATGTCATCGGCTGGAAGGCCATCGAGGAACGGCAGACGCACTACGAAATGATGACCTGAAGACGGTTACGAAAAAGTCGAGGTCAAGCGCAAGGTAGCGCTGTCACTTCTGCGTAGCGTCCGTTGCTGCCATGTCGCCGGATACCTTGGCAGCCGCCAAGGCAACCACAAGCTTCTCGACCTCCCGGTGCATCTGCCGCGCAATCTCCTGCCGGCGTTCCGGCAGCAGGCGCCCAGCGATCGCTGCCACGCTGATGGCCGCAACCGGGTTGTCGGGCGGAAATGCCACGCCGATCGATGCAGTGCCGGGCGTGACGGCGCCCTCCAGAAAGGAGTAGCCGCGCTTTCTGCCTTCGGCGATGGCGCCATACAGAAAATCGGCTGTAAACGACGCGAACTTTTCATAGCGATGGGCGTTCGCCTCGACCAGTGCGTGGGCTTCGGACGCGGGCAATGCACAGAGGATCGCCAGTCCGCCGGCACCGACGCCCAACGGTCTTCTCACCCCGATGTCCAGCGACAGCGACTTGATTGGGAAGTCGCCGAGTGCACGGTTGGCGCAAACAGCTTCCAGTCCGCTGCGCTCGCTCAGATAGACCGTGTCTTGCGTGAATTCAGCCAGGCGCTGCAATGTTGCATCGCACAGTTCAGCGAGCCTGTAGCGGGGGCGCGCAAGCAAGCCCAACTCATGCAGCAGCGGCCCGAGAAAGTACTTTTTGCTGTGCGGGTCGCGATCGAGCATCCCTTCCAACTCCAGTCTCCGAAGCATCCGAAAGCAGGTTGCTTCCGCCAGTCCAGAAGTGGCGACGACTTCGCCGACACGCATGCCGCGACGGCCACGCGAGGCGATCACGCGAAGCACGTCGACTACCCGTTCGATGCTCTGCGTACCGGATCTGGACTCTCCACCTTGTGGAGGGATTTTTGCCTGATCAGTTGCTGTTCGTGTTTTTGCGACCATCGCTCACATCATATGGAGTCCACATTGTGGTTGACTAACCAATAACCCTGAGTACGTCGAGTGCCGGTGACTCCTGGCATCGAGTCTATGAAGACGCTCAGCAAGTCGAACCGCCTGCTGGGCGATCACGGTGATCGAGTTGCCGGGCATCGGCGGCTCGGCACGCATCGATCCACGAAGCGCCGCGCACATTGCTGCTGTGATGGAGGAGGCCGCAGCGCTTCTTGGCATCGAAGCCACGACGCTGCTCGAGGCATTTCTCAGTGCCGATTGAGGCTCTACATTGTGGAGAAGTGATCGAACCCTCGGCTCGACCCATTCACTCCAAACTATAGGCCTGACACCTGGAATTCTTTCGCCACATTGTGGTGGCATGGACGTTTACCCTGTAAGGCGACCGATACGGCCTGCCTAACATCGACGCACAAAGAGACCACGGCGAAACAGATGAAGACATTCCGGATCGGCTCGTATCACGTGACGCGCATTGAAGAAATGCTGACGCCCGGTTTCAAGCCTGAGTTTCTCTTTCCTGACTACACGCCCGACATCTTCGAAGAGCACAAGGTGCTGTCGGCGACGCGGTTTTGGGACGAGCCCAGCCAGAAGGTCATGTCGAGCATGCACTCGTGGATGATCCGCGACGACAAGCACACCATCCTGATCGACACCGGCTGCGGCAACGACAAGACACGTGCGCTTCCGTTGTTCGAGCGCTTCCATCAACTGCATCTGCCGTACCTCGACCGGCTCACCGAATCCGGCGTGCGTCCCGAGGACGTGACGCTCGTGATCTGCACGCACCTGCACATCGATCACGTCGGCTGGAATACGAGATGGGTGGACGGCAAATGGGTGCCGACGTTTCCCAACGCAAAGTACATCTTCTCGCGCCGCGAATTCGAGCATTGGCATTCGCCGACCGGCGGCCATCTCACGATGCCGGAGAACATCGCGGTCATAGAAGACAGCGTGATGCCGGTCATTGAGGCCGGGCAAGCCGAGTTCATCGACGACGGTTCAAGGATCATCGAAGGCCTGTTTTTCCATGACGCGATCGGCCATACCGCCGGTCACGGCATGCTGAAGCTCGAATCCGGCAACGCCGCGGCGATCTTTCCCGGCGACTCGCTGCACCAGCCGATGCAGGTGTTTCGCCCCGACTGGAACAGCCGTTTTTGCGAGATGGCGAGCGAGGCTCGCGCCACGCGCCGCTCCATCCTCGACTACTGCCACGACCGCAACGCATTGCTGCTTCCTGCCCACTTCGGCGCGCCGCACGGCGGTTACGTGAAGCGCCATGCGGCCGGCTACGACTTCCGGCCTGCCGACGACCTCGTGGTGGCCGGCTGAGTCCGGTCTTCTCACATCGCACGGTCACCACAAAGATTCATTCCCAATGCCAAACGAATCCTTTCTCTCAGCGTTGTGCGACGCCGTGGGCTCCGCCCAGGTGCTGTCGGACAGCGTGACGTGCGAGTACTACGCCAACGACATCTTCTGGCAGCCGGGCATCGTGCCGATGTGCATCGTGTTGCCGCAAACGCAGGCGCAGGCCGTGGTTGCGGTCAAGACTGCAGCGGCGCACGAGATCGCCATCGTGCCGCGAGGCGGCGGCATGTCCTATACCAAGGGCTACCTGCCGGAGAGCACGCAAACCATCGTCATCGACACGCGCAAGCTGAACAAGGTGCTGGAGATCAACGTGCCCGACCGGTACATCACGGTCGAGGCCGGTTGCACCTGGGCGCAGGTGCACGAAGCGCTGAGGGCCACCGGCATGAACACCGGCTACTGGGGTCCGTTGTCTGGCATCAACGCCACGGTCGGCGGCGCGTTGTCTCAGAACAGCGCCTTCTTCGGATCGACCCTGCACGGGACTGTCGCCGCCAGCGTGCTGGGCGTGACCGTGCTGCTCGCCAGCGGCGAGGTCGTGACCACCGGGTCGGGCGGACGTGCGGGCACGAAGCCCTTCACCCGCTATGCAGGGCCGGACATGACGGGCCTGTTTCTCGGAGACACCGGCGCCTTCGGTCTGAAGCTCGGTGCCACGCTCAAGCTCGACGCGGCGCCCCAGCATCTGGACTACCTGGGTTTCGGCTTCGAAGACATGAAGTCGATGGCATTGGCCCAGGCCGAGATGAGCGCCGTACAGGCGATCTCCGAAGGTTTCGGCATCGACCGCGCCAAGGCGTTGAACTCGGCGAGCGTCAACAAGTTGTCAGACGGCGTGAAGATCCTGAGCAGTGTTGCGCGTTCGTCGAAAGGTTTGTTCCAGGGCATCAAGGATGCAGTGAACGTGGCGACGACCGGCGCGAACTACCTGGCCGACCATGCGTGTTCGCTGCACCTCGTTGTCGAGGGCAAGACGGCCGATGCGCTGACCGCCAACCTGGCAGCGCTGCGCGCCATCGGCCAGAAGCATGGCATCGAGATCGAGAACGCCGCAGCGCGGGTGATGCGCTCGCGTCCTTTCAACCCGGTGCGCGGCATGCTCGGCGCGGATGGTCAGCGTTGGGTCCCGATCCATGCGGTGTTCCCGATGAGCGAGACCGCGCGCGTGGTCGAGGCGAGTGCGGCGTACTTCGAGAGTCAGGCCCCAATGATGAAGCAGCACGGCATCATCCTGTCGCACCTCACCATGACCGTCGGCAACGAATTTTTCCTCGAACCGGCCTTCTACTGGCAGGACGAGATCACGCCGCTGCACCGCCAGAGTCTCGGTGACGACGTGGTCGGGCCATGGCTCGACCGTCCCGCCAATCTGCCTGCGCGTGAGGCAGTGATCGCCTTGCGCAAGGGCGTGCAGCAGGTCTACCTGGAACTGGGCGGTGTCAACTGGCAAATCGGCCGTGACTATCCGCTGCAACAAGTGATGCAGCCAGCGACCTGGAACATGCTCACGGCTATCAAGAGGGCACTCGACCCCAAGGGCCTCATGAATCCCGGCTCGCTCGGATTGCGCAACGCGGCCTGAGTCCACGCACGCCGAGCACTGAAAAACACTCTCGAACTGGAGACAAATCCATGAGTTTCACCATCACCGAAAAGATCCTCGCGCGCGTGTCGGGCCTGGCGTCCGTCAAGGCCGGCGACGAGGTCATGGCCAAGCCCGACTTCGTGCTGGCTTACGACTTCCCGGGCTACACCGACGTGATCTTCAAGCAGTTGAAAGACGACTTCGGCATCACCAAGATGCCCGAGCCGGAACGCTTCGGCATCTTCATCGACCATATGGTCCCAGCCATCTCGCCGGCTGAAGAAGAGCTGCACAAGGGCACGCGTGAATGGACCACCATCAACGACGTGAAGCTGTATGAACGCAAGGGCATCGGGCACCAGGTGTCGTCCGAAGTGGGCTACGCCACGCCAGGCGCGTTCGTGGTTCACTTCGACGGCCATGTGAGCCAGCTGGGCACCTTCGGCACGCTGGCCATGGGTCTCAGGCGCAACGTGCTCGAGGCCTTTGCACTGGAGCGGGTCTCGATCCGCGTGCCGCACACGACACGCGTCGATCTGGTCGGCAAGTTGCAGCCCGGCGTGATGGCGCGCGATGTGTTCCATCACCTGGTGCGTGTGCTGGGTGCGGCTTCATGTCGCTTCCAGGTGCTGGAGATCGGTGGGCCGGCGGTGGCCGACATGTCGAACGACGCCCTGCAAACCATCACCGGTCTGGCGATGTTCACCGGCGCCGTGACGGCCATCGTGAATCCCGATGCCAAGCGCCTCGAATACGCCATGCCGCGCGCCCGCATCGAGCTCGAACCCGTCTACAGCGACGAGGACGCGCACTACGCCGCGCGACACGAGATCGACCTGTCGACGCTCGAGCCCATCATCGTGATCCCGCCGAGTCCGGCCAATACACGCGACCTGAGCGACTACCTGAACCTCCCGGTTCATACAGGCTATCTGGGCTCCTGCGCCTCCGGTCGCATCGAAGACCTGCGCGCTGCTGCCCAGGTGCTGGCGGGCCGACAGGTCGCGCCGGGCTTTGCCTTGCACGTGGTGCCGACCAGCCAGGAAATCATGGCTGCCGCATCGCGGGAAGGTCTGCTGTCGGTGTTCGTCGAGGCCGGCGCCTTCGTGTCGTCGCCGTCGTGCGACTACTGCTTCGGCCGCATCGCGACGATGGCACCGGGCCAGCGCGCCGTATCCACCGGCACGCTCAATGTGCGCGGTCGCATGGGCAGCCCGGATTCGGAGATCTACCTGTGCAACGCCGCGGTGCTCGCGGCCTCTGCGGTCGAAGGCAAGATCGCCGACCCGCGTCCGTACCTCGCCGGTAACGGTTAACGGCCAAGGAGAAGAGCATGGCACTCATCAACCTGCGCGGCCGCGTGGCCTTCAAGTTCGACGAGATCGACTTCGACGTCGACCAAATCGTCGGCGTCAAGAACATCAAGACCACTAACATCGACGAGCTGAGCAAGGCCGCGATGCAGGAATACGACCCCGTCTTCGCCAGTCTGGTGAAGCCCGGCGATCTGCTGCTTGGCAACCACAACTTCGGCTACGGCCATCCTCACTATCCGCCGATGAAAGCCATGCGTCACATGGGCATCGCGGGCGTCATTGCCGAGTCGTTTTCTCCGGGCTACTGGCGCGGTGAAATCAGCATGGGCTTTCCGCAGGTGCCGTGCCCCGGCATCCTCCAGTTCGCCGAACGCTGGGACGAACTGGAAGTCGACTGGGCGGGCCACTGCGTGCGCAACCTGACGCAGGGTACCGAGATCGCTTTCGAGCCGCTGCCGCGCGCCGACCTCGACATGCTGGAAGCGGGCGGACTAGAGACCTATCTGAAGAAAAGATTTCTCGCCGACAAGACGCGGACTGTTCAACATGCGCAACCTTGAACAGCCGACCAAGACAACCACCCTGAGGAGACAAGAGATGAAAAGCTGGAACTTGAAGAATGTTTCGTTGGCAGGTGCAGCGCTGGCTGCATTGTTCGTCCATGTCGGACCGGTGTCCGCTCAGGGCCTCGCGCCGGGCGACTACAAGGTCGGATTCGTCACCGAGAACACCGGCGCCATCGCCTCGGCCGGCCAGTCCTACTGGAACGGCGCGCAGCTGGCAGCGGAGGAGGTCAAGACGCAGAAGTACCTTGGCGGCGCCTCGATCGTGCTGGACCCGAAGGAGAGCGGCAGCGATGCCGCCCGTGCCATCCAGGCGACCAATCAGTTCGTGGCCGACCCGTCGCTGCTGGCGATCAGCTGCTGCATTCTGTCTCCCGTTGCCGGCTCCCTGAAGCCGATCGTGACGGAGGCGAAGACACCGCTCGTGATCTTCGGCGCGACGGCGGCTGGCCTGCCGCAGCTGCCCTATGTCTACAGCATGACGATCCTGCCCGGCCCCAAAGATAAAGCCACCGCGCTCACGATCGTCGATGCGGTCAAGCCGAAGACCGCCGCCTACATCCTCGCGGCCGACAACGACGCTTTCAAGGGTCGCATGAACGCGACCCGCGAAGCGCTCGAGGCCAAGGGCGTGACCACCGCCGGGGTGGTCAGCGTGCTGACGAAGGACACGGACTTCACCGCGGCCGCTACGCAGGCCATGGGTCTGAAGGCCGACATCATCCTGGTCTATGCGACGCAGGGTGCTGCCGCCGGTGCCATCACCGCGCTGAAGGATCGCGGCTACGCCAAGACCATCGTCGGCAACGATGTGCTGTCGCCTGCTTCCATCTTCAAGAAGATGGGCGACTCGGTCGTCGGCGTACCGTTCCCGGTCAGCTTCTCCGACTCGATCGTGGAAACGCCAGAAGCCAAGGCTTTCGTCGCGGCTTACCAGAAGAAGTTCAACGCGGCGCCCGACATCTATTCGGCCCAGGGCTACCAGGTGGTTTGGTTCATCGCACAGGGGTTGAAGTCGCTGTCCGGCAAACCGACCCGCGAGGCGCTGGGCCAGGCACTGTCGAAGGTGACGAAGATCGACCATCAGGTCTATGGCGGGGAGGCCATGAACAACGGCCAGGCAGAGACGGCTGGCACGTTGGTGGTGGCTTGGTCTGCTGAAGGCAAGATCGTGCCCTGGGTCGCACCCAAGTAGGCGCGGGGTCATGCAACTCTTCATCGAGCAACTGATCAATGGTTGCGCGCTCGGTGCGCTTTACGCGCTGTTCGGCCTCGGTTTCGGGATCGTTTTTTCGACGCTTGGCATCCTGAATGCGGCGCACGGCAGCTATGCGAGCTGGGCCGCGATCGCGGCGCTGGCAGCGGTCGAACAGTTGAAGCTGCCTTTCCTGCCGGCACTGGTCGTTGGTGTCGTCGGGGGCGGGCTGCTCGCGGTCGTGGTCGACCAGATCGCCTTCCAGCCGCTACGCAAACGCGGCAGCGGCATGCTGGGCGCGCTCATTACCAGCATTGCGTTCTGGATCATTCTCGACAACCTGGCCGGTACCGCTACCGGGCAGCAGAGCCTGAGCTTTCCCCGCGGCAGCTATCCGGGGACCATGTTCCGCATCGGCGACATCCCCATTCCGGCGATGCAGCTCATCACGGTGGCGGTCATGCTCGTCGTGACCTTCGGCCTGCACATGCTCATTCGCCGCAGCCGCTTCGGTGCGGCCATGCGCGCGGTCGGCTGGAACCAGACGGCGGCCTCGTTAGGTGGCGTCAATCCGCGTTATGTCGTGATCGTCACCGCCTTCATTGCCGGTGCGACTTCAGGCCTGGCCGGCGTTCTCGGTGGCATCACCACGCACAACGTCTCGTTTCTGCTGGGCGAGGGCCTGCTGCTCAAGGGGTTCGCTGCTGTGGTGGTCGGCGGCTACGACGACGTTCGCGGCACCGCAGTCGCCGGTGTCGGGCTCGGTGTTCTGGAGGTGATGTCGGCGCAGTACCTGTCGTCGGGTCTGCGTGACGGCATCACCTATGCGCTGTTGCTGACTTTTCTGCTGGTACGACCGCGCGGCCTCTTCGGCAGTCTCGGTTTCTCTCGGCCTTGATTTCATACAAGCAACCATGCAAGCACTTGCCGATTTCTGGCGTACCTACCAAAGCACGGTCGCGTTCGCGATCGTCAATGCCTTCTTCGCACTCAGCACCTATTCCGTGCTGTCGGCAGGCATCCTGAGCTTCGCCACCGTGACCTATGCCGCCATCGGTGGCTTCGTGGGCGCGCGGCTGATTTTGCAGACGGGTCTCGATCCGCTGATCCTTTTGCCCGCGGCCATGGCGGCGGGCGCGCTCATGGCCTATGTGGTCGCCTTGATCTTTCTCAGGCTCGAAAGTCACTGGATGGCCCTGGCAAGCCTGGCGCTCATCCTGATCGTCCGCGTCGCAGTCATCAACGTGCCGAGTCTGACCGGCGGCGTCAACGGACTGAGCGTGCCGGTCACACTGCCGATCGGCGTTCTGGGCATCCTGCTGGCCCTAGCCATGATCGTGTTCTACCGGCTGTCGGTGTCGTGGTACGGCATCGCGGCGCAGGCGGTGCGCGAAGATCCGGCGGTTGCATCCAGCCTGGGCATCGCACCGCGCCGGATACAGACGATCGCGTTCGTGATTTCGGGGGCAGTCGGTGGCCTCGGCGGCATGTTGCTCGCCCTGGTCCTGCAGTTTCTTTCGCCCGACACTTACTTCGTGAACATCGCTTTCACCATGATCGCGGCCGTGGTGCTGGGGGGGTCGTATCACTGGATCGGTTCGATCATCGGGGCGGCGGTGTTCACTGCATTGCCGGTGATCGCGCAAGCCTTCGTGCCTCACTTCCAGGAAGTGGCGAACGGGGTCGTGTTGCTGCTGATCATGATCTTCCTGCCGCGAGGGCTGGTCGATCCGCGCGCCATTCGCTTGCGCCGCGCCGCACGCAATGCAAATGCAAATGCAAATGCAAATGCCGATGCAGACGGCGCGCCCGCAAAAGTAGCGTCAGCTGCCGGAGCCGCGCTTTGACTGCGATGAGCGTTGCATCCGATGTGCCGCTGCTGGCGGTCGAGGCCATCGGCAAGAACTTCGGCGGCGTCGCTGCCGTCTCCGGCCTGTCGATGACGGTCAAAGCGGGCAGCGTTGCAGGTGTCATGGGCCCGAACGGCGCCGGCAAGACGACGCTGGTCAATCTCATCAGCGGCTTGCTGCCATCGGACACCGGCACCATCCGCTTCGGCGGTGTCGAGATCCAGCGCAGTGCGGCATACGACATCGCTTCCCAGGGCATCGCCCGCACCTATCAGAACGTGCGGCTCTTCAGCGGCATGACGGTGCTGGAGCAGGTGATGGCGGGTTGCTATTTGCGGCGCGGCGCGTCGTTGTGGGCTTCGTTCCTTGGCCTGCCGAAGGCCCGCGCGGCACGGAAGGCGGTCGAGCTTCATGCCTACGAATTGCTGGAGCGCGTGCAGCTAGGCCGACAGGCGCATCTGCTGGCGGAAACGCTGTCGTATGGAGAACAGCGCCGGGTCGAGATCGCTCGTGCACTCGGCACCGGCCCGCGGCTTTTGCTGCTCGACGAGCCCACCGCCGGAATGAACGTGCAGGAATCGAACGAGATCGGAAGTCTCGTCCACAGCCTGCGCGACGGCGGACTGACGGTGCTGATGGTCGAGCACAACGTGCGGCTGGTCAAAGAATTCTGCGACCACGTCACGGTGATGAACTTCGGCCGCCTGCTTGCCCATGGAACACCCGCAGACTGCATGGCGCACCCCGATGTGCAGGCTGCTTACTTTGGAAACACTGCCGATGCTGACCGTATCCGCGCTCTGCGCTAGCTACGGCGCCATTCGCGCCGTTACCGACCTCAGTTTCGAGGTCCGGCCGCGCAGCATGGTCGCCATCCTCGGTGCCAACGGCGCGGGCAAATCGACCACGTTGCGCAGCATCGCGGGCCTGCATCGGCCGGTAAAGGGCTCGATCAAACTCGACGGTGAAGAGATCTCTGCGATGCCGGTGCATCGTGTCGTCCGGCGTGGGCTCGCGCTGGTGCCTGAAGGACGCATGGTGGTCGCGCCCCTCACGGTGGAAGAGAACCTGAAGCTCAGCAGCTACGCCGGGCGTGGCAACGCGAGCGACTTGATGGCGCGTGTCTATGACCTGTTTCCTCGTTTGAAGGAAAGGCGCGGCCAGATCGCGGGCCTCATGAGCGGCGGTGAGCAGCAGATGCTCGCCATCGGCCGCGCACTGATGACCGAGCCCAGCATGCTCGTGCTCGACGAACCGTCGATGGGATTGGCGCCATCGATCGTGGACCTGGTGTTCCAGGCGATCGTCACCCTGCATCGCGAGGGCCAGTCGATCCTGCTGGTCGAGCAGAACGCTGAGATCGCGTTGTCTGTCTGCGACTACGCCTATCTCATGAAGCGCGGGTCGATCGTGACGGAGGGAACGGTGGACGCGCTGCGCGCCGATGCCGGCGTGCTCGAGGCTTATCTGGCCTGAGGTTCCCGAGATTCGGCGCATCCGCGCGCCATGCATACTCGGACGCGCATGCCGTCATGCGCCTCCGGAACCCACTTTGTCATCCAAAGCCTATCGCGTCGCCCTGTCCGCATCGGGCGCCGCGCTCGGTGCCATCGCTGCCTACTGGGCGCTGCTCGCCGCCCGGCAGGGCCACATCCTGTTCGACACGCGCAAGTTGCCCGTCGTCGCCCTGTCCGGCGACTTTTCTACCTACTCGCACACCGTGCCGGGCGGCATGGTGCGCGGCTATGTCTATCACCCGCACGGCGAGGCTGCGCTGCAGGATCTGTTCGTCTACTTCGCTGGCCGCGGCGAGGATGTTCGTGCCACGGCCAAGGCACTGCATTGGCTGCCTGAAGGCTTCGGCTTTGCCGCGGTCAACTACCGGGGCATGGCGGACTCGGAAGGGCATCCGTCGGAGATCGCTTCTGTCGCCGATGCAGTGCAGTTGGCGAATCATTTGCGCAAGGCCTTTCCGCATGCGCGGTTGCATGTCGTCGGCCGCAGCTTGGGCTCCGGCGTGGCGATCCAGCTGGTGGCGCAGCAGAAGTTTTCGAGTCTGCAGCTGATCACGCCTTACGACTCCATGCTGGAGGTCGCCAAGAAGCGCTTTCCGCTGGTGCCGTTGTCGCTGTTATTGCGGCACCAGTTCAACTCGCTGGCGCATTGCATCGGCGTCGCTGCCAAGACGCAAGTGCTGCTGGCCGAGCGCGATGACGTCGTGTTGCCGGAGCGCTCCGCCAAGCTCATCGCGGCATGGCCGACTCCGGTGTCGGTGAGGACCATTGCGGGCTCGGACCATCACAGCATCATCGGGTTCGAGGAGACATGGCTTTTGCTGGTGGACTTCGCCTTGACCGCTGTGCTGGCGATGCCGGAGGCGGTATAGATCTCGCTTCCCTAGTACATCTTCACCATCGCCATAACGCTGTCTGCGCCCATTGCCCAACCTCAAGAATTTCCAGTTCGGCCTGATCGTCCCAGCCACGTGCGTGTTGCTGCTGCTGCACTTCGGTCAGGACTTTCTGAAGCCCATCGTCATCGCGGGTGTCTTGAGCCTGGTGCTGGCGCCGCTGGTGAGAAGACTCGCGGTCGCGGGCCTGGGTCGTACCGTGGCCACGCTGGTGTCGGTGGTGCTGGCGGCAGCGTGCGTGGCCTGGATCAGCGCGGTGCTGGCGATCCAGCTCGTCGCCGTCGCCGGCGATCTGCCCCAGTACACGGCGGCCATCAGCGGCAAGGTCGACGCGATCCGTGAGTTCACGATCCGCCCGTTCGAACGAATCGAGTCTGAACTCAAAGGAATGTTGCCGCAGAACGCGCCGCCCGACGCGACCGCACCGCGGCGTCAAGGCAGTCGGGCCACAGTGGTTGCGCCGCCGCCCGCACCGGCCGTCCAGGCACCGCAGTCGGCTGGGGAGCGGGTCACCAAACTGTTATCGACGCTATGGGGACCGGTCGGGCAGGCTGGCATCGTGTTCGTGCTGCTCGTTTTCACCCTGCTGGAGCACGAGTCGCTCAGTGACCGCTTCATCCGGCTGGTCGGCGAGGCGGAGCTGGGCACGACGGTGCAGGCACTGAGCGCGGCGGCGCAAGGCGTGTCGCGCTTCTTCCTGTCGCAATCGATCGTCAATGCGATCTTCGGCACCGTGGTCGGCGTGGGACTTTGGGCGATAGGGCTGCCGCATGCCGCGCTCTGGGGTTGCGTCGCCGCGCTGCTGCGATTCATCCCGTATGTGGGTGTGCTGGGCGCAGCCGCCCTGATCGCGGTGTTCGCGGCTGCGGTCGATCCGGGGTGGACGCTCGTGCTGGCCAGCCTCGGATTCTTCGGCGTGCTCGAACTCGTCTTCGCCAATGTGCTGGAGCCGCAGGTCTACGGGCACAGCACGGGTCTGGCCCCGCTGGCGGTCATCGTGTCCGCCTTGTTCTGGGGCGCGCTCTGGGGGCCGGTGGGACTGCTGTTGTCTACGCCGCTGACACTGTGTCTGGTGGTGATGGGCCGCCACGTCAAAGCACTGGCGCCGTTCACGATTCTTCTCAGCGATGCCCCGGGGCTGTCTGCCGGCCAGCGCTTCTATCAGCGCGCGCTGTCGGGCAATGCAGCCGTCAATCTGCAGGAGGCTCGTGCCTTTCTGCGGCGCAGCAGCTTCGCCAGGTACTGCGATCACGTGCTGTTTCCGGGGCTGGCACTCGGCGCGGCGGACTTTCGCATCGGGCGCATCGATCAGCTGCAGCGCGAGCGCATCCAGGCGAACATCGTCGCCTTGGCCGAATCGTTGTCGAGGGAGCGGCCGGCACGGCGCACGGCACGCCGTCGCGCGCCGACTTCGCTGGTCGACGCCAACATGGGCGCGCATCTGCGCCACATGCGCGAGGCTCGCCTCGGCCGGTGGCAAGGGCGGCTTGATGTGCCTTCGCGTTCGATCTTTCTGTGCATGGGCTTTGGCACGGACCGTGACGATCTGCTGATGGAACTGCTCGTCAGGGCGCTGCGGGAGGAGGGCGTGGACGCCCGGAGCGTTTCGGCGAACGAACCCCAAGACCCCGAGATGGCCGACAAGGCCAGTCTGGTGGGCACTGTCTTCCTCGTCTATCCACGGCAGGACGGGTTGGCGCAGTGGCGGCAGAAGGCGGCCGAGCTGCGCGCCGCGTTGCCGGACGCAATTCTTGCGACCGTCAAGCTGGCGCTCGACGATTCTTCCGTCGATGAAAAGCAGGTCGAGGACTTGATCGATCTGGTGCTCCACTCGTATTCCGAGGCGGAGGCGTTTGTGCTGGAGAGCAAACAGAAAACGGATGCCTTGTCCGTTGAGTGAGCGCGCGAGGCTGTTCTGCGAACTCTGAGCGATTCTTTTTTTACTGCGCCACGGTGATGCCGCGATTGCGAATCAGCGCGGGCCAGATGGCGCGTTCGGCAGCCATGTAGGCGCGGAGCAAGGTCGCATCGGCGGCCGCCGTTTCCCATCCCGCATCGTTGAGTTTGCGAGACACCTCGGGGACGCGCATGGCGGTTTGCAGTTCTGCGTTGAGTCGCTCCTGCATCGGCATGGGCGTCGCGGCCGGGGCCACCAGGCCGACGGTCGCATAGGCGTTCAGCGGGCCCGTCAGGTCGTACGGAACCGTCGGCATGTCGGGCAGTTGCGTCACTCGCCGCCCCGACATCGAAAGCACCGGAACGACAGCCGCACTCTTGATCGGGACGAGCCCGCCTGCCAGATCGACGACGAGCATCGGCACTTTGCCCGACACGACATCGGGCAGCGCCATGCCGGTGCCGCGGTAAGGCACGTGGGTCGCCACGAGACCGGTCTGGCTCTTGAGCAGTTCCATCGCAAGATGGTGCGGCGAGCCTTCGCCCGGCGATGCGTATTGAAGCGGTGGCGTACGGCCGGCCTTCGACGCCTTCAGGATCTGCTCGAAGCTGGTGAAGCCGGACTTGGGCGACACCACCAGCAGCAACGGCGTGCGGGCCATGAAGCCAATGAGCGCGAAGTCTTTGTCCGGGTCGTAAGGCAGTGTCTTGAACAGCGAGGCGTTGTAGACCAGGATGCCGTTGTCAGCGGTAAACAGGTTGCGGCCATCGGCGGCCGCACGCGCCGCGGCACCGGCGGCGAGCGTGCCGCCTTTGCCCGGCATGTTCACTACTTCGATGTCCTGCTTCATCTGGGAGCCGAGCTGCGCCGCAAGCACGCGCGTCACGAAATCGGCACCGCCGCCGGCCGGATAACCGACGATCCATTTCATCGCGCCGGGCGCTGGACTCTCCGCTGCGCCCACTGCTTGCGCGCATGCACCTGCACCGATGGCAGCCAGAAAGGAACGCCGTGACCAACTTAGATCGGATTGCATGGGGTACAAGTGTGAATAAATGTAACTTTACATCCTATGTGCGGCTGTGCGCATGCTGCTAAGGGATTTCCCTAGGTGTCGTCGGGCAGCATGACGAGCGGCTTCACGAAAGTGTTACCGACGATGTTCAAAGAGAACCGAAAGAGGATCAATTCGTCATGAACCTGACCCGACGTTCCTTCGTCGCGATCGATCCGGTGCGTGCTGCCGACACCGACTACACGGGTTTCGTCGCGGCCCTGGCGGCTCAGGCGTTTCAGAACACCATGCCGCCCGCCACGTCGATCGTGCTGCCGGTGACCCACGCCGCATCGTCCGACACCGCGAACGACACCGCTGCCGCGATGTCCCGCGGCTGACCCACACGGCCCAGCGGCGTCTTGCCGACCAGCACGTCTGTCATGCTCGCAGCCGACTCTGCATTGCCCTCGGTCGTGACGAAGCCGGGCGCGATGCCGACGACACGGATGTTGCGCGGACCGAGCTCCATTCCCAACGTGCGCGTTAGCACGTCGACCGCGCCCTTGGTCGCGCTGTAGACATGCACCATCGGATACGGGCTCTTGGCGAGGCCAGAGCTGATGTTGACGATGACGCCGCCGGCCGGCAACACGCGTGCGGCTGCCTGAGTGGCGAGCAGCAACCCGCGCACGTTGAGGTGGAAGTGCTCGTCGAAGCTTTCCGCGGTCAACGTGTCGAGCGAGTCGACCTTGTAGACGCCGACGTTGTTGACAAGGATGTCGAGCCGCCCGAAGGTTTCGATGGCCGCGTCGATCAGCAGCGGAATATCAGCCGGTTTGGAAACGTCGGCTCTTACGGCAACGGCCTTGCCGCCGGTCGCGACGATACGTTGCACGACCGTATTGGCGTGTTCGACGCTGCGTGAGTAGTTGACGACGACCGATGCGCCGTCGGCTGCCAGTCGTTCGGCGATGCCGGCGCCGATGCCTTGCGATGAACCGGTGACGATGGCGACTTTGCCTGCGAGTGAACTCATGAAGATGCTCCTGGATAAAGAGATAAGAACGGATTGAATCAACAGCTGTCTCGACGATAGGCATCGCATTCCTTCGGATAAAGCCATGTGATCGGGATGCGGCATGAAGTCCAACTTCATAATTGACCATGTCGTCCGATCTGCTTCCGGCCATCGCCGCCTTCGCCCGCGTCGCGCACCATTCGAGCTTTACCAAGGCGGCCGCCGGACTCGGTGTCTCGCCTTCGGCGTTGTCGCAAACTATGCGATCGCTGGAGACTCGATTGGGTGTACGCCTGCTCGACCGCACCACGCGACGCGTCGGCGTGACGGAGATCGGCCAACGGTTCCTGCTCGATGCGCAACCCGGCCTTGCCACGATCGCGGCCGCCATCGACGGCGTGAACGAGTCGCGAGACAAGCCTGTCGGTCTGCTGCGGCTGAACCTGTCACGCACGGCGTCGGACATCCTGGTCGTGCCGCACCTCGTTGCCTTCCTGGAAGCCTTCCCGGACATCACTCTCGAGATGAGCTGCGACAACGCGATGATCGATTTGGTGGCGGGCGGCTTCGATGCCGGCATTCGCCTCGGCGAGAACCTGGCGCAAGATGTGGTGGCGGTGCCGCTCGGAGGGCAACATCGCATCGCGACCGTCGCGGCGCCGCGCTACCTGAAGGGCCTCAAGGGCCTTACTGCGCCGCAGACTCCTGAGGACCTCAAGTCACATCGCTGCCTCAATGCGCGCCTCGCTGGCGGCATCTACCGATGGGAGTTTTCGCAAGAAGGTCGCGACTTCGACATCGAAGTCGACGGGCCACTATTGACCAACGACGGCGACATCCTGATGGCCGCGGTCCGGGGTAGCGCCGGTATCGCCTGCACGTTCGAGGCGCTGGTTGCGGACGATCTCGCCGCAGGCAAGCTCGTGCCGCTGCTGCAGGATTGGTGGCCGACGTTTCCGGGCTTCTACCTCTACTACCCGAGCCGCGCGCACACGCCGCGCAAACTGCGGGTGTTCATCGAGTTCATGCAAAGCCGTTTGAATGCGTGATTGAGAGCAGATCGCCAGGCCACGCTTGTCGCTGAAGTTCCCCACGATTGTCGGCCCTGAAGCCTTGACGTGTATTGGGTTCATAGGCGGCAATCGCTTCGCACGGACTCGTTTCACATGCTGCTAATTTTCTCACGGACGTTTCCGTTTTCAGTCGCTGAGTTCGGGCTGGCAACAGCGCCGTTGCGAAACATCGGGCGCGTTTTATCGCAGAACCGCCTGATGGACGCTACCAGCGTAAGCCAGCGATACAGCAGCACACGAATTCCGGACAATCAGATTTTTAAACCGCGCCGACAGCTGGCACTCGAGAGTAACGAGCTCCCGGTGCAAACGATTTATGGCCGGGGTTATCGGCTCATTCACAGAAGAACTCATCAGAGGGAAGTTCGCGATGCAGATGTTTAGGCAATTTGCGTCAATGCTTCGGAAGCTTAAAACACGCGTTGCATTGCGAGTTTTACTGGCTGTCCTGTTGCCGCTGGCCATCGTCTGGAAAGTCGATCACACCACGCCCACGGTAGCGGACGGACGTCTGTATGACCGCGTAATGGCCAGCGTGGCGGCGCCTGTGAACTCCGAGGTCGAGATCATCTCGATTGACGCTCAGAGTATTCAAGAAATCGGGCCGTGGCCATGGCCTGCAGCAATCCACACGGAATTCTTGCGTCAGCTTTCTCTGCAGGCGCCCCACGCCGTGGTGCTCAACTTCAGGCTCGGCTTTCCAAAGCTCGAAGGCGACGACGATGCAGCGTTGGCGGCTGCGCTGCGGAACCTGCCGGTGTATCTCACAATTCCAAGTTACCTATCCGGCGCTGTCGTGAACCAAAGCGAAGCCCTTCGCTCTCGAACAAGACACTTTTCGGCAGTTGTCCAAGGCATCGGGCATTCCAGCCTTAGCGCCGACGACTCAAGCAAGCGCCTTCGGTTCGTCAGCCTCTTTGCGCCTGCTCCGGACGACGCGCTACCTTATGTGGGCGCGATGGTTGCCCCGGCTCCCCCGTTGCATCGCGCGATCGCCAACGGCACGCATCTGCAATTTGGAATTCCTTTCAATGGCGAAGCAGCGCACCCGTCAATTTCCTATTCTGAGGTCCTTGCCGGCAAGCTATCCGCTGATCGGCTCAAGGGGCGCATTGTTGTCGTTGGACCCACTAACGGTGTGCCACTGGGAAGGCAGTGGTACGTTTCAGGCTCCTCCGGAGCCACGCTGGTGACTTCGACCGAAGTTCACGCGAGTGCCATTGACGCGTTGCAGCAAGGCACTTACGTTTCCGTAGCGCCGCCGGTGGTGCTGGGCTTGGCGATGGCACTTTCAATCTTGGCGGTACTGTTTGCATTCGATAAGTTACCGAAGGCTGCGCCACTGGTGGGGCTGGCTTTCATTGCCAGTGGCGTCGCCGTCAGCGCTTTGATGCTGCGCTTACTTCACATCTGGCTCCCTTCGTCTTTTTTCGTGTTCGGAATCTTCGCTGCCTACTTGCTGTGGACTTGGCAACACTTGTACCAAGTACTTGGCTTTTTAAAAGAACACATCGTTGCGCTGAGTCAGGTGCCATCTGTGAAGTCCGATCGTGTTGGGCCAGTCCGCGTTGGCGCCAACGACCCGGTGGAGCGATACATAGGCGCTCTCGATCACGCAATCTTGCGGCTCATGCGATTGGAGGCATACATGCGGTTCTCGCTGTTGAAACTTCCCATCGCCGTCGTGCTGTGCCGAACCGACGGGGGCATCGACGTGCTGAACGCTGCCGCCGCCGCGCTGCTGCCCGAGCTTTCGCCCACGACGCGATCGACGGCCAAAGAAAGCTTCCCGGCAATCATCGCGCAGCTTGAGAGCAAATCCAGCATCCGGAGGCCTGAACTCAACGAGCATTGGTCGCAAGCGCTCGACGGTGAATACAAAACCCCGCTGGGGAAAATATTTTCGATCGAGGCCACGTGCATCGACGACGTGCCGGCTCCTGCGCCTGCGACCTGGATCGTTGTGCTGCGCGAGCTGACGCAACAACGACAAGCCGAAAGCGAGCGGGCCAAGTGGTTGAACTTTTTGTGGCACGACCTGCGCAGCCCGCAAATCAACCTCCTGAGCCTGGTGGAGCTGTATGAAATGAAGTCGTCACGCCTGGGCGTGGCTGAATTGATGACCGGTGTGCGACGCGAGGCAGAGCGAACCATCGCGTTGGCACAGAGCTTTATCAGCGTCGCTACCTCGGAGGCCCGCGACTACGAATTCGCTGTGGTGAGCCTTTCATCGTTACTTGCGAAGAGCGTCGAGGAACTCGCCGCATATGCCTTGGCCCGGCACGTGCAGCTGCCTTCAAGATCAATGCAGATCCATCATGACCTCGTGCGCGCGGACGGCGGAATGCTATTGCGAGTCTTCGGCAACCTCCTGGAAAACGCGATTCGGCACAGTGCGCCCGGCGACATTATTTGGGCGAACTGCCACGTCGAGAAAGGACTTGAGGCGGTGGTCACTATTCGGGACGAAGGCACCGGCATGGCTCCGGTCGTGCTGGATGCGTTGCTCGATCGAGGGGCCCAGGGCCTAACCGAGGCTGCGAAGCTTTCCGCTTCTCAACAAGACATTGAAGCGGCTCACAACATTGCGCCGCGCGATGCCAGGACGCACGGCTTCGGATTCGCAATGGTCAGGCAGGTTGTGGCCGCACATGGCGGCTGGATCTCCGGCCAGAGCACTGTCGGTGAAGGCACGACTTTCGCGATCGGCTTTCCTTTGGTGCATGCGGAAAAGCAATTTCAATAGCCCAGTCCAGCACCTTGCAATCCGGGTGCTGGCGAGAATTGCAAGGCCTGCTTTTAGGTCGGCAAGACGCCGGCGAAGATGCCTTGCTTTGGAGGGGCTCAGCCCGGTGCAACACCGGAAGAGGAACACCGCCTGATCGGCGCCAACAGGCGGGATCAGAATGTCCAACTTCTGGGGTCAGTTCAATCCCGAGGCGATTCATTGGGAGCGCCCATGAAAAGCTTGATGCCGCGATGCGCAAGACTCTCTCGATCCGATAATTTTTCAGTGAAAAGGCGGAGCACTCATGGCCGACAAAATCCTGGTTTTCTACGGTTCGTACCGGTCCGATCGCATGGGCATCCGGTTGGCCGACTACGTGGTGTCGATGCTCGCGGCGCGTGGTGCCGCTGCCGAGCTGGTCGACGCGCAAGCCGTCGGCCTGCCGATGCTCGACCGCATGTACAAGGAGTGTCCGAAAGGCACGGCACCGGCCGCAATGGAAGCGCTCGCCGAGAAGATCCGCACCGCGGACGCCTTCATCTTCATCACCGGCGAATACAACTGGGGTCCGCAACCCGGATTGAAAAACCTGACCGACCACTTCCTCGAAGAATGGTTCTGGCGACCGGCTGCCGTGGCGAGCTATTCGGCAGGTCGGTTCTCCGGTGTGCGATCAGGCTCGATCTGGCATCAGATCCTGTCGGAGATGGGCATGGTGGTGGTGTCGAGCACGCTCGCGGTCGGCCCGATCTCGCAGACGCTGGACAGTGAGGGCCACGCAACGGGCGCGCCCGGTGCGGCACTCGACAAGTCGTTCGGGCGCTTTGCCGACGACCTGGCGTGGTGGACCGAAGCCACGCGAGAGCAGAGGGCGCGCAAGGCGCCGCCTTACTGAGTTATCGAGGTCTGCTACTTGTTTCCGCTGGCCGGCGAATCGAGTGTTTTCAGTACTTTGTCGGTGACGTCGTAAGCCGGCCGGATATAGACGATCTCCTGCAGGATGGCGTCGAAGCGCTCCGTTTCTGCAACCTGCTTGACTGCTCGCGAGGTAGCTTCCAGCAGCTTTTGCAGCTCTTCGCCGCGCCGGCGCTCCTGGTCCGCCTTGAACGCCTCGCTGACGCGATTCAATTCGCGCTGCTGTTCGCCCAGCCGGCGCTGACGCTCCAGACGCTGTTCGTCGCTCAGATTGGGCATGTCTTTCTCTAGCTGGGCGACGGCCGAGCTGAACGCCTGTGCCTGGTCTTTGCCGGCTTTGGCCCGGACCGCAAACTCGACTGCAAGCGCTTCTTCGGCGCGCTTGCCCAGAACCGAATCCCGCATCACGCGATCAACGTTGACATAGCCCAGCCGGAACTGCTGCGCGCTCGCAGTGCCGCAAGCGGCCAAGGCAAGCAGCACGCAGAAAGAAGAGACGAGTCGCCTGTGGGTACGGGTAAACATTTGTTGGGAGAGGCTGGTCAGAGGGAGGTCGGGCTAAATCGAATGATCCCATGCTTGGCCGGCGCACCCAAAAATTGGGAGTCTTAACCCTTGCGACACCGTTTGGTGATGTGGGTGCTCGTATTCATCTGTTCGGCACCGAACCGACTCGGTCATAAGAGGCGCGCGAAAATTTCTGAATGCTGTTTACTGAACGCCATCGCATGACAAGCGCACTGTGGCTGATACCGATCGCGCTGATGATCGGCGGTGCGTTGCTGGTGGCATCGGCATGCAGCCCGAGCCTTGACGGCTCGCTGCTGGTGGTGGCGATCCTCGGCGCACTGCCCTGGTCGCTTTGCCTGCTCATGCTGGACGCCACGCCTGGCTTCGCGGAAACGGCCGGACGGCTTGTCGCACTCGGCATCGTTCTGAATCTGGTCGGGGTGTGGTGGGGGATGCTTGCGTTTGTGAAGCGCCGTTCAACACGTCGTCGTGCGGAGGTTCGGCTTTCGTGATCCACTGAATGTTTGGCTTTCTACAAACATCGAGATCGAGACCGATACATGGATACTTCTTCGGACTACCTCCCGCCCAAGGTCTGGACCTGGAACAAAAGCAGCGGTGGCAAGTTCGCCAACATCAACCGCCCGATTGCAGGGCCGACGCATGACAAAGAGCTGCCCGTAGGCCGCCATCCGTTGCAGCTCTATTCGCTTGGAACGCCAAATGGCATCAAGGTGACGGTCATGCTGGAGGAGTTGCTGGCACTCGGGCACGAGGGCGCCGAGTACGACGCCTGGCTCATCAAGATCAACGAAGGCGATCAGTTCGGCAGTGGCTTCGTCGACATCAATCCCAACTCCAAGATCCCGGCGCTGATGGACCGCAGCGGGCCGACGCCGATCCGGGTTTTCGAGTCGGGTGCGATCCTGGTGTACCTCGCCGAAAAGTTCGGCGCCTTCTTGCCGACCGAACCAGCGCATCGTGCTCAGTGCTTGTCATGGCTCTTCTGGCAGATGGGCAGTGCGCCGTACCTCGGCGGTGGGTTCGGGCATTTCTATGCCTATGCGCCGACGAAGATCGAGTACGCGATCGACCGCTTCGCAATGGAGGTGAAGCGCCAGCTCGATGTGCTCGACCGGCGACTTGCGGAGTCACCTTATCTGGCAGGGGACGACTACACGATCGCCGACATGGCGGTGTGGTCCTGGTACGGCGCGCTGGCCAAGGGGCTGGTCTACGAGGCGGCGGAGTTTCTAGAGGTCGCGTCGTACACGCACGTGCAGCGATGGACGGACCAGATTGCCGCGCGGCCCGCGGTGAAGCGCGGGCGCAGGGTCAATCGAGTGTGGGGCGACGCGGCCGAGCAGATGCCCGAACGCCATGAGGCCAGCGATTTCGACATGGCGACCAAGCCGTGACGTCGTGGCTCCGGGGCTCGAACCCATGCCGCCTTACCCGTTGCAGGCGATCACCTTGAACTCGACGCGCCGGTCGAGCGCATCACGCAGGTCGTCTGTTCCGGTCCCCACGATGTTTTCGCGAAATCCAAGGCCGGCGTCACGCAGCTTGCGTGAGAGTTCGGGGGTTTCGGTTTCGAGCCGCCGCTTGACGTACGTTGCGCGCTGCAGCGACAGCCGGCTGTTGATCTGCTCGGAGCCGGTGCGGCTGGTATGCCCGGTCACCACGACGCATTGCTCGATCAACGCGCTCTGACGCGCGATCTGGCGCAGCCACATCGGATATGGCCCACTGACCCTGGTGTCGACCACGAAGTCGGTCGTTCCTGGCTTGAAGAGGAATTTCACGCTCAGGTTGTTGGTGGCCAGGCCCAGCCGCACCATGAGCCCAAAAGTTTTCTCGGCCGCATCGGTTTGACCGAGCTGCGTCTGCGAGAGGTACAGACCACTGTAGATGCCCATCTGCTGGCCGTCCGGGCGCAGCGATGCGGCCTCGTAACGCGCCAGCGCTTCGGTATAGCGCTTCTCGTTGTAAGCCGCATTGGCGTCGGCCAGCAATGCCGATGTCGGCAGCCGTTCCAGATAGAGCGCATCCGCAGGCATGCCGGCCTTGGTCTGTGACGTGCGGATGTAGCCTTCCACCACGCGGTCTTTCGCGATCACCGGGCTGTCACGGTAGACGGCGGTCGGACTGGTATTCAGATTGTTGTCGCCAACACGTGAAGCAGTTTGGGCCAGCACCAGCCCGGTCTTGATATCGGTGAGCGCGAGACTCAGGCGGTATTGCGCGGCGCCGGCCGTGCTGCTGGTCTGCGTCAGAGTGCCGTTCAACACGAACTGGGCGCCGGCCAGGCCCGTGGCGTCGAAGGCTGAAACGGTGAACTGCTTGAAGCGCGAACGCACGCGCTCGACCACGCGTTGTTCCGCGATGCGCGTGACCTCGGTCTGCTGTCCACTGGTGCCGTCCAGCATGGGGTCGACCACGATGATGCGCGGCGCCTTCAAGCGGGACTCCACCGTTGCCATGAAAGTCGGGAGCTTTTGAGTTTGCGCGAAGAGGTCGTCGACCGACTGGTCGAGTGCCTCATCGAAGGGTATGGCCATGTCGCGCTCGGATACGCGCGGCGCGCCGCAAGCGACCAAGGCCATTGCACAGCCCAGGAGTGCGACCCGTGCGAGCCGTTGAAGTTGGGTTTGGGTGATCAGCATCTGGTTCTCAGGGTTTCTCGGTCGGTACTGGTCAGCGGCGCACCTGCCGAGGCGCGCATGACGATCTCGCTGCAGCGGGAGGCGCCAGCAGGTTCGGCGGCGGATCTTTCGGCTTGCGGGATCGCTGCGACAGTCGATGCGGATTCGACGCGATGGGTCGTTGCCGACGGCAGCTTCGCTATACGCAAAGAAGTGGCTTTGGGCGCTGGAACCGCGTCCGGTATGCGATCAGCGACCTTCGGTGGCGCAGGCGCCACCATCGCTGGCGGAGCCGGGGTGGTGATGGCAGGCGACGGAACCGCATTGGTGACGGACACCGGCGTCGGTGGTGCCGAGGGTGCCGACGGCGCCGGAGGTGTAACGACGGCCGGAGTTGCAGACGCATGAGCGTCGGCCGTCGCCGTCTCGTGCGACGCCGAAGCTGCCAGCAGCAGCACGCCCACGCCGAACATGATCGTGACGACTCCGGCCAGTACCGAGGTCGCGCGGCTGGCCAGCCTGGTCAATACAGCACCGGGTTGCAGCCACAACCCTTGCGGCCTCTTCGTGACGCGCGACACGTCCAGCAGAACCAGCAGCACCGCGACACCAAAACTGACGGCAAATCCGATGCGCGTCAGCGAGCCACCGGGTGCCAGCCGCTCGAGTCCCGAGATGGCCAGGCCGACGAACGCCGCCAGCGCATTGAACGGAAATACCCACGTGCTGATCGCCTTCAGAATCTGCTGCTGGGTTGTGAGAGCAGGCGGTTCGGGTGGCGCGACGTGGATGGCGCGGGGTACCGTCGTCGGGAATGGAGCCGGGGTACTGGCGCCGTAGAGCTGCTCGAGATGATCACGCAGCGTGGGCTCTGGCACCTGCAGCAGGAAGGTCTCGATTCGCCGGCCATTTTCTTCGGTGAAGCCTTCGGTCGGCCTGAACGCTGCCCGGTGCGCCACAGACAAGTCCGACACTGAAACATGGAAGGCGCCGGACACCAGGATCTCGCCGACGAGGGCATGCTGCATCACATGCTCGGCAACGTTGATCCCCTCGCCAAAGAAACTGGGCATCCCGTTCACGTCCTTGCGCGCGACCAAAGATCCAAGGTGAAGACCCGCCCTCGACTGCTGCGAGCCGTCCATGCGCATCCAGTCGGCCAAACGGAACGCTGCGGTCAATGCGGCATCGACGTGATTCTGAAAACTGATGGCGACGCCTTCCCCGGCCGGGAGGATGGTGCGGTCGGGTCCCGGCACGCCGGCCAGGAGGCTGGCGAGGAGCGCCTGAAGCTGTGCGTGCCACTCCATCCGCGCGCTGCCGTCCCACTCGGCCGTCGAGACGGGCTGAAGGCACAAAACGCTGCAGACGATCGAGTGACTGGGCGTAGACCGGTTCACTCGCTTGACGGCGTTGCGACTGCAAAGGAAGAGTCACTTTCGCGCGGGACTATTGCCGTGTGCGGCGCGTATCTGCTCATCGTTGAGGGGCGGTCTGCAAGCGCCAAGGGGCGAGGCAGGATGACAAGGAAAGAAGGGCGCACAAAGGACTTGGTATCAAGGCAGACCGTGGCCGACAGCGAGTTGGGCCGTAGGTCCAGAGATATTCACATAAGTTCACAATCGTAAATGAAAAAGGTTCACTTACGGCTTTAGTTAAAGCTGCGGACCCGGCCGGGGTTGGCCGGCCCAACCTGGCCTGCGCCGTCGGGCGAGGGCGTGCAGGCAAAGCTGTGCCGACGCCGCAGAGGTCGATCTGCTGCAGTTGCGCTAACCAGGTTGCTGTGCCCGCTGCAGATACGCGCCGAAGCTCTGCCGAGCCCCGACGCGGGTCATTGAATACCCCTTCGATGCGGGGTGAAGGCGTCTTTCCGGTGGGGCAGTGGCTATTTACGGCTTGCCCCAAATCCGCTTGTACTGATCCCGATAGCCGTTGTCCGGGTCGAAGATGTTCTTGGGACCACCGTCCTTGCCGACGTTGTCGACCGTGACCAGATGCACCTTGGGGTTGTAGCCCGACCAGGCCACCTTGTTGAAGGCGCGGTTCAGTTCATCCACGACCTGCCAGCCCTGCATGTTGAGCGGCTCCGGTACGGTACCGGCCTGGAAGCGCTTGCTGCGAATGCGCTGGTAGGCCGCTTCGGAGCCATCGCCGGCCGATACCGCCTTGGGGCCGCCGTCACCCTTCTTGCCGGCGGCTGAAAGCGACGGGCCCATGAAGTCGAAGTACAGGTCGTTGATGGCCAGCGAATGGGTCCATTTGTCGCCGAAGCGTTGCAGCAACGACGTCGTCAGTTGCGGCATGCGGGTCGAGCTTTCGGAGATCGGGCTGTCCTCGAAGCTCAGCACTGTGCAGCCGCCGCACTTCTTGATCACGGCTTCCATCGCCTTGGCCTTGTAGAGCGCGATCGCGTATTGAGAGTCGGTGAAGATCACCACGCCGGCCTTGCCGCCGGAGTCGACCACCGCCCATGAGGCAGCCACATCGGCGACGTCGTCGGTCACGGTCGTGACGTTGGCGTACAGGCTGGCTTTTTCATTGGGGCCAGGCTTTTCACCCGAGTGCCAGCCGACCAGCGGGACGCCGGATTTGGCCGCGTTCTCGAAAGCCACCTTCTGCTCGGTGGTGTCGAAGCCGCCCACCACGATGCCGGCCGGCTTGAGTGCCAACGCCTGGTTCAGCGCGGCCGTCCGTCCGCTGACCGAGCCCTGGCCGTCGATCACACGCACGTTCCAGCCGATCGCCTTGCCGGCTTCTTCGACGCCCTTCGACACGCCGACGATGCCGCCGTTTTTCATGTCGCCCGCGACGAACACGATGGTGCCCCCCGCTGCGGCTTTGGGGCCGGTGGTGGGGCCGTCCCACTTCTCCTGGCTCATGGTCGCGACGGCCACCTTCTGCTTGGCGGCGTCGAGAAAATCGTCGGCCAGCGCGTGTCCGGCCAGGCCGGCCGTGTAGAGCGCGATGACCGCGGTGGTGATGCGGGTGCGAACAGTCTTCATCTTGATATCTCCGTTGGTTTTGTAGTGGAAGCGAGGGAAGCGAGAGAAGCGATAGCGGTAAGGGAGTTGAGAGGAAGCGTCGAAGGCGTTGCCGACGGGTCCGATGCCAGTTGCCGCTCGGCGATGCGCCGCTTGATCGACAGGTTGCGCCGCTGCTGCGCATACCCCGCGATGCCGATCGACACCAGCAAGGTGAGGCCGTTGAACAGCGGTTCGACATAGAAAGCGCCGCCGAATTGCTGGATGCCCGAGATGCCGATTGCCAAAATCGCCACGCCGACCAGCGTGCCCCACACGTTCACGCGACCGGGCCGGATGGTGGTGGAACCGAGAAAGGCGCCGACCAGCGCCGGCAGCAAAAACTCCAGGCCGACACTGGCCTGACCGATCTGCAGCCGCGAGGCCAGCAGCACGCCGGCAAAGCCCGACAGCAAGCCCGACGCCACGAAGGCGCCCATCACATGCTTGCGCACCGAGATGCCGTTGAGCTGGGCCGCCTTGGGGTTGGCGCCGATCACGTAGAGCGCTCGGCCGAGCGGCGTGAACTCGGTGACCAGCCACAGCGTCACGCTGACGGCCAGCACGTAGAACGCCGCGATCGGCAAGCCGAGCAAGCTACCGCCCGCAAGGCCGACGAAACCCTCGGGCAGATCGCCCACCACCTGGCGGCCACCGCTGTGCCACATGGCGAGCGCGTAGATCACTGTGCCGGTGCCCAGCGTGGCGATGAACGAGTCGATTTGCACCAGTTCGACCAGCAGGCCGTTGAGCACGCCGAACAGCGCCGCACAAGCCAGCACGATCAGCACCGCGAGCGGCCATGGCACGCTGAATCGCGTCTGCAAACTGATGACGAGGATGTGCCAGAGCACGATGCCATAGCCCACCGTGAGGTCGATCTTGCCGGTGATCATCGGGATCGTCGCGGCCAGCGCGAGCAGCGCGATCACCGACTTGTCCGACAGGATGGCGCGCAGGTTGAAAAGCGTCGGAAAGGTGTCGGGCAGCAGCAGCGAGAACAGCAGCGCCAGCGCCACGGTGAGCATGACCAGGCCGTACACCGGAATGGCGCGGCCGAACCGCTGCACCAGCGTGAGCGCCTCACCATCGAGCGACTTGTCCGGCTCCAGTGCCGTGGACTTGATGGAACTGCTCATGCGAAGACTTCCTCTGTGTGTTGGGTGTCGGCATGCAAAGCACCGCCCGCGGCCATTGCGAGCAGGCGCTCCACCGTGATCTCGGCGTCCGTCAGCTCGGCTGCGATCAAGCCGTCGCGGAACACCAGCACACGGGTGCATACGGTCGCGACTTCCTCGAAGTCGGTCGAGACCACGATCAGCGCGCTGCCAGCTTCAGCGCGCTCACGCAGCACGCCGTAGATCTGCCGCTTGGCGCCGACGTCGACGCCGGCCGTGGGTTCTTCGAGCACCACGAGCGGCTTGTCGAGGTCGAACCAACGTGCCAGCACCACCTTCTGCTGGTTGCCGCCGGAGAGCTGTTGCACCTCAGCCGCAGGCGCCGGTGGGTTGATATCGAAGCGCTCTATCAGGCGGAGCGCGCTGGCGTGCTCGCGTCGCCGACGGTTGAAAGAGATGCCGCTGTCGCCATGCAGCGCAGGATTCGGAAACAGGTTTTCGAGCACCGACATCGAGGCCGCGAGGTTCTCTTCCAGTCGCTCGCTGGCGACGTAAGCCACCCCAGCGCGAATGGCGTCTGCCGGGTTGCCGAAGCACACCTCGTGGCCGAGCAACCGCATGCGTCCGGCCGACAAGGGCTCGCGGCCGAACAGCGCGCGGCTGATCGCCTCATGCCCGGCGCCGCGCAGGCCGACCAGGCCGACCACTTCACCGCGGCACACTTCGAAGCTCAAGGGGCCGGCGTTGCCGCTGGCCGCGCCGTCGAGTTGCAACACCGGCTCGGCGTTTGCGCTGACATTGGAAATCGCCTTGGCCACACCCGCCGACAGTGCCTTGCCGACGATCAAGCTGACCAGTTCGCTTTCGTTCGTCTGCGAGGTCGTTTTGATCGCGACGAGCTTGCCGTCGCGCATCACGGCCGCGCGGTCCGAGATCGCCATGACTTCGTCGAGACGGTGCGACACATAGATCATCGCCATGCCCTGGTTGCGCAGTGTGCGCAGCACGCCGAAAAGGCGCTCCACATCCGCCATCGGCAGACTGGCTGAGGGCTCGTCGAGCACCAGCAGGCGGGCCTGCACCTCGAGCGCTCGGCCGATCGCCAGCAAGGATTTCTCCGCCCGCGTAAGAGAGAAGACGCGACGTTCGGGATCGATGTCGCAGCCGACGCGCGCCATCACGCGCACGGCCGCACGGTTCGCCGCCTTCCAGTCGATGAGGCCGAAGCGCCGCGGATAGCCCATGCCGAGCGCGACGTTCTCGGCCACCGTCATCCACTCGACCAGGCCCAGGTCCTGGTGAATGAAGGCCACCGGCTGCGCCCGTCGATCGCTGCTGCGCCATGCGTCTTGCGGCCGGCCCTTGAAGAAGATCTCGCCGCTGTCAGAGGGATAGATACCTGCCAACAGTTTGATGAGTGTCGACTTGCCCGCGCCGTTCTCGCCGAGCAGCGCGAGGATCTCGCCGCTGCACACGTCGAGCGTGACGTCGTCGACCGCCTGCGTGCCACCGAAGCGCTTGCTGATCCCATCGAAACGCAGCAATGTCTCGCTGTGCGGCGTCGGGGCGCCGCTGCCTCGCGGGTGCAAAACTTCGGTCATCGACACAGTTTCGCCCTTGTTGCGTTACCGGTAACTGGTGCTTACCCGGAGCGACCGATCGGCACGTTCCTAAATATGATTCGCATGCGCTCTCGAAAACAAAAGATGCCTTCTCGCGCTACCCCCGACCCAGGACGCCAGGTGACCATGGCCGACGTGGCGGCGCGCGTGGGCGTGTCGAAGATGACGGTGTCGCGGGCTTTGAGCCGCGCCTCACAGAGCGACCGGACCACGTCGGAGGCGCTGCGGCAACGCATCCTGCAGACCTGCGCGGAGATGGGCTACGTGGTCGACCAGACCGCGCGCACCTTCTCGTCGAAGCGCTCCGGCTTCATCGCGGCGATCATCCCGTCGCTCAACAATTCGAACTTCTCGGACACGGTGAACGGGATCGTGGCGGCGGTCGAGGGCAGTGGCCTGCAGTTGCTGCTCGGCTATTCCGACTACCGGATCCAGAACGAAGAGCGGTGGGTCAAGGCGATGCTGATGCGCCGGCCGGAAGGCGTCATCCTGACCGGCGGCAGCCATACCGAAGCGACGCGCGCGACGTTGCTCGCCTCGGGCGTTCCGGTGGTCGAGACATGGGACCTGCCGCAAAGTCCGATCGAACACACGGTCGGCTTCTCCAACGCCGAAGCCAGCGGTGCACTGGTGCGGCATCTGCACGGCAAGGGCTATCGGAACATTGCCTTCATCGGCGGCACATCGAACCGCGACACGCGCGGTGCCGACCGCAGGCGCGGTTATGTCGATGCCGTCCGAAAACTCAAGCTGCCCGCTGGCCGGGTCATCTCGTTCGGCCAACCGCCGATCTCGATGGAGCAGGGCGGAGAAGCGATGGCGCTGCTGCTGAAGCAATGGCCCGATGTGGATGCCGTCCTGGCGGTGTCCGACCTGTCGGCCTTCGGCGCGTTGGCCGAGTGCCAGCGGCGCGGCTGGAATGTGCCGGAGCGCATTGCCATCGCGGGCTTCGGCGACTTCGAAGTGGCGCGCAGCTGCCATCCGCGGCTCACGACCGTCGCCATCGATTGCGCCGGCATCGGCCGTGCTGCCGGTCAACTGCTGTTGCGGGCGATCGAAGCTGCGCGTAACGGTGGGCGACTGCCACCTGAAACAGTGCGCACGCCTTTTCAGATCGCACAGCGCGAAAGCACCTGAAGCGAAGACGTCTTGCTCAGTCGAAGTTCAGAATCACCTTCATCGCCTGCGACCGATCCGCTGCCAGTGCGAACGCCCGCGCTGAATCGCGATAGGACAGCGTGGCCGAGATCAGCGGCTTCACATCGACCAGGCCCTTGTTCAGCAACTCGACCGCCATCGCGAACTCTTCATGGAAGCGGAAGGCACCGCGCAGCTCGAACTCCTTGGCCACGATGGTGTTGATCGGCAACGTCATCTCCCCGCCCAGGCCGAGCTGCACGATGATGCCGCGCGGACGTACCGCATCGAAAGCACCGACCAGCGCACGCGCGTTGCCGCTGGCTTCGAACAGCACGTCGAAGCTGCCCTTGTCTTGTGTGAAGCGTGCAAGGCCATCGGGCTCTTCGGCGACGTTCACGACTTCATCGGCACCGACCTTCAGCGCCTTGCCCAGCGTGTGCGCGCCGACGTCGGTGGCCACGATATGGGCTGCGCCCGCGCGCCGCGCCGCAATGATCGCCAGCGCGCCGATCGGGCCGCAACCCGTGACCAGCACGCGCTTGCCGAGCAGCGATCCGGCACGGCGCACGGCATGCAGCGCCACCGACAGCGGCTCGGCCATCGAGCCTTCGCCGTCGCTGACCGAATCCGCGAGCTTGTGGGCCTGATGCGTCTCGACCACGATCTGCTGACGGAAGGCACCCTGTACGTGCGGCGTGCGCATGGCACTGCCGTAGTAGCGCATGTCCAGGCAATGGTTCTGCAAACCTTGCTGGCAGAACTTGCAGACACCGCACGGCCGGCTCGGGCTGATCGCCACACGCTCGCCGGCCGCGAACCCACGCACCTCGGCGCCGACCGCCTCGATCACGCCCGACACCTCGTGGCCCAGCACCATCGGCTCCTTGATCCTGATGGTGCCGAAGCCGCCGTGCTGGTAGTAGTGCAGGTCGGAGCCGCAGATGCCGCCACAGCGCACGCGCACCTGCAGCTGATCCGCGCCGAGCGGCGCGGTTTCATAGGTCTCGACGCGCAGATCACCAGGCGCATGAATGACGAGTGCTTCCATTTTTTGTATCTTCTTGGTTTTTAAAGTTGCGCGGTCACGCCGCCGTCGACATACAGGATGTGACCGTTGACGAAGTTCGATGCGGCACTCGACAAGAACACCGCCGCGCCCACCAGGTCTTCGACATCGCCCCAGCGCCGCGATGGCGTGCGGCCGATCAGCCACTTGGAGAAGTCCTCGTTCTTGACCAGCGCTTCGTTCAGCTCGGTCTTGAAATAGCCCGGCCCGAGCCCGTTCACTTGAATGCCATGCTGGCCCCAGTCGATCGCCATGCCCTTGGTCAGCATCTTCACCGCGCCCTTGCTGGCGGTGTAGGGCGCGATCCCCGGGCGGCCCAGCTCGCTCTGCACCGAGCAGACGTTGACGATCTTGCCGCGCTTGCGGCCGATCATGTGGCGCGCCACCGCCTGGCCGACGAGGAAGACGCTGTCGAGGTTGGTCTTCATCAACTCGTGCCAGTGCGCTTCTTCGAACTCGTCGAGCGGTGCGCGGCGCTGCATGCCGGCGTTGTTGATGAGGATGTCGATGGGCCCTACCTCGCGTTCGATGCGCTCGACCGCTTCCTTGACCGCTTCACCGGATGTGACGTCGAAGCTGGCCGTTACGATGTCGGCGCCTTCGCCGCGCAATGTGGCAGCAGCGGCTTCGAGCTTGTCGGCGTTGCGTGCGTTCAGCACGATGCGTGCGCCCGCGCCAGCCAGCCCGCGCGCCAGGGCGAAACCGATGCCGGCGCTCGAGCCGGTGATGAGTGCAGTGCGACCGGTGAGGTCGAAGCTTTTGAGGACGGAGTTCAAGACAGATCCTTCATTGCGCTGGCGTCAGCACCTCGGGGTTGACCGGCGTTGGCGGCTTGCCGGCACGAGGACCGGCGCCAAGCGCTGCGATCAGATTGTCGACCGTGAGCGATGCCATCGCACGGCGCGTCTGAATGGTCGCGCTGCCGATGTGCGGCGTGAGCACGACGTTGGCGAGCCCGAGCAGGGCCGGATGAATTCGCGGCTCACCTTCGAACACATCGAGGCCGGCGGCAGCGATGGTGCCCGCCTTCAGAGCAGCGGCCAGCGCCGCATCGTCGACGATGCCTCCGCGCGCGATGTTGGTCAGCGTGGCGGTCGGCTTCATCAGGCGAAGCTCCTCGGTACCGATCGCGTGGTGCGACGAGGCCGAGTAGGGCAGCACCAGCACCAGGTGGTCGGCTTCGCGCAGCAGCGTGGCCTTGTCTACATAGCGGGCGCCGATGGTCGCTTCGGTTTCGGTATCCAGCTGCGTGCGGTTGTGATAGGTCACCTGCATGCCGAAGCCCAGCGCACCACGCCGCGCGATGGCCCGGCCGATGCGGCCCATGCCCAGAATGCCCAGCGTCGCGCCGTGCACGTCGGCACCGGCGAACTGGTCGAAGATGCCGCCCTTGTTCCACTCTCCGGCACGCACGAAGCGCTCGGATTCGCCGAGGCGCCGGGCCGTGGCCATCATCAGCGCGAAGCCCAGGTCGGCAGTGGTTTCGGTCAGCACGTCGGGCGTGTTGGTCACCAGCACGCCACGCGCCGTGCAGGCCGCGACATCGACGTTGTTGTAGCCGACGCCGACATTGCAGACCGCCTTGACCGTCGGGCAGGCGTCGAGCAATGCCGCGTCGATGCGCTCGCTGCCATGGCTCATCACGCCCTGCTTTCCGTGCAGGCGTTGCTTCAGTTCGTCAGCGCTCCAGATCGTGTCCGTCGGGTTGTCTTCGACCTCGAAGTGATCGCGCAGGCGCTGGGCGATGTCGGGGAAGGTGGCTCGGGTGATGAGGACGGAGGTCATGGCTTGTCTTCTTTATGTTGGTTGTTGTGTGCGGAACGCGCGTAAGCGGCGAAATGGGCTCACGCAAAGATAACTTTTTTGAACTTAGGTGGGTGAAGCATCAGAGACGCTGCGTGGCGGAGTCCGCGAAGAACGCTTCGAAGCCGTCGAACGGCTCGAAGCGCCCGTCGCGCAACACCAGCCTCGACACACCGGGAAACGCGCGCTCGCGGTCCCCATGCGCTAGGTCGCCCGGATAACAAAAGACGCGCGCCGTATCGACCTCGATATGAACCGGATGAATGAGCCGCGGCGGCGTGGCACGCGCGGCGTCGAACGCTTCATGGGCGCTGGCGTAGCGCGACAGGTGGGCGAGGGTGATGATCTGCGGCGGTGCCAGTTCGATTTCGCGCTGCCAGTACATCTCCAGAGCTTGGCGCGCGCCGAGCCAGCGGCCGATCGTCGACTCGTGGTCTGCGACATCGGCGGTCTGACCCACAGGCATTCGAGCCACGAAAAAGCGCGTGTCGAAGCGACGGCGCGGCATGTTGGGTATGACCGGCGTGATCCAGCGCGACCAAGGTGCGATGAGGCTGCTCGACAGCGTCAGGCCAAGCGCGTCGAGCATCGATTCGAAAGGCACATCGCGCGGAAGCGGAGTCGAGTCCAAGGCCGAAGCAGGGGGTTGCCAGAGCCCATCGGAACCATCGGCCAGCAGTACGCCGGCCTCTTCGAAGAGTTCGCGCAGCGCCGCCACATGGATGGCCGCAGCGACTTGCGCCGAGAGCTCTGGCTCGCCGAGCGCCGCGTGCAGATCCCTTGCGTCGCGATCGAGCCGATGCACCGAGAGCGGGTCGGCCGCATCGAGCTTGCCGCCCGGAAAGACGTGCACGCCGCCCAGCACGCTGGCTTCCAAGGCACGGCGCATCAAGAAGGTTTCGAGGCCCTGCGCGCCGTCACGGAGCAGCACCACGGTGGCGGCGACTTCGAGACGGGCGGGGGCTGGGTGGGGGCCGGACTCGCTGCCAAAACTGTTCATCTGCTGGAGTTTGATGCGTCGCGGCCTGCCCAACTTCACCGGGGAGAAAAAAGGAACTCATGCTGCGGCCAAACAGTTGTCGCACCACTACAACACGCAAAGCGGTTTACGTACGTTCCGTAAAGGAAATGCAAAGATCTAACTGAGAGTCATTATCATTAACGCTGTTTCGCGGCGTGTGCCGCGAGCCAGCTCATCCAGCCAATCCCTCCAGCGCCCTAGCGGGCTGCTCGCCCGGGACCCGCCAGTCGAGTTCTCATTTGCCGCCTTTCCGGAGAACCCCTCATGGCCTACATCAAGAGCCGCAAGCACGCCGTCGCGCGCCCGTCACCCCAACTCACTGGCGTCGCTGCAGCTGCGCTGATGGCATTCGCCCTGCCTGCTGCTGCACAAACCGCAGGCAGCGCCACGTTGCAGGAAATTCGCGTGCGGGACTCCGTGGGCGCCAGCGACTACAAGGCCGACACGTCGGCCAACCCCAAGTTCACCGCGCCGTTGGTCGACACGCCACAGACCATCCAGGTGCTGAAGGAACAGATCCTGCGCGAGCAGGGCGCCACGACGCTGACCGAAGCGCTGCGCAACACGCCCGGTGCCGGTGCCTTCTACCTCGGTGAAAACGGCAGCACGAGCACGGGCGACGCCATCTACCTGCGCGGCTTCGACACTTCCAGCAGCATCTTCGTCGACGGTATCCGCGACATCGGCTCGGTCTCGCGCGACACCTTCAACATCGAGCAGATCGAAGTCGTCAAAGGCCCGGCCGGCAGCGACACCGGACGCACCGCGCCCACCGGCTACATCAACCTGATCACCAAGAAGCCCACGCTGAGCGACAGCTTCTTCGGCTCGGTCGGCTTCGGCAGCGACAGCTTCAAGCGCGGCACCATCGACTGGAACAAGGCCCTGAGCGGACCGGGTGGCGCAGGCGCCGCCTTCAGACTCAATGCGTTCACCGAAGACGCCGACGTGTCAGGCCGCGATGTCGTGAAGAACAAGCGCTCGGGCATCGCGCCGTCGCTGGCGCTTGGTCTCGGCACGGCGACGCGCCTGTACTTCGACCTGGTCCACATCCAGCAAAACAATGTGCCTGACGGCGGCGTGTCCACGATCGGCCTGCCTGGCTACTCGACGCCCGACGCGACCACCGTGCGCGGTCGCCGGACCTTCCTGAACTCTGCTCAGCCGGTCAATTCGAGCAACTTCTACGGCACCTCGTCGGACTTCGACCATGTGACCCAGAACATGTTCACGGCCCGCGTGGAGCACGACCTCACGCCCGACATCACCTTGCGCAACACCTTCCGCTACGGCAAGACCGAGCAGGACTACCAGCTGACGTCGTTCATGGCGACCACCGCCAACCTCGTCACGCCGAGCGCAACCAACCCGCTGGGCTGGACCGTAGCTCGCAGCAATCCGACGAACAAGAATCAGGAGAACACCATCCTGACCAACCAGACCAACGTGAGCGCCAAGTTCGCCACAGGCGGCGTCGGCCACACGCTGAACGCCGGCGTCGAGTTGATCCGCGAAGAGCAGGACTCGCTCGGCTACTACGGACAAAACGTGGCGGTGTTCGGCTACCCCGGCATCCGCAACAGCGGCGCCTGGCCTGCCGCCAGCCTGTACAACCCCAACCCTGACGTGCTCGGTTACCTGCGGCTGCAGAACGGCGCCAACACCGAAGGCAAGACCACCACCGTCGGCGCCTACGTCTTCGACACAGCCAAGCTGAGCGAACGCTGGAGCCTGACCGGCGGCCTGCGCTTGGACCACTACTCGACCGACTACGCAGCGAATGCGCTGAACGCCACCACCGGCGTGCTCACGCCGAGCGCGTTCTCGACCTCGGGCAAACTCTGGACCGGCAAGCTCGGCGTCGTCTACAAGCCGACCGACAACAGCAGCATCTACGCTGCCTACGGCACCGGCGCACAGCCACCGGGCGGCAACAACTTCGCACTGGCCGCCAGCGGGACCGGCAACAGCGCAAGCCGCACCGACTTCTTGCCGCAGAAAACCAAGACTTATGAGCTGGGCACCAAGTGGGACGTGCTCAACAAGAAGCTGGCATTGACGGCGGCCATCTACCGGACCGACGTGAGCAACGACGTGGTGCAAGACGCCGTCAGCGGCCTCTACTACCAGACCGGCAAGAAGCGAGTGCAGGGAATCGAGCTCGGCGCGGCCGGCGCGATCACCGACAACTGGGGCGTGAGCACCGGTTTCACCACGCAAGACACGAAGATCCTGAGCGGCCCCTCGGTGCTCGCAGACGGCGGCTCGGTGCTGGCGTACACGCCCAAGAATTCGTTCAGCGCATGGACGACCTACAAGCTTCCGTTCGGTCTGACGGTCGGCGCTGGTGCCCGCTTCAACGGCAAGCTTTCGCGCGGCACCGATGGCGCGCTGGGCACGCCTGCCTTTATCGACTCGTACTGGGTGTTCGATGCGATGGCGTCCTACCGCATCAACAAGAACATCGACCTGCAGTTCAACGTCTACAACCTGGCCGACAAGGACTATGTGGCGGCAATCAACAAGAGCGGTTACCGCTACACGCCGGGTGCACCACGCAGCTACCGCGTGACCGCGAACTTCGCTTTCTGAGCGACGTCAACCTGTCGCGCCGGCAGCGGTGCGACACTCGGGCCCCACCCTACGGTCGGGGCTTTTTTCTTGTGAGGCTGCTTCCAAATGATGCTGCATGTACCCGATGTGCTGACGCCTGATCAGGTGCGAGAACTTCGATCGGCACTCGACGAAGCGGACTGGGGAGATGGCCGGGAAACGGTGGGTGAGCAGGGCGCTCGGGTCAAGCGAAATCGCCAGCTGCCGGAGCAATCGGTGGTCGGTCGCGCGCTTGCGAAGACCGTGCTGATCGCGCTGTCGCGCAGCGCGCTGTTTCATTCGGCCGCACTGCCGCTTCGTTTCGTGCCACCGCTCTTCAATCGCTATGAGAGTGGCGAGCATTACGGCCTGCATGTCGATGGATCGGTCCGCTCGATTCCTGGCACGGGCGAGCAGTTGCGCACCGACCTGTCGTGCACGCTGTTCCTGAGCGATCCGAACGACTACGACGGTGGTGAGCTCGAAGTCGTCGACAACTACGGCACGCATGAAGTGAAGCTGCCGGCGGGCGACCTCGTGCTGTACCCGTCGAGCAGTCTGCATCAGGTGCATCCCGTGACACGAGGAGCACGCGTCTGTTCTTTTTTCTGGCTGCAGAGCATGGTGCGCGACAACCATCAACGCGAGATGCTTTTTGGTCTGGATCAGAGCATTCGATCGTTGCGGACGCGACTCGGCGAGTCGGCTGAAACGGTCGCGCTGACCGGTCACTATCACAACCTGTTGAGGCTTTGGGCTGAGGTCTAGCCACGTCGCTCGGCTTAAAGAAGCATGATTGACACATGAATCAATGAAAAGTAATGTATTGACTTCATCGATGTCTGCTTTCTCGAACTCCGAACATGAAAATTGCAATTCTTGGTGGAGGGCATGGCGCCTACGCCGCCGCAGCGGACCTTTCTGAAGCGGGCCATGAAGTGCGGCTGTGGCGTCGCGACGCAGCCGCGCTCCATCCGGTTTTTCGTGCCGGCGCGATCACGCTGAAGGATGCGGCCGGCGTGCGTGAGGTGCCGCTGGCGCTCGCGACCGCCGACATTGCCGCAGCCCTCGAAGGCGCCAGGCTCGTCGTCATTCCTACGCCTGCCATCGCGCAGTACGACATCGCACTTGCCATGGCGCCGCATCTTGTCGATGGGCAAGTCGTCTTCCTTCCGCCGGGCACCTTCGGCAGCTACGTGATGGCTAGGCTGGTGAAGCAGTCGGGCAATCTGGCCGATGTCGCCTGGGCCGAGACCGGCACCTTGCCTTACCTCGCGCGCAAGCACGGCGAGCGTGAAGTCAATGTCACCGTCCGCGCCATACGCCTGCCGACCGGCGTCTATCCGGCGCGCAAGTCAGCTGAGACCATCGCCGTGATCCGCGAAGCATTCCCCTCCGTGCGTGCTTGCGGCGATGCGCTCTCCGGCGCGCTAATGAACGCCGGCCCCGTCATCCACCCGCCGCTGATGGTGATGAACGCCGCGCCGCTGCAGCACTTCGAGCGCTGGGACATTCACAACGAAGGCACCCAGCCCGCCGTGCGCGCCGTGACCGACCAACTGGATCGCGAACGCATCGCAGTGCGCGAGGCCTTCGGCCAAGGTGCGCCGCACTATCCGCTGGCCGACCATTACGAAAACGATCGATGGATGTATGGCGATGCGCACAAGCAGCTGGTGAAGTCCGGCGACTGGCGCGAGAACATCGACTTGCACACGCATCGGTACATCACCGAAGACACTGAACTCGGGCTCGCCTTCCTGGCCTCTGCCGCACGCTATGCCGGCGTGGACGCGCCGATCGCGCACGGCTTGCTGGCCATCGTCGGCGGCTTTCTCGGCCGCGATTTGCGTCAGGGGCCACGCACGTTCGAGAGCCTGGGACTGGCGGCGTTGAGCAAGGCCGAACTCGCGCAGAGGCTCCACCATGGCGAATGAGTCACTTGTCCCGTCGACACCGCTGCCTCGCTTCGCCGCAGTCGGTGCCGGCCGCATGGGGCGCGGCATCGCGATCGCGTTCGCCTATGCAGGGCACCGGATCTCCCTGATCGATCTGCGCCAGCGCAGCGACGAAGCCTGGCGGCACCTCCGCGATGAAGCGAGTGCGGAGATAGCGGGCGCTCTCGCAGGACTCGCGCAACTCGGCGTCATCGATGCAGCGCAAATCCAGTCGATCGCCGCCCGTGTGCACTATGTGAACGCAGCCGCCGCACCGCGGGCACTGGCGGCGGCCGAGCTGGTCTTCGAAGGCGTGCCCGAAACCATGGCGGCCAAGCGAGAGGCCTTCGAGCAGCTCAATCGTCATTGCCGCGACGACGCGATCCTGACCTCGACGACCAGCAGCATCCTGGTGACGCAGCTCGCCGCGTTGGTGCGACTGCCCGAGCGTTTCCTCAACATGCACTGGCTCAATCCGGCTTACGTGATCCCGGTCGTCGAACTCAGTTGCCATCCGGGCACCGACGCTGGCGTGCTGGCGCGCACCAAGGCGCTGATGGAAGAGATCGGCAAGCTGCCCGTCGTGTGCGGCGCATCGCCGGGCTACATCGTGCCGCGGTTGCAGGCGCTGGTGATGAACGAGGCAGCCCGCATGATCGAGGAGGGCGCCGCCACCGCCGAAGAGATCGACAAGGCGACGCGCTATGGCCTGGGCCTGCGCTTCGCCGCGATCGGCGTGGTCGAGTTCATCGACTTCGGCGGCTGCGACATCCTGCATCACGCGAGCCGCGAGATGTCGGCATCGCTGAGCAAGGAGCGCTACACCGCGCCGGCCATCGTCGATCGCATGGTCGAGGAAGGGCGGCTCGGCCTGAAGACCGGCAGCGGCTTCTACGACTATCAGGGCCGCGATGTCGCCGCCTACCGGCGCGACGTGCTGGCTCGCACGCTCGGCGAGTTGCGGCACGCCGGACTCTGGCGCGCGGCGGCCGAAGAGACGCGCTCATGAAGGCCGTTCGCATCCACGGCTTCGACGCGGTGCCGGTGCTGGAAGACGTTGCCGATCCGGTGCCACGGCCCGGCCGCAGCATCGTGCGCATGCAGGCGGCAACTGTTGGCCACATCGACCGCACCGTGTGGCGGGGCAGCTTTCTGCGGCATCCGCCGTTTCCGTACACGCCGGGCGTGGAGGCCGCTGGCATCGTCGTCGCGAGCGAGCGTTACGCGGCCGGGCAGCGTGTGTGGTTGCGCGGCAGCGGCCTGGGCACGCTGTTCGACGGCACTTGGTGCGAGCAGATCGACGCCCCCGACGAAGCGCTCGGCCTGTTGCCCGATGCGATACCGATGGCGCTCGGCTCGGCTTTCTTTTCGCCGACCACCTCGGCATGGGTCGCGCTGCACGAAGTCGCGAAGCTGCAGCCTGGGGAACAAGTACTGGTCACCGGCGCGAGCGGCGCGGTGGGCTCGCTCGCCATGCAACTGGCACGCGATGCCGGCTGCGACGCAACGGCGGTCGACCCGCTTGCCGCTGCGCCTCCGCCCGCTAGCGCGGACCTGCTGGTCGACACCGTCGGCGGGGATGTGCTGTCGTCGGTCTTGCCCTGCGTGCGCCCCGGTGGCCGAGCGGTGCTGATCGGCTACACCGCGGGCCCGACGCTGGCGCTCGACATCGCGCACTTCCTGCAGCGCGATGTGGCGCTGTTGCCGCTCAACATGTTCCGGCGCGAAGCGGCTGGGCGTGCCATGGTGCCGGAGCTGTTGGCACGCCTGGCCGATGGCCGTCTGCAGCTCGAAGTGCAGCCCTTCGCATTGGCCGATGCAGCATTGGCGCTCGACTGGATTGCCCAGCGCGGCCATCGTGGCCGCGCGGTGCTGGTTGCCTAGCAGTCCCTGGCCTCGGTCGTTAGTCTTCTTCGGTCGGCTCGACCGGCACATGCACGTGCTGGTCGATCATCTGCCGCAAGGTGTGCTTCAGTTCTTCGGCACGCCGCAGGCCGAAGGGTTTGAGCACGCGACGCTCGTGATCGCGTGCCAGTTCCATCAGGTGCTCGACCGCCTTCAGGCCCTTCTTCGTGATGCGCACCAGGGTGATGCGGCGATCACTTTCATGGGGCAGCCGCTCGACCTGTCCGCGCGATTCCATCCGGTCCAGCAGACGCGTCACCGTCGGCTGCTTGGTCACGGTCACTTGCGCGAGCTGACCGATGCTGATCGGCTCGCTGCCCGCCAGCGACGCCATCACCCGCCACTCCGAAATTGAGAAACCTTGCTGCCGCGCTACTTCGTGGAACTCCGACGAAATGATCTGGCTGGCCTGCGCGAGCAATGCCGGCAAATAGTCGTCGACGAAGCGATGCGGTCCGGTGGTGTGATCGACCGCCTTAGCCATGAAAGCGACCCACAGTCACCTCAGGCACGCTGCTTGCGTGCACAGGGTTATTCATGATTGTGGATACATTCATTTGTCAACATTATAGAAAGTGTGATGCGGCAACTGAAGCGCATCCTCCCACGACCGACAAGAAGAAGGACACACGATGGCAGAGCGTTCGTTCGTCGAAGAAGTCAAGAAGCTGAGGCTTTCCGGCGGAGACGTGTTCCGCGGTGAAGGCATTCTGGCCGTCACCAAGGCGTTGCTCGAATCGGGGGTTTCCTATGTGGCCGGCTACCAGGGCGCGCCCATCTCGCACCTGATGGATGTGCTGGCCGACGCACAGGACATCCTTGCCGAGCACGGCATCCGCTTCGAGAACAGCGCCAGCGAGGCCACGGCCGCCGCCACGCTGGCTGCATCGGTCAACTACCCGCTGCGCGGCGCGGTCACTTTCAAGGCCACCGTGGGCACCAACGTGGCCTCCGATGCGCTGGCCAACCTCGCATCCGGTGGCGTCACCGGCGGCGCGTTGATCATCGTGGGCGAGGACTACGGCGAAGGCTCGTCGATCATGCAGGAGCGCAGCCACGCCTTCGCGATGAAGTCGCAGATATGGCTGCTCGATCCGCGACCCAACCTGCCGAGCATCGTCGACGCGGTGAAGCAGGGCTTCGACCTTTCCGAGGCCAGCAATACGCCGGTGATGCTGCAACTGCGCATCCGCGCCTGCCACGTGCACGGCCACTTCATCGCGGGCGACAACAAGCGCGCCAAGTTCACGCTGAAAGACGCGCTGGAGAATCCGCAGCGCGACGTCAGCCGCATCGTATTGCCGCCCGCGAGCTTCCTGCACGAGCAGGAGAAGATCAAGGAACGCTGGCCCGCCGCGGTTCGCTTCATCGAAGAGCGCGAGCTCAACGAGTTCTTCTCGGAAGACGCCGACGACATCGGCATCATCGTGCAGGGCGGCAGCTACAACACGCTGCTTCGCGCGCTCGAAAGGCTCGGCCTGGCCGACGTCTATGGCAACACGCAGGTGCCGCTCTACGTGATGAACGTGGCTTACCCCGTCATCGAGAGCGAGGTCATCCGATTTTGCGAAGGCAAGCGCGCGGTGCTGATCGTGGAGGAGGGCCAGCCCAACTTCGTCGAGCAGAACCTCGCGATCATCCTGCGCCAGGCCGGCTCGACCACCGCGCTGCACGGCAAGGACATGCTGCCGGTGGCGGGCGAATACACGTCTTCCGAATTGCTGAAAGGCGCGCGCAGTTTTTGCGAGCGCTACGAACGGCTCGCGCCGCTGCCGGCACCGGTTCAGTCACGCAAGATCATCCCGTTGATGGAAGTCGCGCAGATCGGCGTCGACAGCGCGCCTGGGCCCGCGCTGCCATCCAGCGCGCTGGCATCCGGCGCGCTGGGCGACGTCGTCCACGCGCGACCACCAGGCTTTTGCACCGGCTGCCCCGAGCGGCCGATCTTCAGTGCGATGAAGCTGGTCGAGCGCGAACTCGGTGCGCACCACGTGAGCGCCGACATCGGCTGTCATCTGTTCTCCATCCTGCCGCCTTTCAACATCGGCAACACCACGATGGGCTATGGCCTCGGCGGTGCGGGCGCGTCGGCGCTCAATGCGCCGGCTGGCAAACGTGCGATCTCGATGATGGGCGACGGCGGCTTCTGGCACAACGGCCTGACCAGCGGCATCGCCAATGCGGTCTTTAACAAAAGCGACAACCTCACCGTCATCGTCGACAACAACTACACCTCGGCCACCGGCGGACAAGACATCCTCTCGTCGCATGCGGTCAACAAGACACGCAGCACCGGCCATGCGATCGAGCGCGCCGTGCGCGGCGTTGGGGTCGAGTGGGTCAAGACGTTGCGGCGCACCTACGACGTCGCCGGCATGCGCGATGCACTCAAAGATGCGCTCACCACCACGACGAAAGGCCCGAAGGTCTTGATCGCGCAATCGGAGTGCATGCTCAACAAGCAGCGCCGCGAAAAGCCGCTGGTGCGCAAGGCGATCGCCGACGGCAAGCGCATGGTGCGCGACAAGTTCGGCGTCGACTCCGACACCTGCACCGGCGACCACTCGTGCATCCGCCTGTCGGGCTGCCCGTCGCTGTCGATCAAGCCGAATCCCGATCCGCTGCGCACCGATCCGGTCGCGACCGTGCTCGACACCTGCGTGGGCTGCGGCGTGTGCGGCGAGGTCTCGCATGCCGCCGTGCTGTGCCCATCGTTCTACAAAGCGCAAGTGATCAGCAACCCGAACCGCTGGGACCGCATCCGCGAACGCGTGCGCGCTGGTGCGATCGGCTGGCTGCAACGTGGTGAAGCCAGGCGCCGTGAAGCGTATGCGTTCTAGACGATGACCCAACCTATCAAAATTGCCATCCTTGCGATGGGCGGGGAGGGCGGCGGCGTGCTGGCCGACTGGATCGTCGACATGGGCGAGGCCAACGGCTACGTCGCGCAGACCACCTCGGTGCCGGGCGTGGCGCAGCGCACGGGCGCCACCATCTATTACGTCGAGCTCTACCCGACCGCGCAAGCCGAAGCGGATGGCGGCCGGCCTGTGCTGGCGTTGATGCCGCTGCCGGGCGATGTCGATGTGGTGCTGGCGTCGGAGCTGATGGAAGCCGGGCGCGCGGTGCAGCGCGGCCTTGTCACCAAGGACCGCACCACGCTCATCGCATCGACGCACCGCGTGTATTCGATTGCGGAAAAGAGCGCGCTAGGTGATGGCCGGGTCGACAGCGCGCAATTGCTCGCGCACACGGCAAAGGCCGCCAGGCGCTTTATCCGCTTCGACATGGAACGAGCGGCTGAAGCTTCAGGCAGCGTCATCAGTGCCGTGCTCTTCGGTGCGCTGTCGGGGTCGGGCGTGTTGCCCTTCAGTCGCGCGCAGTTCGAATCGACCATCGAGCGCGGCGGCGTGGGCGTGAAGCCCAGCCTCAAGGCTTTCGGTGCTGCGTTCGCCCGTGCGCAAGCGGGCGACGATGGCGAAGCGCCTGTTGAGGCAGTGGTTCTCACGCCGCTTCCGCAGCCGCGCCATCCGGCTGTGCGCGCGCTCGTCGAACGCGTGCAGCGAGACTTTCCTGCCGCGGCGCACGACCTGCTGCTCGAAGGCGTGCGCCGTCTGATCGACTATCAGGACCTGGATTACGCGAGTCTCTATCTCGACCGTATGGCATCCGTCGCTGCGCTGCCGGCGAGCGACGGTCACCGTCTGCTGCGCGAAACCGCGCGCCATCTGGCGCTGTGGATGTCTTACGAAGACACAGCCCGCGTCGCTGCGTTGAAGACCCGTGCGACGCGCTTCGACAGGGTGCGTGGCGAGGTGCGCGTGCAAGTGGACCAGGTAATGACGATCAACGAATACATGCATCCGCGCCTGCAGGAAATCTGCGAGACGCTGCCCGGCAGCATCGGCCGCTGGCTCATGAAATCCACGACGCCGAAGAAGCTCGTGGAGCGCTTCACGCAACACGGCCGCGTGATCCAGACCAGCTCGCTGCACGGCTACCTGATGCTGCGCATCGTGGCGAGCATGAAGCGCTGGCGGCGCTCGACCATGCGCTACGCCGAAGAAAACCGCCGCATCGAAGAGTGGCTGCAACGCATTGCGACCACCGCACAGCGCAACCCTGAACTGGCAGTCGAAATCGCCCAGTGCCAGCGACTGGTCAAGGGCTATAGCGACACGCATGAACGCGGCATCCGCAACTACGACACCTTGATGCGCTCGGTCGAGCGCGCCGGTGCGATGCTGGCGCCGGCGACATTGCGCGAGCTGCGCGATGCGGCGCTCGCCGACGAACACGGGCACAAGCTGCAGGCTGCGCTGATACAGCATGCGCTAGGCTGAAGAGACACCACATGACTACTTCGGCAGTACCCACCGCCACGCTCGAGCTTCGCGTTGCCGAGGCGCGCGAACTCAATCCGCTGATCCGGCTGCTGCGTTTGCGGCGCGACGACGGCAGGGCATTGCCCGGCTTCGCTGCCGGCGCACACATCCGCGTGCAGGTGTCGTTGCCCGACGGCAAGACCGACTGGCGCCACTATTCGTTGATCAACTTCGCGACCGAGCGCAACGCCACCGTGGCACCGGCGGAGTACGTGATCGCCGTACGCAAGGAGGCCGATGGCCGCGGCGGCTCGCGCTTCATGCACGAGCGATTGAAACAGGGCGACACGCTCGCCATCGAAGCACCGAAGAACGACTTTCCGCTGCACACCGGCCCGGGAGGATCGGTGCTGGTGGCCGGCGGCATCGGCGTGACGCCACTGGCGACCATGGCCGCGCGCCGCCGTGCCGAGGGCGCAGAAGTTCGAATGCATTACGCCGGCCGCAGCCGCGACCACATGGCCTTCCTGCCTGAGCTGCAAGCGCTTTTGGGCGACGACCTGCAGGTGCATGCCGACGCCGAAGCCGGTACGCCGCTGGACATCGAGGCGCTGTTGAACGACGTACCGACCGGCGATCGTCTCTACGTCTGCGGCCCCAAGGTGATGCTCGACGCCGTGCTCGTCCATACGCAGGCGCGCGGCTGGGAACACGATCGCGTGCATTTCGAGCTCTTCACCGAAACCGCGATGGAGGAGGGCGATCAACCCTTCGAAGTGGAACTCGCGCAATCAGGCCAGCGCTTCACCGTGGCGGCCGACCAGACACTGCTCGACTGCCTGATCGACAACGGCTGCGACCCGATGTTCGACTGCAAGCGCGGCGAATGCGGCGTGTGTGTGGTGCAGGTGATCGAAGGCGAAATCGACCATCGCGACTACGTTCTGACCGCCCGCGAGAAGGCGCAGGGAGATGTCATGCAGATGTGCATCTCGCGCGCCAAAGGTGCGCGGCTCGTGATCGACCTTTGAAGGAGCGACGAGACTCATGACCTCTTACCGCGACAACCCCGACGCCGTGCGCGCGCTGGTGCGCAACGACCAGGTGCATCGCGACCTCTACACCAGCCAGGAGTTGTTCGAACTGGAGCAGGAGCACTTCTTCGCCAACACCTGGAACTACGTGGGCCACGAGAGCCAGTTGCCCAAGTCGGGCGACTGGATCACCAACGAAATCGCCGGCCGGCCGTTGATCGTCGTGCGCCACACCGACGGGGCCGTGCGCGCCATGATGAACCGCTGCGCCCACAAAGGCTCGCGACTGGTGAGCGCGTCGTGCGGCAACACCGGCAAGTTCTTTCGCTGCCCGTACCACGCCTGGACCTTCAAGACAGACGGCGCCTTGCTCGCCATCCCGCTGAAGGCCGGTTATGAAAATACGGCCCTGCACGAGTGCGAATCGGCCAAGGGCCTCACCACGCTGAAGCAGGTGCGCACCCACCGCGGCTTCATCTTCGTGAAGATCAACGATGCCGGGCCGGACTTCGACGAATACTTCGGCGACTCGCTGAGTTCCATCGACAACATGGCCGACCGCTCGCCCGAAGGTGAGCTGGAAATAGCGGGCGGGTGCCTGCGCTTCATGCACCAGTGCAACTGGAAGATGTTCGTCGAGAACCTCAACGACACGATGCATCCGATGGTCGCGCACGAGTCTTCGGCCGGCACCGCCAAGCGCATGTGGGCCGACCAGCCTGCCGATGCGCCCAAGCCCATGGCCGTCGAGCAATTCGTGCCCTTCATGTCGGACTACAAGTTCTTCGACGACATGGGTATTCGCACCTACGACAACGGCCACAGCTTCACCGGCGTGCACTTCAGCATCCACAGCAAGTACGCGGCGATTCCCGAGTACGACGACGCGATGAAGGCGCGTTTTGGGGCAGAAAAGACGGCGCAGATCCTTGGCATGGCACGGCACAACACCGTGTATTACCCGAACCTCACGATCAAGGGCGCGATCCAGTCGATCCGGGTGATCAAGCCGATCGCGGCCGACAAGACGCTGGTGGAAAGCTGGACCTTTCGCCTCAAAGGCGCGCCGCCCGAACTGCTGCAGCGCACGACGATGTACAACCGCCTCATCAACTCGCCGTTCTCCGTCGTGGGGCACGACGACTTGCAGGCGTATCGCGGCATGCAGGCCGGTTTGCAAGCCAGCGGCAACGAGTGGGTGAGCCTGCATCGCGACTACGACGCGTCGGAGTTGAAGGGCGGCGAGATCACGACGGGTGGCACGAGTGAATTACCGATGCGCAACCAGTACAGAAGCTGGGTAGAACGTATGACGGAGACCATGTAATGGCCAACGAGACTCAAATCACTCGCCAGGACCTGATCGACTTCGTCGTGAACGAAGCGCATCTGCTCGACACGCGTCGCTACGAAGAGTGGAACGCGCTCTTCACCGACGACGCCTTCTACTGGGTGCCGCTGGTGCCCGATCAGGAAGACGGCATCAACCACACCTCGCACATGTACGAGGACAAGCTGTTGCGCGACCTGAGGATCGAGCGCCTCAAGAGCCCGCGCGCGTTCTCGCAACAGCCGCGCAGCCGCTGCCACCACTTGCTCCAAGTGCCAGTGATCGAGCAATTCGACGCAGATGCGGGCCGCTTTGTGATGCGCACCGAGTTCCATTACACCGAGTCGCAGGGCGATGAGCTTCAGTTCTACGTGGGCACCTTCTTCCATCATCTGACCGTGCACGAAGGCGCCTTGCGCATTACGCTTAAGCGCGTCAACCTGCTCAACTGCGACGCGGCATTGCCGGCGGTGCAACTCTTCATATGAGCACGGTTCACGATGTCTTTTCGGCGACGGCGGCACGCACGCCCGGTGCGGAGTTCCTGTTCACCGAGTCGGTCACAGCCGCGGCGTATGGCATCGCGGCGGGAGCGATCCGCTGGAGCGACGCCGCCGCTGAAGTCGCGCGCATGCGTACGGCGTATGCCGCAGCCGGCTACGGCCACGGTCATCGCATCGGCTTGCTGCTGGAGAACCGACCCGCCTTCCTGTTCCATTGGTTCGCGCTCAATGCCTTGGGTGCGAGCGTGGTGCCCATCAACGCCGACATGCGCTCGGCCGAGCTGAGCTACCTGATCGGCCACAGCGAGATCGGGCTCGCCGTGACGCTGCCCGAACGTGCCGCCGACCTGCAGGCCGCCGCCGCACTGGCCGACGTGGCCTTCGAGACGATGGGCCCCGACGACGCGATGCCCGCCGCCAAAACCGTCGCACCGCGTGCTGCCGAGCCGATCGGCGCCGACACCGAATGCGCGCTGCTCTACACCTCGGGCACCACCGGTCGCCCCAAGGGCTGCATCCTGAGCAACGCCTACTTCGTCAACGCGGGCGAGTGGTACGCCGCGCTGGACGGCGTCTGCAGCGTGCGCCGCGACACCGAACGCGTGATGACGCCGCTACCGCTGACGCACATGAACGCGATGGCCTGCTCCACGATGGTGGTGCTGGTCGCAGGCGGCTGCCTGGTGCAACTCGACCGCTTCCATCCAAAAAGCTGGCTGCAAAGCGCATGCGAAAGCGGTGCGACCATCGTCCACTACCTCGGCGTGATGCCCGCGATGCTGCTGTCGGCGCCGCCATCGCCCGCCGACCGTGACCACGCGATCCGTTGGGGTTTTGGCGCCGGTGTCGACCGCAAGAACCACGCACCGTTCGAAGTGCGCTTCGGCTTCACGCTGGTCGAGGCATGGGCCATGACCGAGACCGGCGTCGCCGCCTGCATCATGGCCAACCACGAGCCTCGACTCGTCGGCGAAAGCTGCTTCGGCCGACAAGAGTCGTTCGTCGAAATCAAGCTCATGGACGACCAGGGCAACGACGCCGCAGTCGGCACACCGGGCGAACTGCTGGTGCGCTCAACCGGCACCGATCCACGCCGCGCTTTTTTCTCCGGCTACCTCAAAGACGAGAAAGCCACCAACGAAGCCTGGGCCGGCGGCTGGTTCCACACCGGCGACCTGGTTCGGCGCGATGCAGAAGGCAACTTCTTCTTCGTCGATCGCAAGAAGAACGTGATCCGTCGCAGCGGCGAGAACATCTCGGCCGTCGAGGTCGAAAGCGTGCTCAACCAGCACCCCGCCGTCAAATCCTCCGCCGTCGCAGCGACTCCCGACGCCGTGCGCGGAGACGAAGTGCTCGCCTGCATCGTGTTGCGAGAAGACGCCGACCAGTCTGCCAAACAACAGATTGCCGCGAGCATCGTCGACCATGCCTTGGCCCAACTCGCGTACTACAAGGCACCGGGCTATATCGCCTTCATCGACGCCTTGCCACTCACGCCGTCACAGAAGATTCAGCGCGGCGAGCTGCGTGCGCTGGCTCTGAGCTTGCCATCGCAGCCGAACTGCATCGATACGCGGTCCATGAAGAAGCGGCAGGGCTGAATGCACCCGCGCCCCGAGTCGGACCCACTGACATGACAACCGTAAAACGCCGCCAGTCCTATGCAGGCGTAGCCGTGGCCGTCCCGGTGACCGTCCCCTACGAGCGCTACTCCACCCGCACGGCCCACTGGTTCCTCGGCCGCGCAGTCGATGCACTGGTCCAGTCCAGCGGCATCAAGAAAGAACAGATCGACGGCTTCTGCGTCAGCAGCTTTTCATTGGCACCCGACACCGCCGTCGGCCTCACCCAGCACCTCGGCCTCTCGCCCCGTTGGCTCGACCACGTACCCACAGGCGGCGCATCCGGCGTGATGTGCCTGCGCCGCGCCGCGCGCGCCGTGCAGTCGGGCGATGCCGATATCGTGGCCTGCGTGGCCGGGGACACCAACCATGTCGACTCCTTTCGCCAGACCCTCGGCGCCTTCAGCAACTTCTCGCGCGACGCGACCTATCCGTATGGCGCGGGCGGCCCCAACTCGGTGTTCGCCTTCATCACCGCCAACTACATGCGCACCTTCGGCGCCACCCGCGAAGACTTTGGCCGTATCGCGGTCGACCAGCGGACCAACGCGCTGAAGAACCCGCATGCGATGTTCAAGAAGCCGCTCACGCTCGAGGCTTACATGGCGGCGCGCCCGATCTCCGACCCGATCCATCTGTTCGACTGCGTCATGCCCTGTGCCGGCGGCGAAGCATTCCTCGTCATGGGCGAGGAGCGGGCACGCGACCTCGGCCTGCCGCACGCGCTGGTGCACGGCGCCATCGAGCGTCACAACGCGTATGCAGACGATCCGATCATGGTGCGCGGCGGCTGGCGCATGGACCGCGACGATCTCTATGCGCAGGCCGCGGTGAAACCATCGGACATCGACTTCGTGCAGACCTACGACGACTACCCGGTGATCGTGATGATGCAGTTCGAGGACCTCGGTTTTTGCGACAAGGGCGAGGGCCCGGCCTTCACGCGCGCGAACACGATGACGCACGACGGCAGCTTTCCCAACAACACCAGCGGCGGGCAACTGTCGGCTGGCCAGGCCGGCGCGGCGGGCGGCTTTCTCGGCATGACTGAGGCGATTCGTCAGCTCACCGGCGACGCGGGCGACCGTGCCGTGTCCGATGCGCAGTTGGGCCTGGTGGCGGGCTTCGGCATGGTCACTTACGACCGCTGCCTGTGCACCGGCGCCGTGATCCTCGGCCGTGGTCTTGGCCGCGGGGAAGGGCGCTCATGACGATGCCCTTCATCCATCCGCCGCGCAAGAACCCGGTGCTGCGCACCCGGCAGATGAACCTGCCGCCGTGGGCACGCGGCCGCGTCGCGCTCGGCATCACTGCCGCAGCCGCGGAGGGCCGGTTCGAACTGCAGGTCTGCGACGACTGCGGCACGGTGCAATACCCGCCGCGCGAGGTCTGCCACAAGTGCCTGTCTGTCAGCCTGCGCTGGCGCGAACAAAGCGGCGAGGGCGCCCTGCTCGCGACGACCACGCTGCATCACAGCAACGACCTGTACTTTCGCGAGCGCCTGCCGTGGCGACTGGGCCTGGTGCATCTCGATGCCGGCCCGACGCTCATGGTGCATCTGCACGGCGAAGTGGACGAAGTCGACAAAGCTCCCACCCGCGTGCGCGTCGGCGCCCGGCTCGACCGCGCGGGGCAGGCCGTGCTCATTGGTTTTCCGAACGAAGGAAGTGCTTATATGGCCGACGACAAGATGCTGCGTGAAATGACCAGCGACCCCAAGTTCCGCAAGGTTCTGGTGACCGACGGCAAGACCGAAGTGGGGCAGGCGCTGGTGCGCGCGCTGGTCAAGGCCGGTGCCGACATCGTCTGGGTCGGTCATGCCGAACCGTGGAAGAAGCTGGGCGGACTGGACGACATCTCGGCGCTGCCGCAAGTCACGCTGGTGCCGCTCGACCTGACCAACGGCCGGGCCGTGACCGAGCTGGCCGGCGAGATCGGTGGCAAGGTCGACATCGTGATCAACAACGCCGAGGTACACCGCACCTTCGGCATCGGGGCACGCCGTGGCACCGACGCGGCCAAGGCGGAGATGGACATCAACTACTTCGGCCTGCTGCGGCTGGCGCAGGAGTTCGGCCCGGTGCTCAAGGGGCGCGCGGCCGATGGGCAGACCGGTGCGACCGCGTGGGTCAACCTGCTGTCGGTCTATGCGCTCAGCAACTTTCCGCCGCACGGCACCTTCAGCGCTTCGAAGGCGGCGGCCCTGTCGCTGTCGCAGTGCCTGCGCGCCGAGTTGAGGCCGGCCGGCATTCGCGTGATCAACGTGTTCCCCGGCCCGATCGACGACGACTGGAACCAGCAGATGCCCGCGCCCAAGCTGGCCCCCGACACGCTGGCCAACGCCATCGTGAAGGCACTGCGCGACGGCGTGGAAGACATCTATCCCGGCGACGTGGCGCAGGAGTGGCTCGAACGCTGGCGCGACAACCCCAAGATTCTCGAGCGCGAGCTGGCCGCGGGCGGCAGCTGAGCGAAGAAGCAGAAGCATGAGCAAAGACAACATGACGATAAACACCCCATCGCTCTCCGCCGCCGAAATACTGGGTGGCCTGGTGAGCGCGATGAGCACCGGCCGCATCCGCGTGATCGACCTCACGCAGACGCTCACACCCGAGTTTCCGCAGATCGCGCTGCCGCCCGAAATGGGCCAGTGCTGGCCCTTTCGCATTGAGGAAGTGTCCAAGTACGACGAGCGCGGCCCGGCCTGGTACTGGAACAACTTTTCTTGCGGCGAGCACACCGGCACGCACTTCGATGCACCGATCCACTGGATCTCCGGGCGCGACCTGCCCAACAACTCGGTCGACACGATTCCGGTGCAGAACTTCGTCGCACCCGCCTGCGTGATCGACTGCTCGACCGACGTGCAGTCGAACGACGACTACCTGTTGAGCGTCGCCGACATCGAGCGCTACGAAGCCGCACACGGCCGCATTCCGAAGGGCGCGTGGGTGCTGATGCGCACCGATTGGTCCAAGCGCGCCGACCCCGAGGCTTATCAAAACTTCGACGAAACCGGCCAGCACACGCCCGGCCCGAGTACCGAGGCCGTCCGCTTCCTCGTAGAGCAGCGCGACGTGCTGGGCTTCGGCTCCGAAGCCATCGGCACCGATGCCGGGCAGGGCTACCACCTGCGTCCACCGTACCCGTGCCACTACTACATGCACGGTGCGGGTCGCTACGGGTTGCAATGCCTTTGCAACCTCGACCTGTTGCCGCCGGCCGGCGCGGTGCTGATCTGTCCGCCGCTCAAGATCGAGAAGGGCAGCGGCAGTCCGTTGCGCGTACTCGCCTTGATTGGGGTTGGCTCGTGAGCGCAGCGCCGCGCAAGGTCGCCGCAGTCACCGGCGGCAGCGCCGGCATCGGCCAGGCCATCTGCGAAGACTTGCTGGCCAAAGGCTACGAGGTCGTGTCGCTGTCGCGCCGCAAGGCGAGCATCGACCATCCGCGCATGCACAGCATCGAGGTCGACTTGGGCGACAGGGCTGCAACCGGCGAGGCCGCGGCCGAATTGGTGCGCCGCTTCGAGGTCGATACGGTGGTTCACAACGCCGGTGTGATTCGCCCTGCGTTGCTCGCCGACGTCAAGCTGGCCGATCTCGATGCGCTGACCGAATTGCACCTCGGCTGTGCGATTCAGCTGCTGCAGGCCGCATTGCCACGCATGCGCGCACAGCACTTCGGTCGCGTCGTCTTGATGTCGTCGCGCGCCGCGGTCGGCCTCGCCACGCGCACGGCCTATTCAGCCACCAAGGCCGGCATGCTGGGCATGGCGCGCACCTGGGCGCTGGAACTCGCGGCCGACGGCATCACGGTGAACGTGGTGGCGCCAGGACCGATTCGCACCGACATGTTCTACGACTTGGTGGAAGAGGGCAGCGACAAGGAGCGTGCATTGGCCGCTTCGGTGCCGGTCAAGCGGCTGGGCGAATCGGCCGACGTGGCACGCGCGGTGGGCTTCTTCGTCGACCCTGCCAATGGATTCGTCACCGGCCAGGTGCTGTACGTTTGCGGCGGCACCAGTGTCGGCAGCCTCGCCTTGTGATGTCTACAGACACATTTACCGTGCCTTCGACTTCGACTTCGACTTCGACTTCGAGCACCGCACGTTGCGCCGTTTCTTGCTCTGTTCAGTTTCTTCTCAACCTGGAGTTCTTTTCCATGCCCAGCAAACCTCTCAAGTCACACAAGTCCCTGACGGCGCTCGCCATCTTCGCGGCCATCGCAACGTTCGCGGCGCCCGTGCTGGCGCAGGTGAAGATCGGCGTCGTGACATCGTCGACCGGACCGACCGCCCTGGTCGGTATTTCGCAAAAGAACACGGTCCCGCTGCTGCCGACCAAGATCGGTGACCTGACCGTCGAGTACATCTCGCGCGACGACGCCAGCGACTCCACCAACTCGGTGACCGAGATCAAGAAGCTGATCAGCGAGTCGAACATCGACGCGCTCATCGGCCCGAGCGGCTCGCCCAACGCGATGGGCGTGATTCAGTTCATCGCCGATGCCGGTGTGCCCATGCTGGCGCCGGTCGGTACAGCGGCGGTGGTGCTGCCGATGACCGAGCCGAAGAAGTGGGTCTTCAAGACCACGCAGAACGACGACATCATCGCCAAGGCGCTGATCGGCCAGATGGTCAAGATGAAGGTCAAGACGCTCGGCGTCATCGCGCTCAACGATCCGTACGGCGAGAACTGGGTCAAGGTGGTGGGCGAGCTTGCCGCCAAGAACGACATCAAGATCGTCGCGACCGAACGCTTCCTGCGCACCGACACGTCCGTCACCGCGCAGAGCCTGAAGGTGCTTGCCGCTGCCCCGGATGCGGTGCTGATCGCCGCCGCCGGTGGCCCGACCGTGCTGCCGCAGACCACGCTGTTCGACCAGGGCTACAAGGGCCAGATCTTCCAGACGCACGGCGCTGCGCTGCCCGACTTCTTGCGCCTCGGCGGCAAGAAGGTCGAAGGCACCATCCTGGCCGCCAGCCTGATGCTGGTGCTGCCCGAGATCGCCGACAGCAACCCGTCCAAGAAGATGGCCATCGACTACATCGCGGCTTACGAAAAGCTCAACGGCAGCAAGCCCGCCACCTTTGGTGCCAACGTGTACGACGCCGGCCTGCTGCTGCAAAAGGCGATACCCATCGCGGCGCAGAAAGCCAAGCCCGGCACCAAGGAGTTCCGTGCCGCACTGCGCGACGCGCTGGAGCAGACCAAGGAGCTGGTCGCGACGCAGGGCGTCTACACGATGACGGCGGCCGATCACAGCGGCTTCGACGATCGCGGCCGTGAGCTGATCACTGTCAGGGATGGCAACTGGAAGCTGCTGAAGTAAGCAGCACAGGCGAAGAAAGAGCGAAGCGCGTCACCGCATGAATTTCCAGATTGCAGTTCTCCTGGGCCAGGACGGCATCACCAACGGAGCCATCTACGCGCTGCTGGCCTTGTCGATCGTGCTGGTCTTCACCGTGACGCGCGTGCTCCTGATTCCGCAAGGCGAGTTCGTCGCCTACGGGGCGTTGACGATGGCGGCCATCCAGGCCGGCCAGCCCAGCGCGGTGGCGTGGCTGGTGACGTTGCTGTTCGCGGCTTCGGCCGCGGTGGACGTGGCGCTGCTGCTGATGCGCAGCGAGCGCGCCGTGCCGCTGCGCTGGATGTTCGCGGGCAAGCTGGTCTATCCGTTGCTGATGCTGCTGGCGGTCTACAAGCTGCCGCTCGCCACGATGGCGATGCCGCTGCAGATCGCGTTGACCCTGGCCTTGCTGGTGCCGCTCGGTCCGTTGTTGTACCGGCTGGTGTTTCAGCCGATCGCCGATGCGCCGGCACTGGTGCTGCTGATCGTGTCGATCGCGCTGCATGTGTCGATGGTCGGCGTCGGCCTGCTGGTCTTCGGGCCCGGCGGTGCGAGCACCACGCCACTGGTCGACGCGATCATCGAGGTCGGCGGCGTTCGCATCAAGGCGCAGACGCTGTGCGTGATCGCGGTCGCGTTGCTGCTGATCGGCGCGCTCTACCTGATGTTCGGCCGCACCTTGTACGGCAAGGCGCTGCGGGCCGCGGCGATGAACCGCATGGGCGCACGGCTCATGGGCATCTCGCCAGTGTTCGCCGGCAAGGCCACTTTTTCCCTGGCCGCGCTGATCGGCGCGATGTCGGGCGTGCTCATCGCGCCGATGACCACCATCTACTACGACTCGGGCTTCATCATCAGCCTGAAGGGCTTCATCGGCTCGATCATCGGTGGGCTCGTGAGCTATCCGATCGCAGCCATCGGTGCGGTGGTCGTCGGGCTGATCGAAGCCTTCTCGGCCTTCTATGCCAGCACCTACAAGGAGATCATCGTCTTCACGCTGATCATCCCGGTGCTGCTGTGGCTGTCGCTCACCAGCAAGCACGTGGAGGACGAGGAATGAGCGCCAAAAGCTCATTCATCGGGCTCGGCATCTTCGTGCTGCTGCTCATCGTCGCGCCGCTGGTGGTGCCGCCGTTCTATGTCACGCTGCTCAACTACATCGGCCTCTACGGGTTGGTCGCGCTCGGTCTCATGCTGCTGACCGGCGTCGGTGGCCTCACCAGCTTCGGCCAGGCTGCCTTCGTGGGACTGGGCGCCTACACGACGGCCGCGCTGTCGACCGGCGTGATCGAAGTGCCCGCGATGTTCACCTGGGCACAGCACTCGCCGTGGATCGCGCTGCTCGCCGGCTTATTGCTGACGCTGGCGGTCGCGCTGGTCCTGGGCGCGCTCACGCTGCGGCTGTCGGGCCACTACCTGCCGCTCGGCACCATCGCATGGGGCCTGAGCCTCTACTACCTGTTCGGCACCTTCGACCGACTGGGCGGACAAACCGGCCTGCCGGGCATCCCGCCGATCTCGCTGTTCGGCGTCAAGCTGGAAAGCGCCAACCAGATGTACTACCTCATCTGGGCCTTCGTGCTGGTGGCGGCGCTCACCACGCAAAACCTGCTCGACTCGCGCCAGGGCCGCGCCATCCGTGCGCTCAAAGGGGGAGTGGTCATGGCCGAGGCGATGGGCGTGAACACCGCGCGCTCGCGCATGGTGATCTTCGTCATCGCCGCGCTGCAAGCCTGTGCTTCGGGCTGGCTCTATGCGCACCTGCAACGCTTCGTCAATCCGTCTCCGTTCAGCCTGCAATACGGCATCGACTACCTGTTCATGGCGGTGGTGGGTGGTGCCGGCCAGGTGTGGGGCGCGTTCCTCGGAGCCGGCGTCATCATCGTGTCGAAGCAATGGCTGCAGGACATCTTGCCGAGCCTGCTGGGCCGCAGCGGCAACTTCGAGATGATCGTGTTCGGCGCGCTGCTGATCGTGCTGCTGCAGCGTTCGCGATCGGGCCTCTGGGGCCTTGTCACACGCTGCATGACCACGCTGATGCCCAAGTTGCAAGCCGGGCGCATCCGCAGCGTGTCGCCGACGGCCGAGCCGCTGCCGCGCCGGCCGATGCCGTCACGTGGCGAAGTGGTGCTGAGGGCGACGGCGGTCACGCGCCGCTTCGGCGGACTCATTGCCAACGACGCCATGGACCTTACGGTGCATGCCGGCGAAATCCTCGCGCTGATCGGCCCCAACGGCGCGGGCAAGAGCACGATGTTCAATCAACTCTCGGGCGTGGACACGCCCACGTCGGGCGAGGTGATGTTTCGCGGTCACTCGATCGCCGGCCGCGGCTCGCGCGCCATCGCCCAGCTCGGCCTGAGCCGCAGCTTTCAGCATGTGCGGTTGATGACGGAGATGAGCGTGCTGGAGAACGTGGCCATCGGCGCGCACCTTCGCGGCAAGCGCGGCGTGCTGGCGGCGGCGTGGCGACTCGACCGCACCGAAGAGGCGCGCCTGATGGCCGAGGCCGCGCACCAGGTGGAGCGCGTCGGCTTGAAGGAGCACATGTTCGACGAGGCCGGCTCGCTGGCACTGGGCCAGCAACGGACGTTGGAGATTGCCCGCGCACTCGCCAGCGATCCGAGCCTGCTGCTGCTCGACGAGCCTGCCGCCGGCCTGCGCCACAAAGAGAAGGAAGCGCTCGGCGACCTGCTGCGCAAGCTGCGCGGGGAGGGCATGGCGATTCTTCTGGTGGAGCACGACATGGACTTCGTGATGGGCCTGGTCGACCGCGTGGTGGTGATGGACTTCGGCCAGAAGATCGCGGAGGGCCTGCCCGACGAGGTGCAGAAAAATCCAGCGGTGCTCGAGGCCTATCTGGGTGGGGTGGACGCATGAGCGCTGCGCTGAAGAACCCAACGACCGACAAGGTGCTCCAAGTCCGCGACCTGACCGTCTCTTACGGCAAGGTCGATGCGCTGGTCAAAGCCAATATCGAGGTCTTCACCGGACGTATCGTGACCGTGATCGGCCCCAACGGCGCCGGCAAGACCACGCTGCTTTCTGCCGTGATGGGCGTGCTGCCGTCGCGCGGCGAGATCGTGCTCGACGGCACGGTGCATCGCTCGCCGCAGGTCGAGCAGATGGTGCGCGCCGGCATGACGCTGGTGCCCGAAAAGCGCGAGCTCTTCGCCGGCATGAGCGTGCAGGACAACCTCGCGCTCGGCGCCTTCGACCGGCATCGCCGCGGCCTGCGCGACAGCGCGGAAACGCTGGAAGAAATCTACGCTTTGTTCCCGCGCCTGCAGGAGCGGCGAGAACAGCTGGCCGGCACGCTGTCGGGCGGCGAGCGCCAGATGCTCGCCATCGGCCGCGCCCTCATGGCCAGGCCGCGCCTTTTGATGCTCGACGAACCCAGCCTCGGCCTGGCGCCGCTGATCGTGCGGGAGATTTTTCGCATCATCGCGGCGCTGCGCGAGCGCGGTGTCTCGATCCTGCTGGTGGAGCAGAACGCACGTGCCGCACTGCAGGTCGCCGACTACGCCTACGTGCTGGAAACCGGCGCCATCAGCATGCACGGCCCGGCCGCCGAACTGGCGCAAGACCCGCGTGTCGTCGAGGCCTACCTGGGCCTCGCCGGCAAGCACCAGGACCAGCTTTCCCGATGAAAGCGCCGTACTGACATCCATGCTTCGAATTCGATGCCATGACACGCCAATATTGTTGACACCTCAATGTTTCGAACTTCATATTCCTCTGAAAGGGCACCCATGACATCGATCGAAAACATGACCCGCACCGCCGTGGCACTCGGCATCGCCATGGGACTCTCGGCCGCCGCGATGGCTGCCGACCTCAGGATCGGCTTCATCAGTTCGCTCTCCGGCCCGGTGTCCGCACTCGGCATCCCGTACGAAAAAGGCATCCG